>DATEML010000317.1:0-3054 GCA_035275585.1 Steroidobacteraceae bacterium | reverse complement strand
CCAGAAGTAGTCGGCGCTGTCGCGCAGATTTCTGTCGCCGGTCAGCTCGTAGCCGCGGGCGGCGCCGATGATCTGCGGGATCGTCGTGTTGACGTGCAGCCCCTGCAGCTCGTCGCGTCCGGCGGCGAGCGGCTCGATGATGCGCCTGCGATTGAAGCGATCCGCCAGCTCGCGCCAGCGGTCCTGACCGGTGAGCGCAGCGAAGTTGTAGAGCACTTCGTTCATCCCGCCGTACTCGCGCTCGAGGATGCGATCCATCAGCGCCGTGTCGATCGGGCGCACCCACTGCGCGGTCCACGTCGCCATTCCTTCGAGTACCGTGCGCGCTTGCGCGTTACCGGCGAGCGTGTGCATGTCGAACAGACCCGCCATGATCTTGTGCAGCGTGTAGAACGGCGCCCACGCGGGTTGATTCGCGCGCAGGCGATCGAAAAGTTCTTCGGGAAACGCGCTCACGTAACCGTTGCCGAACTTCGCCTGGCACTTCGCGAGCTCGCCAACGATCGTGTCGCCGCGCGATTTCAGGGTTGCCTCGTCGGCGTGTGCGTAGAGCAGGGCACACGCGGAGAGGTAGTGGCCGGTGAAATGTCCGCGCAGCTCGTTGTCCGGTGCCTCCCAACCGCCGAGCGGCTCAGCCGTGCTCGGCAATCCGGCTGTCACACGAAACATGTGCAGCAGGCGATCGGGATCGTAGGTCAGCAAATGGCTACGATTGACATTCAGCGCGCCGAGCGCGGCGCCCGGCCGCAGCCGCACCTGCGACAGTTCGAACGGCCGCGCCACGATACGCCCGGCCGACTCCGCAAAAATCACGCGCGGCCAGGACGAGAACGCACCGGCGGTCAGCAACGAGGCGTGGAGAAATGAACGTCGATCGAACAGTTGAGCCATGGGTGCGCTTCCGGACAGGTCAGCGCTAGCTTAGCATCGGTCCCATGTAGGTCGGGCTTCAGCCCGACTCTGAGGAGCCGCCACCATGGCAACGTCGCCCACCGACTTCAGCACCAAGTACTCCACCCACCTCAACATCCTGCACGCTGCGGGCGAAGTGATCGACGTCAACGCTATCGTCGCCGCCAATGAGCACCCCTGGTACAACCAGACTCTGTGCAAGGTCAACGAGTCCGTGGTGCGCCTCGGCTCGGTGCAGGGCGAGTATCACTGGCACAAGCATGAGGTCGAAGATGAGTTCTTCTACGTCGTAAGCGGCCGCTTCATCATCGAGATGGAAGATCGCACCGTCGATCTGCGCCCCGGGCAGGCGTTCGTCGTGCCGAGGGGCGTGATGCATCGTCCGCGTGCGCCGGAGAAGACCGTCATCCTGATGGTGGAGACGGCTGGGATCGTGCCGACGGGAGACGGCTGAGCCTTCGAGAAGTAGCACTGCGCTGAGGTATCATCCCGAGCCGTCGTCGGCCTGGGAGATAAGAATGGTGAACCTCGCTCTCGTCCGCATCTCGACTTCTGCTCTGCTACTCGCAACCGCCTTTGCCGCCTCCGCCGCCGAACCCTCTAAGGACGGCATCTATCTCCCAACCTCCACAACCCAAGCCGAAACCGACGAATACACCCGCTACGAGCTCCTCGCGCCCGACAGCGGCAAGTTCAAGATCACCTACGAAGTCACCGCGACGACCGCTGGCGCGAAGTACTACTACAACCCGATCCGCAAAGGCAGCGCCGCCAGCGACGAGAGCGTGCTCGATGCGATGACTGGCAAGCCGTTGCACTTCGAGGTCGTGAGCGGCGCGGACGCACGCAAGGATGCGCTGATGGCCGATGCCGACCTCGACACGAACTACATCAAGGTGACGCTCGCGCGCCCCGTCGCGACGAACGGCCAGGGCCGCGTCGTCATCATCAAGACGTACGAGGACAAGAAGAGCTACTACGTCGACGGCAAGACGATCGTGTTCGACCGGCCGCTCGGTATCCGACGCAACAAGGTCGTGCTGCCCGCGGGCTACGAAGTCGTCGGGCTGACGGTACCTTCGCAAATCCTGACCGAGGCGGATGGTCGCATCGCGATCAGTTTCATCAACGGCACCGAAGGCCAGGCACCAGTGGTGTTGCGAGCCACGAAAGGCGCGCAGGTCGGCGCGGCGGCAGCGCCGAAGGCTGCGACGAAGCAGCGCAGCTGGGAATCGCCGTTCGAAGGCGAGACGGAAGAGGACCGGCTGTCGGAGCGCGCACATCAGGACCGCGATATCGTCTATTTCCTGCAGCAGCCCGAGACGAACGCGTTCGCGCTCTATCACGACTACACCGAGTCGCGGCCCGGCATCAACGGCTACGCAAACGTCGTCCGCAAGGGCAGCAAGGCGAGCAATCCGTCCGCGAGCATTCTCGACACGGGTGAGCAACTGCAGACGAAAGAGATGAGCGGAGCGGAAATGATCGCGTCGAAGATCAACGCCGGCGAAACGCCCGAGCCTGACGCGCGCGTGGTCGTGATTCCGTTCCCGGCCGTGCAGGCGGGCCAGTCGATGCGCTTGCGGATCGCCGAAACCTACACCGCCCCCGCGAGCTACAAGCTGGACGGTGATGACCTGGTGTTCGATCGCAGTCTCGGGCGGCCGCGCAATGCAGTGGTGCTGCCGTCGGGCTGGTATTGCACGTTCAGCTCGATTCCGGCGACGGTGAGCCAACAGCCAGACGGGCGCGTGCGGCTCAACTACTGGAATGGCCGTCCCGACGCGGTGGATGTGCTGCTCAAGGCGCGTCGCCGCGTCGCGCAGTAGAGGGTCGGAATGGAAGCCTGGGCTGCGGCGGCGGAGATTGATCAGCGCAGCAGCGCACCGACTAAAGTGCGCATGGCAGGAGAGGGCGTGGCTTCGCGCGTCGCGCCGATCACGCGCAGATAGCGCTCGTAATCTTCGATCGCCCCAGCAGCATCTTTCATCGCGAGTCGATTGCGGATCAGGCCTTCGTAACACACGGCCGATGTCGGATACCGGTCGATCGCTCGCAGATACACTGCGCGCGCCCCGCCATGATTGCCTTGCGATTCGAACTTGCGTGCGAGCCGGCCTGCGAGGTCTATGAACTTGCTCC
>DATEML010000316.1:0-3388 GCA_035275585.1 Steroidobacteraceae bacterium | reverse complement strand
ATTCGAGGACAAGGTGTTGAGCGCTCGCGATCGCGCGCTGGCGCGCGAGAAACAGCTCTACGACGAGCTGCTCGATCAGCTGATCGGCCGGCTCGCCGAGCTGCAGGCGACCGCCGCGGCGCTGGCTGCACTCGATGTGCTCGCGAATCTCGCCGAGCGGGCCGTGACGCTGCGCTACACAGCCCCTGAGCTCACCGACGATCCGGTCGTCGAGATCAGCGAAGGCCGCCACCCGGTCGTCGAGCAGTTCATCGATCAGCCCTTCGTGCCGAACGATCTGCAACTGCACGACGCGCGGCGCATCCTCGTCATCACCGGCCCGAACATGGGCGGCAAGTCGACCTACATGCGGCAGACGGCGCTGATCGCGATCCTTGCGCGCATGGGCAGCTACGTGCCGGCGCGCGCGGCGCGCATCGGTCCGATCGATCGCGTGTTCACGCGCATCGGCGCCTCCGACGATCTGGCCGGCGGCCGCTCGACATTCATGCTGGAAATGACCGAGGCCGCGAACATCCTGAACAACGCCACGGCGCAGAGCCTGGTGCTGATGGACGAAGTCGGCCGCGGCACGAGCACCTACGACGGCTTGTCGCTGGCGTGGGCGTGCGCGCAGCATCTCGCCCGCAACACTCACGCATTCACGCTGTTCGCGACGCACTATTTCGAGCTGACGTCGCTCGCCGCCGAGCTCGAAGGCTGTGCGAACGTGCACCTCGATGCCACCGAGCACGGTGACAAGCTCATCTTCCTGCACACGGTGAAGGAAGGTCCGGCGAACCAGAGCTATGGCCTGCAGGTCGCAGCGCTCGCCGGCGTGCCGCAGAAGGTGATCAGCGCGGCGCGGCGTTACTTACGAGAGTTGGAACGTCGCTCGGCGGCGGCCCACGAGCCGCGACCGCAACAGGAGCTGTTGCTGGAAGTTGCGGAGCCGCCGCGGGACCACCCTGCGGTCAGCGCGCTGCAGAGCCTCGACGTCGACACGATGACGCCGCGGCAGGCACAGGAAGCGCTGTACGAGCTCAAGCGACTGATCTAGCCGGCGAAAGTCGCGCCTTTTGCCGGCGTCGTCGAAAGGGCCTTGGCCGCTTTCGACCAGAAAAATCAGCCGTCACGCGGATCCGACGACGAATTGATTGCCGTCGGGATCCTTCATGATGACGAACGTGCCCCACGGCTCCTGCTTCGGCTCCGACAGGAACTCGACGCCTCGCTGCCGCAACTGGCGGTAAGTCGCTTCGACGTCGTCGCAGGCGAGCGAGCCGGGGAAGAAGCTGCCGATCCGGTCTTCCTGCCCTTCGGGCGTGAACAGCACGATGCGCGTCTGCGAATTGCCGATGCGCAGCTCGATCCAGCGCTGCTGCTCGTTCATCTGCTGATCGGTGACGACGCGAAAGCCCAGCTTCTGCGTGTAGAACTCCAGCGCGCGTTGCTGGTCGCTGACGGGAATGCTCGCGAACTTCAGGTGCGTGATCATGTGCGCTCCGCGATGCTGTGACGACGGCGCGGATGGTGACACAGCCGCACTGGCCGCTGACCGCATAACGACTATAGTATTTATGCTATGAGCAACCTCGCGGTCGATCACTACGTAGTGGATGTGCTGCTGCCGGATCTGGTGGGCCACGATCGCTCGCCGGCCGCCTTCATCATTTATCTCTACCTGTGGCGCCGGGCTGCCGCGCGCGGCAAGGTGCAATTGAGCTACACGACGATGGCCGTCGACACGGGCCTGTCGAAGGCCAGTGCACAACGCGGTGTCGCGCTCCTCAAGCGACGCAAGCTGATCACGATGCGCAAGGATGCGGCGACGGCTGTGCCGGAGTATCGGGTGCAGCGCCCGTGGGTCGGCCGGGTGCCCGGCTGAGCTGCCGCTACGCGCCGCGCCTGAAGGCGCCGTGATCGAGAAAGTGCCGGGTCTGCTCCGCGACCTCCGCGGACCAGACCAGCCCCGTGTGCGAGGTGGCGACGACGAGGTGGTCCTTGGCGCCAGGCAGGCGCGTTTCCTCGACCATGACGGTGCCGTCGTGCGCGTCCTCCAGGTCTGCGAGCAGACGGCCGAGACCCAACCCGACCGAGCCGGCGATCACGCCCACGTCGCGACGCCCGGACCATTCGCGCGGCGACCAGTCGAGGCATTCCTCCGCGATCGCGCCGCCGAGCAACGCACGCCCGAATGGCAGACGCGCGAACTTCTGCGCCGTGCGCGAACCTTGCAGCGGCGAGCCCAGCAGCACCGCGCGGCCTGGCGGCAGCTCAGCGGTCACCTGCAGCGCGCGCAGGATCACCAATCCGCCGAGGCTATGGCCGATGAAATGCAGCCGCTCCGCCTTGTGGGCGCGCGCGCACTCGATCAACCGACGCACGTGATCGCTCATGGAGCCGACTATGGTCGGATAGGTAAAGGACAGCGTGCGCAGCGAGCCGTCCATCTCCAGGCGGCGCCGGATCAGCGCCAGCTCGAGGCCCGACATCCACAGGCCGTGCACCAGGATCGCCAGGGCGGGCGCCCGGCTCGCATTGAATGGGTCCGAATTCATCGAGACTTCAATATACTCGGAGCAAACGGGGGACGAGGAGATGCCATGCTTTCGAGGCGCGCTTTTCTTGAACGCGGATCCCTGGCATTGGCTGCCATGAGCCTGCAGGCGGCCCGCGCCGCCGATGCGCAAACCGGGCCCCTCGGCCGCCCGATCGGCCTGCAGCTGTACACAGTCCGCGAGGCGGTCGAGAAAGACCTGGTTGGAACGCTGCGCGCCATCGCCGCCATCGGCTATCGCGAGGTCGAGCTGGCCGGCATTCCCGGGAAATCCGCGACCGAGCTGCGCAAGCTCCTGGACGACCTGGGTCTGGCGGCGCCGAGCATGCACGCGAGCATGGCGGACTTACAGGACGGGCTGCAGGAGCGCATCGACTACGCGAAGGCACTCGGCACCGAATACCTCGTGTGCGCCTTCCCATGGACGGCGGACGCGCGTTTCCGCACCAACCCCGGCCACGCAGTCGTGTCGCTGGCCTCGGGCATCACGCTCGATGACTGGAAGTGGAACGCCGAGCAGCTCAACAAGATCGGCGCGGCGGCCAAGCAGGCCGGGCTGCGCTGTGGCTACCACAATCACAACATGGAGTTCCGCTCGTACGACGGCGTCGTAGCCTACGACGAGCTGCTGCGGCTGACCGATCCGCAGCTGGTCACTATGGAGATGGATATCGCGTGGGTCGTCACCGCCGGCGCCGATCCGGTGAAGTATCTGAAGAAGCATGACGATCGCATCTCGCTGCTGCACGTAAAGGACGTGGTCAAGAATCTGCGCGTGACCACCGACCTTCTGCAGGCGCAGACCACCGAAGTCGGCAGCGGCAAGGTCGACTGGAAGCGCGTGTTCAA
>DATEML010000315.1:0-2928 GCA_035275585.1 Steroidobacteraceae bacterium | reverse complement strand
CTGCGGCAACTGGAGCCGATGCAGCCGCAAGCGACGCTGGAGTTCGACGACGCGGCGCAAGTCGAGGTGCGCTGGCGCTGAAGGGAGTACTCATGAGCGCTCGAATTTTCTTCGCCGGCGCCGTCGTCGGCGCCATTGTCGGTGCTCTTGCCGTTGTCGCGCTTCAAAAAGAAGGAGCGTCGACCCCGGTTGCTGAAAATTCAACAACCGCTACGGTACGCGAGGAAACGACATCACGCTCCGACACCTCGCCAGCGCTGGCTCCCGTGAATGTCGTGCAATCGGCCGCCGACCCCAGCGTTCCGGCGGCGGCCCGGTCCGGAAGTACAGCGAACGTCACTACTACGTCGTCCGATCCCGGTCTGCCTGCGCCCGGAAGTACTGCGGACGTCGCTCCGCCGTCGTCGTCGGATCCTGGTGACGAGGTGATTCGAACGGATGCCGAGATGCGAGCGCGCGGTGAGAGCATGGAGCAATTGAGCGACAAGATGAAATCCGAAGCTCGCGACGACGCGTGGGCGCCGAACATGGAGAATGAGCTGCGTGACTTTCTGGCGCGCCGACCCGTTCCCAACGCCCTGGGTACCACTTCGGTCGAATGTCGCTCAACGGTGTGCCGCATCGTGTCCGTCGTCAACGATCAGGTCAATGCGGCCATGCCCGGGACGGACTTGCAGGGGGCGCTTGCCAGTCTCCCGCATGAGTCGCTCGGCCGTGAGGTGGTCTTCATCAGTCTTGCGATGGGAGCCGACTCGAAGCGGCCCGACCAGCTCATCGAGGTGGCCTTTCTGCGGCGCGCCGACAAATCGAGCAACTCGGCGCGATAGGGCCTTACATCGCCATCCCTTTGCGCGCGCCGTCCTGATAGCGCAGGGCCGACAGGCGCACGTTGTTGTTCTCGATGCGGAACGGCGTGCGCGCGGCGTATGCGAACACCCGAGGGGCGCCGAACTCACGAACCAGCGGCTCGAGCAACAGCAGCCCGCCAAGACGACGCACCTCACGGTACTCGCGTCCTCCGCGTGTCCAGGCGCGCCGCTCGAAATCCTTGAGGTCCTCGGGCCACAGCAGGTCGACGCGGTTGGCGTTGACCATCGGTGTCGCCGGCGATTGCGACAGCTCCACGGTCGCGCTCACGAGCATCTCGCAGCCCAGGCGGCGCGCGATGTCGATCTCGCCGCAATCCTCGCTCGGCCAGCTGAGGCCGTGCTCGTGCGCGGCTTGACGCAGATGCGCATTCCATAGCGCCTCATCGACGATGCCGATCAGCGGATAGGTTGCGCGCGCGACGTCGCGGTAATAAGGCCAGTAGGCGAGCGCCAACTGGTACCAGGCCTCCGGTGCCAGCCAGAGAACCTTGCGGCGAAAGTAGAGCGTGTGCGCCGCCGGGTCGTAGGACGACATCGATGTCTGCGGATACTGCGCGTCGTCCGCGCCAGCGAACTCGATACGGATGTCGAGGTCGCGGCCGTCGAAGAGCGGGCCGATCGCTGTCTGGATCGCCCGGGCGCGAATGCAGACGAGCCTGGCAAACCGCTGTTCAGGCGTTGTCCCGGTCGTCGCCTCCTCCTGACACAGGTGAGTCGCTGCGTGCACCATCGTGCCGCATGTCAGGGCCACGACGGCGATCGCGCACTTGATCAATTGCGCGCGCATGCCGCAGTGCGCGTGCTGGGTGGCTGGCATGGGGCCTATTTATCGACGCCGCGAGCGACCGCGAAATAGTCATTTGGAGCGCTGCACCTTACCCGTTGCCCTTAGTTGGTCAGAAATCGACTTCAATGCTGAGCTTGAGCGTGTGATCGGGAGTGTCGTCGTTCAGGCCCGCGAGCAGGCCAACGCCAACCGAGAGCGTCGTACTCGCTGCTCCCTCGTGGTCGTAGTACAGCACGGGGCCGAGACGATGCTGGTTGAAGTCGCCGAACAGTTCGGCGGCCTCCGAAGGATGCCCCGTGCTGCCCAGTCGCTCGACGGTGCCATAGCCTTCGAGCGCGAGCGACCAGCTCTCGGAGAGTGCGAACGCGAGCTGTGCCGCGTATGCAAAATCCCATTTGTTGTCGACTCGCTCCCCGTCCCGCGTATCCCCGCCAAAGTCACGCACCAGCATGGGAACGGCGGCGACGAACCAGCGTGCGGACTGAAACTCGACGATGGCGCCGAGAACGAGGGTGTTGGAGTCTTCCTGATCCAACGGTCCTTCCAGCTCTGCGACGAGACCGAATCCGGCACCATCGTCCTCTCTGGGTACCAGAACCGCGATGACCTCTGCGCCGACTTCCGTCAGGCTCAGCTCGTCGAAAGCGTTCGCCTGCTGAACTGACCCGGGCTCATCGAAGCGCTCCTTCTCGAACTCGACACCGACGCGCATTTTCAGAATGCTCGTGAGTCCCATCTCGAGCTCGACCGCGTAGCGCTCGCGAATGATTTCGTTCTCGTCGAACTCGACGCCTTCCCCGTCGCCTGCGCTGCGGCGCGGCGGCAGGCCCCACGACCACGCGTTCTGGCTCTGGAACTCAAAACTGCCCGGCGCACTCTCCAGGTTCTTGAGCTCGAACTGTCCGATGAATGGCTCTGCTGCCGCAGGCGGACAACCCAACAACAGGGCGAATGCAACGGATCGTCCGATCCTCATTGCGCGATCTACGCCGCGGTCGCAGCCATTGTCAACGGCTCTTGCGCGCTCGACGTCTTGTCGGACGAGCCGCCAGACCTGCGTCCGGCGGCCCGCCCTCCCCGTTCACGCGATGCTGCGCACTGGGGGATGCGTGCGCAGCATCGTCGCGACGACTACCAGCGGTACTTGGCCTGGAAGTTGATCTCGCTGCCCTCGAGCGGACGGGCGAGGATCACGCCGCCGGTGCCCGCCGCGGTGCCGAAGATGCGCGAGTTCGCTTCGGTGAGGCCGAGCTCGTCGGTCACGTTCGTGCC
>DATEML010000314.1:0-8211 GCA_035275585.1 Steroidobacteraceae bacterium | reverse complement strand
CGATCTCGTGGTGCACGGCAAGGCGAACAAGGTGATCGCCGGCGACCTGAAGCTGAGCCAGCGCACCGTGGAAATCCATCGCGCGCGCGTAATGGAAAAGATGCAGGCGTCGTCGCTCGCCCACCTGGTGCGCATGGTGCTGGAAGTCGGACAAGTCTGAGAATTTGCGCATTGCGGGCAATGCGAATTTGCGGCAAGAAACTTCTTAGCGGGGTCCCCGCGAAATCGCTCTACGTACTTTGCAACGCGCACGATGGTCGGCGCGATTTCGTGGGGTGCTGCTTTAAGTACAAGTGCGACTTCTGGCTGCGGTCGCTCGGAAGGAAAGATGCGGGCCATGCGACCACGGCCCACAGGCGAGTCCACCGCCCCCAATCCTCCCTGCGGCTCGGGCTTTCTTTGTACAGTGGCCGTGGCCGCTTTTTTCTCAGCAATGACTACTACGTGCGCATCACCCGTCCCATCGTCGCAGTGATCGAAGCCGATGCAGCGGCACGCCGCCTGCTGTGCTCGCTGCTCAGCTCCCTCGACGCCGAAATACAGGACTACGAGAGCGCCGAGAGCTATCTCGCGGCCGACGTCGACGCGCTCGGCTACGCCACTCCCGGTTGCGTAATTACCGACGTGCTGCTGCCGGGCATGTCCGGCCTCGAGTTGTTGCGGCGGCTGCGCGCCACGGAAACCTCGCCGCCGGTGATCGTGCTCGGCGAGGAGACGGACGTGCGCGCCGCAGTGGATGCGATGCGCGAAGGTGCGGCGGACTTCATCGAAAAGCAGCACATGGACCTGGCGATTCCGCGCCGGGTCGCGTACCTGCTCGACCGCACGCACTAGCTCACGACTCGCCCCTCGGGTCGAACGGCAGCTCGCGCTGCATCTGTTCGTAGAGCTCTTTCGCGCGCGGCGTGTCCGCAGGCGGCAACACGATCTTCAGCACCACGTACTGATCGCCGGGCGTCGCACCGGGCAGGCCACGCCCCTTCAGGCGCAGCTTCTGTCCGGCTTTTGCGTTCGGCGGGATGCGCAGGTCGACCGGTCCCGCCAGCGTCGGTGTCTGCACGGTCGCGCCGAGCGCCGCTTCCCACGGAGCGATCGGCAGCGTCAGCGTCAGGTCGCGACCCTCGGCGGTGAACAACCGGTGCGGTCGAAAACCAATCTCCAGGTACAGATCACCGGCCGGGCCGCCGCCGCTGCCGGGACTGCCCTGACCGGCGAGACGGATGCGCTGACCTTCGATGACGCCGGACGGAATCGTCACCTTGAGCGTGCGCGGTTGCACGACGACGCGTCCGTCGTCGCCGAGCTGCGGCGACTTGAGCTCAATCGTGTGGGCGCCGCCGTTGAAGGCGTCCTCCAGGTCGATCTGGATCTTGGCGACATGATCCTCGCCGGCCGCCGCGAAGCCGCGCGCGCCCTGATTGCCCCGTCGATTGAAGGACTGGCCGAACGGACTGCGCTGGCCGAACAGCGAGGCGAAGAAATCGCTGAAGTCCGTCTCACCGCCGCCGCCGAAGGACGAGGTGGAGAACTCGAAGTCCCGCCCCCAGTCCGGCGGCGGGCGGAACTCCTGCCCGGCGCGCCAGTTCGAGCCGAGCTGGTCGTAGGCGGCGCGGCGCTGCGGGTCCTTCAGGACTTCGTTCGCCTCCTGCACTTCCTTGAATTTCTCCTCGGCGTTCGCCTCCTTGCTGACGTCCGGGTGAAATTTACGCGCCAGCCGCCGATAGGCGCGCTTGATCTCGTCCTGGCTCGCATCGCGAGCCACGCCCATGATCTGGTAGTAGTCCTTGTATGTTGCCACCGTGCGATCTCAGACCTGCGGGAACCGCAAGCATGCGAGCCAAGATGGCGACAGTCGAGCGTGCTTTCAAGCGCGGCGAAAGCCACGTCTTTCGCAAGCGGTTAGCGAAAAGCGCCTCGGCGACTTTTCGCCATTGAAAAAGCGCGCCGGCGGGCGCGCTGCAGGGGTGCGAGTGCCAGGAGCAGCAGGAGGCCGAACGAGCCCCCGCCGCCGCCGGATGCGGCGCGCTCGGCAGTGGCCGGCGCGGATGCATTGCTGACCGCGACGACGAGGTCGGCCGTATCGTTGGCGTTGTTGGCATCGAAGTAGTCGCCCGAGACTGCCGCGTGCAGGGCTGCGCTGCCCGGGGCGGAAGCCATGAGCGATACGGAGCCGGTCGCCGCGACGCCGGGGCCGAGCGGTGCAAGCGTGCACTCGATTTGCGCGGCGCCGGTCGTGCAGCTGCCGTTGGCGAGCGACGCGCTGCCCACTGTCGTACCTGCAGGGATGTCGATCTGCACTTTGACCGTCCCAACGTTGTCGGCCGCGACATTGGCGACCTGGAAGCCGACCGTGAACGTCTGGTTGGCCGACGCCGTCGACGGACCGTGCAGCGTCACCGCCACGTCGGCCGGAGCCTCGACGACGATGGCGCCCGAGCCATTGTTGTCCACATGACTCGCGTCGTTGTCGGCGCTGACGCGCGCCGTGATCGCATTCGTCCCCGCGACGTCGCTGCTGAGCTCCAGCTGGATCGCGCGCGAAGCACCGCCTGCGAAGTCGTCGAACTCACACTGCACGGCGCCGCCGCCGCTCATGCACGTACCGCCAACCACGCTTGCATCGGCGATCGCGAGTGCGGCAGGCAGCGTCAGCTCGACGCGGACGTCGCGCGCCGTCAGACCGCCGGCATTCGTGACCTGCAACTGCCACTGGAAGGACGAGCCGAGCGGTCGACGCATGGTGCCGAGATTGGCGGGGATGCGCACGTTCGCAGGCGGCAGGTTGGTGATGCAGCTCGCGCGCTGCGCCCCCACGCGCATGCGACTGATGCTGCAAGCCGAGAAATCGTCGTTACCGCTCACGACCGGCGACATGAGGAAGCCGGAGGGCGTGTTCGGGCAGGTGCCCTGCGCATCGCCGTCGTGATCGGCGCCGAAGTTGTGACCGAGCTCGTGCGCGGCGACCAGCGAGTCCAGCCAGGTGTTGCGCGACTCGGTCAGGCCGACCGCGTTCTGGCGGTCGCACAGCGAGTCGAGGTACGCGATGCCGATCGTGTTGCCGTCCAGGTCGCGATCGGTGAACAGGTGCGTTACGCCCTGCGAGTTCAGCTCGCCGGTGCGCTTGCGCAGATTTGCCAGCTCGCGCAACAGGCCCTTCGCCTCGGTGGCCGCCGACAACTGATCGTGGGCGGCATCCGGCACGGACAGTGTGCCGACGCGGATCTCGATACCGAGCTGCGAGCTGTAGATGCCGTCGACGTTGTTCAGGCGCGTGAGAATCGCGTCGCGCGCGTCCTGTTCGTTGCCGAAGCGCGCGAGGAAACGCGAATCGCCGAGCGCCGAGACGTCGAGCCGCCGTGTCGCGCCGGCCGCCTGCATCGCCAGGGGCGCGCTCTTCAGCTCATTCGTGAGGGCCGCGAACGCGTCGTTCGCCTTGGTCGGCACGCTTTCGGCGCCGCATGCGGTTGCGCCCGCGTCCATAGTCGCGTCGGCGAGGCGGAAGATCACCGTCTGCGATCCATCTGCCGGCGGTGACTCGAGCGAGTCGCTGACCTCGGCGGCCGGCTCGATGGCATACAGCTGCGTGCCGTCCCACATCATCCCGTGCAGGCTCGTGCCTTTCGACGCGAGCCGCACCCAGGATCCGGCGACTCCGTCGATCGAGCCGCGGTACAGCTCGAGCGACGAGCGCTCGGGCTTGCTGGCCATGAGGCGGCTGTTCAGTCCGAGGGAAATCTCGAAGCGGCGGCCGAACGCGTCGAAGCTCAGCTGCTGCACGGCGCCGCCGCTCTTGCGCTCGGCACTGCCGGCCGGAGCGGGCAGGGCATGCAGCGGCTCGAAATAGGAAATGCGCGCCGAGCGCTCGCTGTCGTTCGCAACCGCGACGGACGGCGCGAGCGCTGCGACTGCGACGACCCACAGGCCGGCGCGTACTGCTGCCCCGGCGACCTGGCGAACTCTCATGCTTCCTCCCCAGGAAACGTAGCGTCTTTTTGTCATAGGCGCCGGCGGCCCACAAGCAAGCAGCGCACTCTTTGCCGACTTTCGCGAAGCAGTTCCGCGAGTGTCGGAATTCTTTGCAACTTTATCTGCCGCAGTGGCCTAAATTTAAACATGCGTTTAATATTGGCCCCGGGAATATGACATGAGCACCAGTTCACATGCCCGCCGCCGGCGGCCCCGGATCCGCGGTCGCGGGCGCCCGCCGGTGGACGCCGAGAGCGACGTGCGTAGTGCTTTGCTGGACGCCGCGAGCAGGTTGTTCCTCAAGCACGGCTTCGAGCGGGTGACTGCGCGGCAGATTGCCGTCGCGGCGGATACGACACCCGCGATGATTCATTACTACTTCGGGAACAAGCTGGGTCTGTTCCGGGCAATGCTCGAGCGCGCCATCGCGCCGGTGCGCGAGCTGATTGCCGGCTCGCTGTCGCAGGCGGGCGCAGTGATCGACCCTGCCGTGCTGATCCGCATGCACATGCGCACGGCGGCAGCGAACCCGTGGATTGCAACGTTGATCCTCAACGAGGTGCTGGCGGAGAAGGGCCGGTTTCGCAGTACGTTCATTCGCGACGTCGCCGGGCGGCAGGCGCCCCTCGTCACGGAGCTGCTGCAGCGGGCCCGCGCGGGCGGCAGGCTGCGCAAGGATCTCGACGTACGCTTCGCGGCCTTGTCGCTGATGTCCTTGTGCATGTTCCCGTTCCTGGCGCGCGCCGTGGCCGGTCCCGTGCTCGGCTTGAAGTTCGACGACGAGGAAATCGAGCGTCTCATCGCCCACACGGCGCGGCTGTTCGCGGCCGGCACGGCGTCGGCGGCGAAAGCGGAGCATCACGCATGAAAGTACGAGCCCTCCTGCTGGTCTGCGGCGCTATCGCGCTCACGGCGTGCGGCGACAGCGGCTACGACGGCCAGATCCTCGGCACGCTGGAGCGCGACCGACTGGAGCTGATCGCGGAATCCAACGAGCCGATCGTTGAGATCGCGGTGCGCGAGGGCGACGCTGTGCCGGCCGGGGCGACGCTCCTGCGCCAGGAACTCGGTTCCATGCAGGCGCGCCTCGATCAGGCCATCGCGGCCCGCACCGTCGCCGAGCACCGGCTCGCCGAGCTCGTCAAAGGACCCCGGGCGCAGGAGATCACCGAAGCGCGCGCAGCGCTTGAAGCGGCGCGCAGCGCGCTCGAGACCGAAACCGCCGAGTACCAGCGTGCGCAGGATCTGGTCGAGCGCAAGCTAGTGAGCCAATCGACCCTCGACCAGGCGCGCGCACGGCGCGACAGCGCTGCGGGTACGAACAAGCAAGCTACTGCGCGGTTGAATCTGCTGCTCGAAGGCACGCGGATCGAGGAAGTCGACCAGGCCGAAGCCGCGCTCAAGCAAGCGCAGGCGGCACTCGTCGAGTTGCAAACGAGCGCGGCGCGCTACGTCGTCAAGGCGCCGCGAGCGGGGCGCGTCGAGGCCATTCCATACAAGCTAGGCGAGCGTCCCGCCGCCGGAACGCCGCTGATCGTGATGCTCGCCGACGGCACGCCCTATGCGCGCGTGTACGTGCCGGAACCGCTGCGGACCCGGTTCCTGCCGGGCACGCACACTCGCGTGCGAGTCGACGGCCGCGACGGCGATCTGACCGGCGTCGTCCGCTTCATCTCGGCGGAAGCTGCATTCACGCCGTACTACGCACTGACGCAGGAAGATCGCTCGCGACTCTCCTATCTCACTTTGATCGATCTCGATCAGAGCGCGGCAGCGAACGTGCCGACCGGCATGCCCGTGCAGGTGACGCTGGCGGAGAGCGACAAATGAACGCGCGCGCGGAAACCGGACCGGCCATCAGCGCCCGCAATCTGACGCGGCGCTTCGGCAAGCTGACGGCGGTCGATCACGTGAGCCTCGACATTCCGCGCGCGACGATCTACGGCTTCCTCGGCCCGAACGGCTCCGGCAAGTCGACGACGATCCGCATGCTCTGCGGTCTGCTGCGGCCGAGCGACGGCGAGTGCACGGTTCTCGGTCATCCAGTGCCGCGCGATGCAGAGCAGCTGCGCATGAAGATCGGCTACATGACGCAGCGCTTCTCGCTGTGGGAAGACCTGACGGTGCAGGAGAACCTCGACTTCATGAGCCGCATCTTCGGGCTCGCCGGCGCCGTGCGCACGGCCCGCATCGAGGAGCGGCTCAAGCAGTATCACCTCGACGACCGGCGCGAACAGCGCGCTGGCACGATGAGCGGCGGCCAGAAGCAACGCCTCGCGCTCGCCGCGGCCACGCTGCACGAGCCCGAATTGCTGCTGCTCGATGAGCCGACCAGCGCGGTCGATCCACAGAGCCGCCGCGACTTCTGGGAAAGCCTGTTCGAGCTGGTCGATCGCGGCACCACGATCCTGGTGTCGACGCATTACATGGACGAAGCGGAGCGCTGCCACGGCCTGGCCATCCTCGATCACGGTCGTCTGGTCGCCGAAGGCGCGCCGCGGCGGCTCATGGACTCCATCGACGCAGCGGTGATCGAGATCGAAGCGGACGACGTTCGCGGCGCGCGTCACGCGCTCGACGGACAGGACTATGTGAAGAGCGTCGCGCAACTCGGTAACCGCTTGCATGCGCTGCTGGCGCAGGACCGCGCCGACCCGGAAGGCAGCATCTGCGCCTTGCTGGCGCAGCATGGCGTGCAAGGCAAGGTGGAGCGCGTGCACGCCAGCCTCGAAGACGTGTTCGTCGCGGCCACTCGTTGCAACGCTGACGAGAAGGCGGCGTGATCATGTCGCGGATTTTCGCCATTGCCAGCAAAGAGATCCGCCAGTTGCGGCGCGACCGGCTGACGTTCGGCATGATCGTTGGTCTGCCGCTGCTGCAGATGATTCTGTTCGGCTATGCGATCAACTTCGACGTGCGCGGCCTGAGCGCTGCGGTGGTGGACGAGGCGCGCACGTCGCTGTCGCGCGCGCTGGTGGCGGACATGGAGGCGACCGGCACCGTGAAAGTGCGCGCATACGCCGCGTCGGCCGCGGATCTGCGCCGGCGTCTGCGCTCGGGCGAAGTATCGATCGGCGTCTACATTCCGGCCGACTTCGAGAGACGCCGCATCGTCGGCGGCCAGCCGCTCGCGCAGCTGCTCGTCGACGGCAGCGAGCCGACGATCGAGAACATCGCGCGTGGCTTCGCCGCGATGCCGTTGCCGGCGCGCGAGGGCATCTACGGCAGTGCCCAGCAGGTGTTCGAGGTCCGCACCGAGTACAACCCGGAGAAGCGCACGGCAGTGCAGATCGTGCCGACGCTGATCGGCGTGATTCTGACGATGACCATGACGATGTTCACGGCGATGGCAATCGTGCGCGAGCGCGAGCGCGGCAATCTCGAGCTGCTGATCACGACGCCCGCCAGCTCGCTCGAGCTGATGCTGGGCAAGCTCGTCCCGTACGTCTTCATCGGGCTGATCCAGGCCACGCTGGTGCTGGTGCTCGGCGTGCTGCTGTTCAACGTGCCGATCAACGGCAGCCTGGTCGCCTTCTACACGGCGGCATTGCTGTTCATCGCCGCCACGCTGACGCTCGGACTGATCGCCTCGACGCTGGCGGAGACGCAGATCCAGGCGTTCCAGATGTCGATCTTCGTGCTGTTGCCGTCGATCCTGCTGTCGGGTTTCGTCTTTCCGTTCGACGGCATGCCGCAGGCGGCGCGCTGGATCGCTCAGCTGCTGCCGCTCACGCATTTCGTCGAGCTGGTGCGCGGCATCGTCCTGCGCGGCGCCGGGCTGGCGGAGCTGCAAGTGCCCATCTACAAGCTGCTCGCGTTCACGGCCGTGGCGCTCACGGTCGTCACCCTGCGTTTCCACAAGCGACTCGATTGATCGCAGCCCCTCCGACGCACTAAAGACGCGCGCCGGAACGGGCGCAGCGCGCTAAACTGGTGCAGCGCCAGTCGCCAGTCACCGGTCACGAGTGACTTCCGGCTCGGCACAGAACGTGCATTTGCGGTTCGAGGCACTTCGCGACAGGAGCCCAGGGGAATGAAACTCATCAGCGCAATCATCAAGCCGTTCAAACTCGACGACGTCCGTGCCGCGCTGTCGGAGATCGGCGTCTCGGGAATGACCGTCACGGAGGTCAAGGGCTTCGGCCGGCAACGCGGCCACACCGAGCTGTATCGCGGCGCCGAGTACGTGGTGGATTTCGTCCCGAAAACCCGCATCGAGGTCGCCGTCAAGGACGACCTGGTCGA
>DATEML010000313.1:0-8151 GCA_035275585.1 Steroidobacteraceae bacterium | reverse complement strand
CGACTTGAACACTATCCACGAGAACAGCACGGTCTCGCCGGACTTCAGCTTCACACTCTGCGGAAACGAGGTGACCTTGCCGGGTTTCACGTCGTCGGCCACGCATTCCCAATAGTCCATCGCGCCGTGCTCGCGCCAGATCTTGCCGGCCTGGGTCGAGAGCCGGCGGTACGCCTTCAGGTTGCGCTTCGGCACCGGCACTACAAAGCCATCCACGTACGGCATGCGGCCCTCCTTCGAAATCGAGGGGCGGATTCTACGCCTGCGGCGGATCGGCGGTGTCGCTCTGCTTGTCGCTCTCGCTCGTGGTGTCGGGCGGCGGCGGCTCCTTCTCGTCGGCCTTCGGCGGTGGCGTCTGGCGCCGCGACGGGTCCGATTCGCGCGCCTGCTGCTCGCACCTGGTGCGCTCCTCGCCCGTCAACTCCCGACAGGGGCGCTGTTGTGGCGGCTGATCCGCGGCGGCCGCCAACAGGATGGCAGTCCCCGTCCATGCGACCCAGGCGACCAGCGCGCTCACGCGAAACCAGTAGCTGCGGACGATCATGACAATTCAACGACGGTCGACCGCCGGGGTTCCGTCCATGCCATTGCGGGATATGTCAAGCACGCCGCTCAGCTCGGCCCCGGCTCTGGCGGCGCTTGCGGAGATGACCGGCAAGCCGGGTCCAGTGTCCGAACAGGCTCTTCCGCCGCGCGGGGTAATCGTCTACAACTCCACTCCAAATCTTTCTCCGGATGCCCGCAGTGGAACTGCTCGAACGCGAACAGTGCTTCGCCGATCTCAACGATTGGCTGACGGGCTCAGTCGAGGAGGGCGGCTGCGTCGCACTCGTGCACGGCGAAGCCGGCATCGGCAAGACCGCCCTGCTGCAGACGTTCTCGCGCCAGCAACGGGTGGTTCCCCGCGTGCTGTGGGGAGCGTGCGACGCCTTGTTCACGCCGCGGCCGCTCGCGCCGCTGCACGACATCGCGCGTCAGACCCAAGGCAAGCTGCTGGCCGCCGTCAACGCCGAGACCGGCCGCGATGCGATTTTCAGCGCCGCGCTCGACGAGCTCGAGCGGGGGCCGCCGGCGCTCGTCGTGTTCGAGGACTGCCACTGGGCCGACGAGGCGACGTTCGACCTGCTCAAGTTCCTGGGCCGGCGCATGCAGCGCACGCGCTCGATGCTGGTGATGACCTATCGCACCGACGAAGTCGGCTCGCGTCATCCGTGCCGCTTCGTGATCGGCGACCTGCCGTGCTCGATCGTGCGGCGCCTGCCGTTGCAGCCGTTGTCGGAACTGGCGGTTGCGAAGCTGGCGAAGCAGGCGGGGCGTTCGTCGCAGGGGCTCTACAGCACGACCGGCGGCAATCCGTTCTTCGTCACCGAAGTGCTCGCGACCGGCGCCGAGTCGATCCCGTCGAATGCGCGCGACGTAGTGCTCGCGCGTCTCGCGAAGCTGCCGCCGGGCGCTCGCACCATCGCCGAGCTCGTGAGCATCGTGCCGGGGAAGGCGGAAGCGTGGCTGCTCGAACAGGCAGGCGTGCACGACGAAGCCGGTATCGAGAACTGCCTCGGCATTGGCATGGTCCGCGACGAATCGGGGTCACTCGCGTTTCGTCACGACCTCGCGCGGCGTGCGCTGGAGGATTCGCTCTCGCAGTCCCAGCAACAGAGCTTGCACGCCAAAGTGCTGGCGATCCTCGGGACGCGGCCCGGTATCGCGCCTGCGCGCCTCGCTCACCATGCCGACGGCGCGAGGAACGCTGTCGAGGTGCTGCGTTTCGCTCCCGCTGCAGCCGCGCATGCCGCGAACGTCGGCGCCCATCGCGAGGCGGTCTCGCATTACCTGGCCGCGCTGCGCTATGCGGATGACCTACCGCCCGGCGAGCGTGCGCAGCTGCTCGAACGGTTGTCATACGAGTGCTATCTCACCGATCAGGTACAGCGCGCAATCGACGCGCGCCGCTCTGCGCTCGATATCTGGCGCGCACAGGGAGCGCGCCAGCAGGAAGGCGACGCTTTGCGCTGGTTGTCGCGACTCAGCTGGCTCGAAGGTCGGCGCACCGAAGCGGACGAGTACGGCGCAGCCGCGGTCGCAGCGCTGGAGTCGCTGCCGCCGGGCCCGGAGCTGGCGATGGCCTACAGCAATCGCGCGCAGCTCGACATGCTGGCCGCGGACGCCGATTCGGCGGTGCGGTGGGCTGAGCGGACCTTGCAGCTCGCAGAGCCGGCGGGCTACGACGAGATCTGCTGTCACGCGCTCAACAATCTCGGCACGGCGCGGCTGATCGCGGGCATCGACGCAGGCTGGGATGATCTGAATCGCAGTCTGACGCGCGCGCTCGCGCAGGGCTTTCAGGAACACGCGGCACGCGCTTACACGAACCTCGCCGCCATGGCGGTGCAGCGCAAGCAGTACAACGCCGCGTCGCGCTACCTGAGCGAAGGCCTGACGTATTGCGAGCGACACGACCTCGACTCGTGGCGCTTCTACATGATGGCGTGGCGCGGACGCGCGCGCTTCGAGCAAGGCGACTGGCTCGGCGCTGCGGAAGACGCGCAGGCAATCGTCGCCGAAACTGGCACTGCGCCGATTGCGCGCATCCCAGCACTCACGATACTCGCGCACCTGCGCATCCTGCGCGGGGATCCGGACGTGGCAACGCCGCTCAACGAGGCGCGTGAGCTCGCCGCGCGCACCAGCGAGATGCAGCGGCTCAGCGGCGTCGCACTGGCGGGCGCGGATGCGGCCTGGATTGCGGGCGATCGCGAGCTCATCGCGCAGGAAGTGCAGCCGGTCTACGATCTCGCCAGCACGCGGGGCGACTTGTGGATGAAGGGTGAGCTCGCGTTGTGGTTGTGGCGCGCGGGCGGGTTCGCGCAGCCTCCGAAAGACATCGCGGAGCCGTATGCCTTGGAGATCGGCGGCGACTGGCGCGGCGCGGCCAAGGCCTGGCATGCACTGGGCTGTCCCTACGAGGAAGCCAATGCGCTGGCGTCCGGTGGCGAGCACGAGCAGCTCAGCGCGCTGACGATCCTGGAGAGACTCGGCGCGACGGCCGCGGCGAACGCGCTGCGCCGGCGCATGCGCGAACAGGGCCTGCGGCGCATTCCTCGCGGCTCGCGCAGCTCGACTCGCACCAATTCGCACGGCCTCACCAAGCGGGAGGCGGAGATCTTCGAGCTGCTGGCGCAGGGACTGCGCAATTCGGTGATCGCGAAGCGCTTGTTTGTCACGACCAAGACGGTCGATCATCACGTCTCGGCGATCTTCACCAAGCTGGGCGTGTCGTCGCGCGCCGAGGCGATTGCGCTCGCGGGCAAGAAGCCGGCTGACAGCGCCTAGCGGGGTGACGAAGTGACGAGGTGACGGAGTGACGAGGCAGCGTTCACTCGTCACTCCATCACTTTCGTCACTTCGTCACTCTCACTTCGGCAGCAGCGTGACCGGCACTTCCATGACGGTGTCGACCGGCAGGCCATTCAGCTCGGCCGCCTTGCGCACGGCCGCTTCGCTCGGGCCTTCGTAGACGCAGTAGGTCTTGGTCTTCGCGGCATTCGCGTACGACTGTACCCAACGCACGCCGACCGACGCGTTGTTGTTGTTGACCTTCGCCTTGGTCGCGGCATCCAGGCCTTCGAGCGCGCCGGCGGGGAAAGTGCGCTCGATCAGGTAGCGGTGCATCGTGGACGCCGACTGCGTGCCGTCCGCCGTCTTGGCGGGCTCGGCGGCGAAGGCGCTCGCGAAAATCAGACAGGCAAACATCCCGAGCGGGATTGAAATCAGCGTTTTCATCACCATCCTCCGGTCAAACACGAATGGATTGCAGATCGCGCGCGCCCTAGACGAAGAAGAAGTACGGATCGAGCACCCGCACCTCGGTGATATGCGTGACCGGCAGCTTGTTGCAGGCTGCGGCGCGGCGGATCGCCTCGGGGTTGGGTGCGTCGTAAACGCAGAACGTGCGCTTGCGATCGAGTGTCGCGTAGGAATGGACCCAGGTGACCCCGTACTCGGCATTGCGCTCGATCACCTTGCGGCACACATCCGCTCCGACCTCGTTCATGGGAATGTCGAGGCCGTCGGGGAATTCTCGTTCGACGAGATAGCGAGGCATTGCGTCGTCTCCAGGAATCGCCCGGTCAATTCCGAGCGGGGACCATCGTGCCAGCGCACCTGGGTGCGCCGAATCGGAAGGGCTACCCAATTTGTAGGGCTAGCTTACCTAGATTGGTGCCGGGCAGGCGGACGGGCATACTGCGCCGCGCCTGAAAGGATCGAAGGGAAGGAATGGTGCCCAGGAGAGGACTCGAACCTCCACGGATCGCTCCACTGGTACCTGAAACCAGCGCGTCTACCAATTCCGCCACCTGGGCAAGGATGGGAATCTCGGGACCGGGGGTCCCGGACGAGGCGCGCAATCTACCGGTGGTGTTCCGGGGTGTCAACAAACGGCAGTGAGAGATGAAGTCGAGCAAGAAAACGAAGAAATCACAGCGAAACGGCGCACATTCGCCCGGCGCGCGCACGGCGCACTCGCAATCGCCACCGGCTGCGGCGCGCGTCGTTACGACGCTGCGCGAGGCCGGCCGGCCTCTGAATTTCGATGAGCTGGCGGCGCGGATCGGCCGCGACGGCAAGGCGGCGCGCCACCGCCTGCAGGAGCAGCTCGAAGGGCTGCTGCACTCGGGCGAGATCATTCGCAATCGCCGCGACGAGTACTGCTTGCGCGAGCGCCTGTCGCTCGTCGTCGGCACCGTCAGCGGGCATCGCGACGGTCATGGCTTCGTGCTGCCGGACGATCGCTCGGCGCCGGTGTTCCTGGCGCCGCGGCAGATGCTCGAGACCATGCACGGCGATCGCGTCGCAGTGCGCATCAGCGGCCAGGACAATCGCGGCCGGCCGCAGGGCGCCCTCGTCGAAGTTCTCGAGCGCAACACGCGCGAGATCGTCGGGCGCCTCTATGAGGAATCCGGCATCAGTTTCGTGGTGCCCGACAATCCGCGCATCGGCCATCGTGTGTTCGTGCCTCGCGGACATTTCGGCGGCGCGCGCGCCGGCCAGGTCGTGCTGGTTCGCCTAGTCGAGCAGCCCACGCGCACGGCGCAGGCGCTAGGTCACGTGACCCGCGTGCTCGGCGAGCACGCAGCGCCGGGCATGGAAACCGAGATTGCAATCCATTCGCACGGTCTGCCGTTCGAGTTCCCGCGCGAGGCGGTCGTCGAGGCCGAAGCCTTCGGACGCACCGTGTCGGCGGCCGCGAAGCGCGGGCGCGAAGATCTGCGCGAGCTGCCGCTGGTCACGATCGACGGCGAGGATGCCCGCGACTTCGACGACGCCGTGTACTGCGAAGAAGTTCGCGGCGGCTGGCGGCTCCTCGTCGCGATCGCCGACGTGGCGACGTATGTCGACCAGGATTCCGCGCTCGACAAGGAAGCGCAGAACCGCGGCACCTCGGTCTACTTTCCGAACCGCGTCCTGCCGATGCTGCCCGAGGCGCTGTCGAACGGGCTGTGTTCCCTGAATCCCAAAGTCGATCGACTGTGCATGGTCTGCGAGATGCGCGTGAGCCCGCAGGGCAAGGTGACCCGGGCGCGCTTCTTCGAAGGCGTGATGTGCTCCGCGGCGCGGTTGACGTACACGAAGGCCGCGGCGTATCTCGCCAACCCGACGGCAGGGCACGACCCGGAAGTCGTCGCGGTCGGTCCGCAACTCCATCAGCTGTACGCAGTCTTCAAAGCGCTGCTGCGCGCGCGTACGCAGCGCGGCGCGCTGGACTTCGACGCGCCGGAGCTGAAGGTGCGGTTCGATGCCGAGGGCAAGATCGCGGCGTTCGTCGAGTCCACGCGCAACGATGCGCACCGCCTCATCGAGGAATGCATGATCGCCGCGAACGTCGAGGCGGCGCGCTTCCTCAAGAAGCACCAGATGCCGACGCTCTACCGCGTGCACGGCAAGCCGGAGGACGAGCGGCTCGAAACGCTGCGGCAGTTCCTGCGCGGCTTCGGCATCGAGCTGCCGACCGATCGCGATCTGACTCCGCCGGACCTGAGCGCAGTGCTGCAACAAGTCGTTGGCGGCGAGGAAGCGCATCTGATCCAGACCGTAGTCGTGCGCTCGATGCAACAGGCGGTCTATCAGCCGGAGAACATCGGGCACTTCGGTCTGGCGTTGTCGGAGTATGCGCACTTCACGTCGCCGATCCGGCGCTATCCCGATCTGATGGTCCATCGCGGCATCCGCCACATCCTGCGCGGCGGGACGGCGGACACCTTCCCGTGGTCGGCGGGCGCGATGGCAGCGCTCGGACAGCAGTGCTCCTTCAAGGAGCGGCGCGCCGACGAAGCGACGCGCGATGCGTTGTCGTGGCTGAAGTGCGAATACATGCGCGACAAGCTCGGCGAGGAGTTCGATGCGCTGGTCACCGGCGTCGTCGATTTCGGCTTGTTCGTGCAGGTGAAGGGCGTGCAGGTCGACGGACTCGTGCACGTCAGTGCGCTCGGCACCGATTACTTCTCGCGCGACAGTTCCGGATACCGAATGGTCGGCGCGCGCAGCGGCCGGGTATTCCGGCTCGGCGACCATCTGCGCGTGCGTCTCATCAACGTGATCATCGACGAGCGCAAGATCGACTTCGAGCTCGCCGGGACAGACGGGCCACGTGCGGTGCGCGGGCCGTGGCAGCGTCGCAAGGGCCAGCGCTGAGAGAAACGGGATGAGCGAGACCGCTGTCGTCTTCGGCTTGCACGCAGTCCGCACGCTGTTGCAGCAGCGACCTGAGCGTGCCTCGTTGCTGATCCTGCAGAAGGGCAGGGAGGACGCGCGCTCGACGGAATTGCAGCGCATTGCGCAGGCAGCAGGCGTGCGCACGGAGTGGCGTGACGTCGGCGAGCTGGATCGGCTCGCAGGTCACGAGCGTCACCAAGGCGCGTGCCTGCAGATCCGCGCAATGGGTCCCCTGGGGGAAGGTGCGCTCGACGAGTTGCTCGACCGGGCGACGGCGCCACCGCTGCTTCTCGTTCTCGATGGCGTGCAGGATCCGCACAACCTCGGAGCCTGCCTGCGCACGGCAGACGCCGCGGGCGCGAGCGCCGTCATCGTGCCGCGCGATCGCGCCGCCGGCCTGACGCCGACGGTACGCAAGGTCGCTTCGGGCGCCGCCGAAACCATGCCGTTGATCCAGGTCGTGAATCTGGCGCGCACCTTGCGCTGGCTGAAGGAGCGCGAGATCTGGGTGGTCGGCGCCGACGACCAGGCCCCGCAATCGCTGTTCGAAGCGAAGCTGACCGGGGCCCTGGCCCTGGTGCTGGGCGCGGAAGGGGCGGGCCTGCGCCGGCTGACCCGGGAGCACTGCGATGCGCTCGTCGGCATCCCGATGGCCGGCGCCGTGGAGAGCCTGAACGTATCGGTCGCGGCCGGAGTGCTCCTGTTCGAAGCCGCCCGCCAGCGGCGCAGTGCTCCAACCCCCGGTCCCTAGTCACCAGTCCCGTCTTCCGCTAGTATTCGCGCCCCGCCGTGCAGCTGCCCGGCGGTAACCCGTAACTCCTTGCCTCACCGCAGTTTCTCGCACTGACGGGAGGCATACCCACGAGGAGCAGCAATGCGACATTACGAGATCGTTTTCCTGGTCCATCCCGACCAGAGTGAACAGGTTCCAGCGATGCTGGAGCGCTACAAGGGCATGATCGCGGCCGGCAGCGGCAACGTGCATCGCCTCGAGGATTGGGGCCGCCGCCAGCTGGCGTTCCCGATCGCGAAGGTCCACAAGGCCCACTACGTCCTGATGAACATCGAGTGCGACAGCAAGACGCTGAGCGAGCTGACCGGTGCGTTCCGGTTCAGCGACGCGGTGCTGCGCCACCTGGTGATCAAGATGGACGTCGCGGTCACCGAGCCTTCGCCGATGGCCAAGGGCGACGACGAGACGCGCGACGAGCGCTTCGCCGACGACGGCGACGACGACTCCCCGCGCGCCGACGCCTGATAACGCCATTCACTCTTTCGGAGACCTCTCATGGCCCGCTTTTTCCGCCGCCGCAAGTTCTGCCGCTTCACTGCCGAAGGCATCGAGCAGATCGACTACAAGGATCTCGGCATCCTGAAGAGCTACATCACGGAGACCGGCAAGATCGTTCCGAGCCGGATCACCGGGACCAAGTCGCACTA
>DATEML010000312.1:0-7305 GCA_035275585.1 Steroidobacteraceae bacterium | reverse complement strand
GTACATGTCCTCCATCGTCGCGGCGGTGACGTTCAGGTAGTGTCCCTTCACCTCGCCGGTCGCAGCTTGCGCGCGGTTCACCGCTTCCATGCAGTACAGGAAGCGATCGCGCCAGTGCATGAACGGCTGCGAGTTGATGTTCTCGTCGTCCTTCGTGAAGTCGAGACCGCCCTGCAGCGCTTCGTAGACGACGCGCCCGTAATTCTTGCCCGAGAGGCCGAGCTTGGGCTTCACAGTGGCGCCGAGCAGCGGCCGGCCGAATTTGTCGAGCCGTTCCCGCTCGACGATGATGCCCGTCGGCGGTCCCGCGAACGTCTTCACGTAGGCGACGGGAAAGCGCATGTCCTCGAGGCGCAGCGCCTTGAGCGGCTTGAAGCCGAACACGTTGCCGATGATCGATGCGCTCAGGTTCGCGATCGAGCCGGGCTCGAACAAGTCGAGGTCATAGGCGATGTGCGCGAAATACTGACCGGGCGCTCCCGGGACCGGCTCGATCCTGTACGCCTTCGCTCGATAGCGCTCGCATGCCGTCAACCGGTCGGTCCAGACGACGGTCCAGGTCGCAGTTGACGACTCACCAGCAACGGCTGCCGCGGCCTCCCGCGGCTCGACGCCCTCCTGCGGGGTGATTCTGAAGAGCGCGAGGACGTCGGTGTCCTTCGGTTCGTAGTCGCCATCCCAGTAGCCCATATCGGCATACTTGAGTACGCCGGGGCGATAGCGGTCGGCTCCGCTGGGAGTGCGAACGGCAAGTCGCTTGATAGTCATCGGTGCCTCAGGGCATTGCCCGCCATTGATGGATCAAGGCTGCCCTGCGCCGTCCATAAGATCCAATTGGATTTTCTTCGTTTATGCATAAGATATGCTTATGCGAAACGCCACCCTCCGTCAGATGCGCGTCTTTACCGCCGTGGCACGCTCCGGCTCGTTTACGCGCGCGGCGCGCGAGCTGCATCTCACTCAGCCGGCCGTGTCGCAGCAGATCAAACTGCTCGAACAGGAGGCGGGCCTGCCGCTGTTCGAGCACATCGGACGTACGGTTCACGTCACGGCGGCGGGACAGGAGCTCCTGCGTTACGCGACGCAGGTGACGGAGCTGCTGCGCGAGGCGGGCGAGACGCTCGCAGCGATGCGCGGCTTGAAACGCGGCGTGTTGAAGCTCGGCGCGGTGAGCACGGCGAAATACTTCGCGCCCTCGCTCCTGTCCGCGTTCGCGCCGGCGTATCCGGACGTGACGATCCGCTTTGCGGTCGGCAATCGCGAAGAGGTCATCAAGCTGCTCGCGGCGAACGAAATCGATCTCGTGATCATGGGCAGGCCGCCGCGCGAGCTTGCGACGGTCGCCGCGCCGTTCGCGAAGCACCCGCTCGTGATCATCGCCTCGCCCAATCACCCGTTCGCGAACAAACGGCGCATCCAGGTGAAGCAGCTCGCCGGCGAAAATTTCGTCATTCGGGAAGAAGGCTCCGGCACGCGCGCGGCGATGGGACACGTCTTCAAAGCGCACGGCGCCACCTATCGCACGTCGATGGAGGTGACCAGCAACGAGACGATCAAGCAGGCGGTGATGGCCGGCATGGGGCTCAGCTTCATCTCGATGCATACGGTCATGCTCGAGCTCGCGACCGGCAAGCTCGTGACCCTGAACGTCGCCGGACTGCCCGTCGTGCGCGACTGGTTCGTCATTCACCTGCGCGACAAGAAGCTCTCGCCCATCGCCGACGCATTTCGCAGCTTCCTGCTCGAGCGAGGCGCGGCAATCATGAAGAAGGCGTTGGCGGCGTAGCCGCAGTTACCGCACGTCGGACACAGCTGTGGCCGGGGGCGGATCGAACGGCCCCACACGCGGATTTCATCCGGCCGCGAAGGGTCGTAGGCTTGCGACCCCTTTTGCGGCCTGCGCATGAATTTCCCACGCGTATTCGCTGTTCTCGTGCTCGCGGGCGCCGCCGGTACCGGCGCCGCCGCCGAACGGAGCTACTCGATCGGCGTTCACGACTTCGCCGTCCCGGACGTCGACTCGCACACCTACGGCGTCAGCGGCAGCGTATCGGTCGACAAGCAGACGGACGCCGGCAGGCATCTCGTCGGTTCCTTCGATCTCTTCGTCGATCACGACCAGGACGACCTCGATCCCGACCACATTCCGATCTGGTGGCAAGTGCACCTCGGCTCCGATGGGGATCTGTGGCATGGCGCCCGGACGCACGTCGGCTGGACTGCCGACGTCAACACGCGGATGAACACGGTCAGCTCCATCGAGCGCCAGATCATTGCACTGCCCGCGATCACGGCCCGCTACGAAGGCAATGTCCTGCAGCCCTCGCTGAAGGCCGGAGCCGGCTGGTTCTTCCTCGAAATCGACGACGACGTGCCAAAAACGCGCGGCTACGACCGCGCTGACTTTCGCAACAGCACGCTCGCCTACGAAGTCGCCGCCGGTCTCGCGGTCAGAATCGGAGCTTCGTGGACGGTCTCCGGCCAGGCGCAGGACTGGCGGGACAATCATGATTGGCTGCAGAAGCACTACGAGGCCGCGCTACGCGTCAAGACTGACCACTGGATCAAGGGGGGCGAGCTGGCGCTCACCGCCGAGTCCAACGAATACAACCTCGACGTCTACGCGCGCCCCGGCGCGCTGCCCATATTGCCCTGGGACGACGACCTGCTGATCCGGCTGTCGTTCATCGCGACGCGGTGAAGCAGGCACCGACGGTTTGCCCCCGTTACGAATGCCAGCCGCTGTTTTCCGCATGCATGGTGCTGCGGAGATGATGCGCTCATGCGTATTCTGTGGCTCGATTCTGGCGATCTTGCTCGCAGCCGGCCCGCCATCGCTCGTCGCCCAGACCCCGGACACCCCGCAGGCTTCGACTCAGAAGCAACCATTCAAACCGGAAGAGCTGGAACAGATCGTTGCCCCGATCGCCCTTTACCCTGACGCGCTGCTGGCACAGGTGTTCATGGCCTCGACCTATCCGCTCGAGATCGTGCAGGCCGCGCGCTGGTCGAAGGAAAATCCGCAGGTCAAGGGCGACGCGGTCGCGAAGGCGATGGAGAAGCAGACCTGGGACGCGAGCGTGAAATCGCTGGTCGCGTTTCCCGACGTGCTGACGATGATGAACGACAAGCTCGACTGGACGCAGAAGCTCGGCGACGCATTCCTCGCGCAGCAGAAGGACGTCATGGATGCGGTACAGCGCTTGCGCACCAAGGCCAAGGACTCCGGCAACCTGAAGAGCAGCAAGGAGCAGACAGTCAAGACGGAGGCCGCTCCGGCCGGCGCCGCGGCGCCGCAGATCATCATCATCGAGTCCCCGAGCCCCGAGGTCGTCTACGTACCCACCTACAACCCGACAGTGGTCTACGGCCCGTGGCCGTACCCTGCCTATCCTCCTTATTACTACTATCCGCCCGCCTATCCGCCGGGCGCGGCGTTCTTCACCTTCAGCATGGGCGTCGTCGTCGGCGGCGCTCTTTGGGGCGGCTGCAACTGGGGCCACAGCGACATCGACATCAACGTCAACCGGTACAACAACTTCAACAACACCAACATCAACAGGAACGACATCAACAACGGCAAGTGGAAGCACGATTCCCAGCACCGGCAAGGCGTGGGATACCGCGACACGGCGACCCAGCAGAAATACGGTCGCGGCAGCAGCGACCAGGCACGCAGCTCGCGTGAGGAATTTCGCGGCCGCGCCGAGCAGGGACGGGACCAGATTTCGCGCGAGGGTGTCGGCAACCAGCGCGACCTGAGCGGCCGCGACTTGAGCGGTAATCAGGCCGGGACGCGCGATCGCAGCGGCGACTCGCAGTACCGCGATCTTGGCGGCGGGCAGACGCGCGACGCCAACGCATCGCGGACTGACGGATCGCGAAGCCGTGAAGCGGGTGCGTCGCGCTCCAGGTCCTCCGATGCGTTCGATGGTGTCGGCCACGGATCGAGTACCCGCGCGCAAAGCAGCAGGGGCATGTCGAGCCGCGGCGCATCGCGTGGCGGCGGCGGCAGGCGACGCTGAATCACGAGGGCGTATACCGCATGCGCGTACTCATACTGATGATGATCGTCGCTGCTGTCGCGCAGACGGCGTGCAGTCGATCCCCTCAGCAGAAGGACTTCGCGTCGGCCGACGAGGCAGTCCAGGCGCTGGTCACGGCCGCCCGCTCGGGCGATACGCACGCGCTACTGGAGGTCCTCGGCGCCGACGCAGAACCGACGATCGATTCCGGCGACCCGGTGGCGGACCAGAACGCCCGCACGCGATTCGTACAAGGGTATGAAGTGCAGCATTCACTCGACGCGGCCGCCGAGGGCATGACCACGTTGCAGGTCGGCGAAGACAAATGGCCATTCCCGTTTCCGCTGGTTCTGCGCGACAACCGCTGGCGCTTCGACAGTTCCGCGGGCGCGGACGAAATCATCAACCGGCGCGTAGGCAGGAATGAGCTCCACACGATCCAGTCGTGCCTCGCCTTCGTCGATGCCGAGCGCGAGTACTACTCCAGCAATCCGCAGCAGGAGCCGATGCTGCAGTATGCGCAGAAGCTGCAGAGTTCCGACGGCAAGAAGGATGGCTTGTACTGGTCGACAGCAGGCGATGAACCGCAGAGCCCGCTCGGTGAACAGTTCGCGCAAGCGCGCAGCGAGGGCTACTTCAAAGAAGGTGCCTCCAGGAGTGCCCCCTATCACGGGTATGTATATCGACTGCTGACGGCACAGGGCCCGAATGCCGCGGGCGGTGCCTACGATTACCTGGTCGGAGACAAGATGCTCGGCGGCTTCGCGCTCATCGCGTTCCCGGCTGAATACGGCAACTCCGGCGTGGTGACCTTCATCGTCAATCATGACGGCGTCGTCTTCTCCAAGGATCTGGGCCCGGAGACAGCCGAGGCAGCCAATGCGATCGCGTTGTTCGATCCGGACGAGAGCTGGAAGCGCGAAGCCGCGATCTAGACGTCGTGCATGGACACTGCCGCACGCGTGGTTCTGATCTGGATAGCCTGTATCGCAGTCGGATTGCACGCGCGTCAGGTCGCGGCGCAGACACCCTCCGCAGACAGCGATGCCGTGGCGATGGCAATTGCTGCAGAGCTCGATGCGTCGATGAGTCCCGAGGGGACGACCATTCATGGCGCGCGCCTCGCCCTGCAAGCGCCTGTTCAGGAGTTCTACTCCAGGCGTGCATTTCGCCCGGCGTGGAGCAATCCCGACAATGCAGCACAGCTGCGCAAAGCGCTCGCCGACAGTTACGACGACGGTCTCAATCCTGCCGACTATCACCTGCCGCTGCTCGAAGAGTTGTCCGGTCAAATGACCGGATCGACGGCCACGGATGTGCTGCGCGCTCAATACGACGTGTTGCTGACCGAGGCGCTGCTGCGGCTGGCCTATCACCTGTCATTCGGCAAGGTCGATCCGGAGACCTTCGATCCACAGTGGAACTACGGCAGAACGCTGGCGCGCACGGACGTATCGCAGGAAGTCGAGCAAGCGCTCGCCGCCGCAGACATCCATGGCCGCGTCGAGGCTTTGAAGCCCACGCACTACATGTATGTCGGGCTCAAGCGCGAGCTGGCGCGATATCGCGCAGCCGCCGCATCGGCCGACTGGCCGACGATCGCCGCGGGCCAGTCGCTCACATCAGGGATGAGCGATGCGCGAGTTCCGGTGCTGCGCGCGCGCCTGATTGCAAGCGGCGATCTGGATGCGGCCGGAGCCAGCGATTCCGCAACCTATGACGCCGCGCTCGAGGCGGCGGTACGGCTGTTCCAACAACGCATGGGACTGCAAGCTGACGGAGTCGCCGGCGCAGGCACGATTGCCGAGCTCAATGTGCCGCTCGCCCAGCGCATCCAGCAACTGCGCGTCAATCTCGATCGAGGGCGCGTCCTGCTACGCGATCTGCCGGACGAGTTCGTGATCGTGAACGTCGCTGGATTCACGGCTTACCTGGTACGCGCGCGGCAGATCGTCTGGACGGGGCGCGTGCAGGTGGGCAAGCCGTACCGCCAGACACCGATCTTTCGTTCGCAGCTCGGCTACGTGGTCTTCAACCCCACGTGGACGGTCCCGCCAGGAATCATCGAGCACGACATCCTGCCCGCAGCCAAGCGCGATCCCGGCTCGATCGCGCGCAAAGGACTGAAGGTGCTGGATGCGAGTGGACGAGCGCTGGATCCCGGCTCGATCGACTGGTCGCGATTCAATAGCGGCCACATTCCTTACACGTTGCGCCAGGATCCGGGACCGTCGAACGCCCTGGGTCGAGTGAAACTGATGTTTCCCAATCCGTACTTCGTCTACCTGCACGACACGCCCTCGCAGGCGCTGTTCGAGCGCGCGGAACGCAGCTTCAGCTCGGGTTGTGTCCGGGTGGAACGCGCGCTGGAGCTGACCGAGCTCGTGTTGAACGATCAACAAAGCTGGAACCAGCAATCCATTGCCGCGGTGCTCGCAAGCGGCGCGACGCGCAACGTGACGTTGAAGAAGGGTATGCCCGTGCTCTTGACCTACTGGACGGCCTGGGTCGATCCGCAGGGCCGGGCCCAGTTCCGTCGTGACATCTATGGACAGGATGACAAGTGGGCCAAAGCGCTGGAGGCGGAGTTCAAGCTGCGCGCCAAGCCGCTGTTTTCGACAGCTGCGGCGGGAGTTCGGGACTCGCGTTGAAGCGCGTCGGCAGCCCGGCGGACGCGCATTGTCCGCCGGTGCTGCCGCTCGAGTGGATGCTCAGATCTTTTTCGGCTCGGCCTGCGTGAGCACGAGCTGACCGTCCTGCACGGCAATGCGCTCGCCGGGGTGATGGTCCATCTTCACCGAGTTCTCGACATCGCCCAGGCGATAGCGGACGTCGTAGCCGACCTGCTTCTCGTGCGTGTCGTAGACCGTTTGGCAGCGCTGCTCGGTCGTCGTATAGGTATTGCCCTTTTGCATTCGATCCTGGACGCGGTTGCCGGCGTAACCGCCTGCAGCAGCGCCTGCCACGGTGGCGATCTTGCGCCCGTCGCCGTGACCGACCTGGTTGCCCAGCACACCTCCCACGACTGCACCGATCACCGTGCCCGCGATTTTCTTCTGGTCCTTCGCTTCGGCCGTATGGGTCACCGACACGTCCTCGCACACCTGGCGAGGCGTCTTGACCGTTTGCATGATGGGCTGCACGGCCAACACTTGTGCGAACTGCGGTTCGCTCACCATCTTGTAGCCAGCAAATACGCCGCCGGCAGTCGCCACTGCCGCGCCCGCGACGAGACCCGTCAACAAGGACTTCTTCATTCAGTTTCCCTCTTAGGGCTCGA
>DATEML010000311.1:0-5924 GCA_035275585.1 Steroidobacteraceae bacterium | reverse complement strand
GAGCTCGAACGTCTTGCGCGCCATGCAGTCGCCGCCCGCGGAAGGCGAGCAAGCGATCGCGGCGCTGGCGCTCGCACGTGGTGTCTCGCCCGAGCGATTGCGTCGTCGCCTTGTCGGCGATCTCGATGCGATCGTCATGCGAGCGCTGCGCAAAGAGCCGCAGCACCGATACACCTCGGTGGAACGTCTGGTCGCGGACATCAACCACTACTTGGACAATGAGCCGGTCCAGGCGCGCCAAGGCAACTGGATCTATTTCACGCAGCGCTTCGTACGTCGGCACACGACTGCAGTCGCTGCGAGCGCCGGCTTCCTGATCTTTCTTACCGCCGTGGCGATTGTCATGTCGATCCAACGGCAGAACATCGCCGCGGCGCTCGAGCGCGCCACGCATGACCGCGAGCGCGCGGAGACAGTTTCGCAGTTCATGCTTGATGTTTTCAGCGCGGCTGATCCGTTCACGAACTTCGGCAAGGAGCCGACTGCGCGCGTCTTGCTCGACAAAGCAGCGCGCAGTATCCAGAACGATCTAACCCAGCAGCCGGAAGTGCGTGCGCGCCTGCTCGAGGCGATCGGTCGCTCATACCGCCGCATGGGTCAACCAGATCGCGCTGTCGCGTTCTTGCAGGACTCCTTGCGCATCCAGCGCCAGCTGCCACACGAGGACGCTGCCCTCGGCTCAGTCGTTTCGGAGATTGCGATCGCGCTGCGCGAGCAAGGGCGCATCGACGAGTCAGATGCGTATTTTGCGGAAGGACTGGACATTTTGCGGCGCGCACAAGGCGCTCGCTCGGAGCCGTATGCCAAGCTGCTCGTCGACCTGGGCCGCCTCGAAAAGCTGCGCAGCAATCCCAAGCAAGCGCTGACGTACCTCGAGCAAGCGTTGGAGTTGACGCGCAAGCTCAAGGGAGGGAGAGATCGAGATGTCGGTGCCATCCTCGGCGAAATCTCCAATGTGAAGATCTGGTCGGATGATCTGCAGGGTGCCGAGCAAGCGGCACGGGCAGCGGTCGAGATTTACAAGTCCTCTCCGGACGGAGATCCGGATCGCGTGATGGCCGACTACTATCTCGCCGACATCCTGTTCTTCCGCGGTCGCGTTGATGATGCAGCAGCGCTGTTTCAGCGCGCGCTCGCAGCGCAACGGCATCTATACGGTACCTCTAGCCGAGCGGTCGCCGATACTTTGGCGGCGTTGGCGCAGGTGCGCATCGCCCAGGGCAAGACGCAGGAAGCAGAGAAGCTGACTCGTGAGGCGCTCGCCATCCATCAAGACTCTGGAAGCACGGCGCATCTGCAGATCGGCTATCTGCAGACGATGCTCGCTACGGTGGAGATGCGCCAAGGGCGATTCAAAGAGGCAGAGCAAGTACTGCGGGACACGCTCGTGCTCTACGCGAAGAATGTGCGCTCGGATCACCAATACGTCGCGTCCGCGGAGCACTACTTGGGCGAGGCGCTGCTCGCGCAGAACAAGTTCCACGAAGCGGAGGTCGTGCTGCTCGCAGCGACCGAACGCTGGAAGCGAACCGGTGCGCCGGGTTGGCGTTCCGCACGATCCGCCAGTGCGCTTGGGGAGGCGCTGAACGGACTCGGCCGAGTCGATGAAGCGGAGCGGTACCTGGTCGACAGCTATCGCGAGCTCAACGCCGATCCGGGCGCCGACGGCGACAGCAAGCGCATAGCGCGCGAGCGCGTCTCGAAGTTCTACACGGCTCTCGGTCAGCGCCAAAAGTTGAACACGTTGCTGCTCGAGACTGGGGGCGGCGAACCCCGCCAGAGCAAAGTGCAAGCGACGGCCTCGGCAACGGGCGGCTAGCTTCGCATCACCGCAAGTCGTTCATCGAGCGAACGCAGCATCCGAATCTCGGCCTGCACCTCACCAGGCGTTCGCTGGGGTACCGCCTAGAACGCCCGGTTCATGTGACTGTGATCGCAGAACCCGGGCAGCCACCGCTACATCGACCCCGTCGTGCGCACCGCCAATTGAATAATTGGATCCAATAATCCATACTCCCCTCCATGCTCACTCAATCGATCGTCGAGCGCATCAAGGGCGCGATCGAAACCGGCGCGCTGCGGGCCGGCAGCGCCATCGGCCAGCAGCAGCTGGCGGATCAGCTCGGCGTCAGTCGGCAGCCCATCCGCCAGGCGCTGCCACTGCTGATCGCCGAAGGTTGGATCGAGAGTCTCCCGAACCGCCGCCTGCTCGTTCGGGAACTGGCGTCATCCGAGGTCGACGAGATCTTCGCAGTGCGCCGCTTGCTCGAGCCGGTCGCGCTGGCAGCATCCATCGCACATGCCACGCCGGCGATGCTGCGCCGTGTGAACTTTGCTCTAACTGAGTACGAAGCGGCAGACACCCCCGCCGAGCTCGAAAGCGCGGACGTCGCCTTTCACGAGGCGCTGTACTCGTGCTGTGACAACACGACTCTGCTTCGGCTGATCGAACAACTGCGGCGCTCGCTGAAGCGCGTCTACGAGCTGAAGCCAACTGGCAGTGCGTTGCGCAAGGCCGCGATCGCCGAGCATCGCAAGCTCGCGGCGCTGTGCGAGCGGGGCGATGCGCGCGGGGCTTCAGCGGTGCTGATCACACATCTCGACGCAGCGCAGGCAGCAATGCGCAAGGCCACGCCTGCCCAGGCTGGAAAGGTGACCCGTGAGCGACGCTAAGCTGGCGACAACCCCCGAGCCGCCGTACTACGCAGTGATCTTCGCCTCGATCCGCACCAAGCAGGACGATCAAGGCTACGGTGCAGCGGCAGATCGCATGGTGCAGCTGGCCAGTGAGCAGCCGGGCTATCTCGGTGTCGACAGCGTGCGCGACGCGAGCGGTGTCGGCATCACGGTCTCATACTGGTCGAACGAGACCGCGATAGCCGCGTGGCGGCGTCATGCCGAGCACACGATCGCGCGTGAGCAGGGACGCAGGGATTGGTACCTGCAATACGAGCTGCGCGTCGCGAAAGTCGAGCGAGCTTACAACTTCAGGCGGACTGCAACTGCCCCTCTTGATCGTTGATGAAACGATTGAGGAGCAGGCGAGCCTTGTCCCAGTCGCGCTGCACGGTCCGCTCCGAGACGTCGCGCAGCTGCGCGATTTCGTTGAAGGAGAAACCGCAGAAGAATTTCAGGTCGACGCACTCGGCGAGCCGCGCGTCGATCTTCGCCAGCGACTCGAGCGCCTCGTTGAGCTTCTCGATCTCGATCGACTGCCGGTCTTCCTGGAGCGCGTGCGGCAGCTCGGTCGGGAGCGAGGTGATCTCGAACTCGCCGCCGCGTTTCTGTGCGTGGCGGCTGCGCAGATAGTCGACGATCAGGCCGCGCATGGCGCGCGCCGCGTACGACATGAACTGGCCGGCGTCGCCGAACGCCAGCGACTCGCGATGCGAGATGTTGAGAAAGGTTTCGTGCAGCAGCGTCGTCGGGCTCAGCGTGACCGCGGCGCCGCGCCGCAATTCCCGTTGCGCCATCCGATGCAGCTCTTCGTACAGCATTGCGAACAGGCGATCGCGCGCTTCCATGTCGCCGGTGCCCGCCGCATGCATGATTGCCATGAGCCCGCTTTCCATCGTTGTTCCAACCCTTGTCGACTGCCAGGACCCGGTTCGGAGAGCTGCGTTCTCTCCCGCGACAGCGGGGCTCCTAAGAACGCGGCTTGAATGTCGATGAGCGTATGTGCCTTCCAATGTGGACTTGGTTTAATCGTACTCCGTTTAGGAATGTGAAGAGTGCTGTGTCCCTACTGACACAGCGGTGCACGCTCGTGATGTCATGACAACGGCAGCTCGCGGTACATGCAGACGCTGTCATAGCGCTCGCCGTTCGGGCCCGTGGCGAAACCCGGGATCACACCGAACTCACGATAACCCAGGCTCTTGTAGAGCTGCTCGGCCGGAGCGGCACGACGAGCATTGATGAGTAGCAGCGAGCGTCCTCGCAACCGTGCCGCATCCTGAAGCGCGTTGATCAGAGCTTTGGCGATGCCGCGTCCACGCATGGCTGTGCCGACGAACAGCTTCTCGATCGTGGCGCGATGCGTGGCGTTGCGCCACGGAGCAAGCGCCAGCTGACCGGAGCCGACGATCCGGCCGTTTTCGAACGCAGCGAGCAGGACACGGGAGCCTGATTCGAGCTCTGAGCGCACCACCCGCCAATACTGGCTCGCATCTTCGGCTGCCAGCGGGGCGTGAAATCCGAGCGCGGCCCCGCCGTTGACCGTCTCCTGCAGCAGCTCGATGAAAGTCGGCAGCGCCGCTTCGAGCTCGCGCGGCGATAGGGCCTTGATCATGGCAGCAGCTCCGAAGCGCTGCGCAGTGCAGGCGGGCGCCGGCTCATCCGGCTCGCGGCCAGCAGGATCAGACCGAACACCATAGCCAGTGCGACGTCGAGCAGCTCGCGCATCGAGCTCTTCACCAGAAACAGCAGGCAGCATGAGATCGCTATGCAGGCCAGCACAGGTCCTCCGCGCAACACGAACGCCGCTCGAGGAACGTCTTTGCGTCGCCTGAGCAGCGGCAGGGTCGCGCACGTGGCGATATAGGTGACGATCCGCGCGATGAGGGTCACTTTCACGAGATAGATGAACGATCCCGATAGCGCGAGGGTCAGCACAGCCGCTGCTGTCGCGACGATCGCGATCACGGGTGTGCGATAGCCGGCGTGCACTTCGCTGAACTTCGCCGGCAGCTGGCCGCGATCTGCCATCGCAAAAAGCAGGCGCGTCGTGGGCGTGAATGCAACGCCGTAGACGCCCGCACAGGCGACGACGGCTGTCAGCGCGATGACGATTCCACCGGCTGGCCCGATGAAGGCAACAGCCGCGTCAGCCAGCGGTCGCTGCGATGTGGCCAGCGTCGGGAGAGTGCCGACACAGACGATCTGCATGAGCGCGTAGAGCAACAGCACGGCGCCTATCGAAACGATGATCGCGAAAGGCAGCGAGCGTGCCGGATCGCGCACCTCGCCGGCTAGAATGGATGTTGCATCGAAGCCGAAGAATGCATAGGCAGCGAGCAGCATCGCGCTCGACAGGTCGCCGGCGGTCGGTAGCGAGCCGAGCTGGAACGCTCTCGGATCGACGAAGAATGCGCCGACCACTACGAAAGCGACGAGCGGCAGCAGCTTGCACAACGTGAACACCGTGCTCACCGCCGCAGTCTGTCGGATGCCGCGAATGTTGATCCACATGTAGCCAAGCGCCAGGACGACGATGGTCAGCACGCGACCGAGCGGGGTACCGAGCGGCGGCCACAACACCATCGCGTAGTCGACCAGCAAATTGGCGACGGCAGCGGTCGCTCCGAGGCGTGAGATCCACGCCAGCCAGCCCACCGTGAACCCGGCAACCGGTCCCATCGCGACCGTCGCGTAGAGCTGCGGCCCGCCGGTGTGGTCGAAGCGGCTCGCGACTTCGGCGAAGCAGAACCCGATGAGAGCGATCAGCAGGCCGCACCCGACGATGACGGCAACGCTGTAGTTGCCGACCAGCGCCTGGATCCGACCCTGCAGGCCGAGGATGCCGGCGCCGACGGTGAGGTTGATTGCGAAGGCTACGAGTGCCCAACGGCTTATGGCGCGAAGCAGACGGGCGTCGGTGTGGCCGGGCAGGGCAGGCATGCGAATCCGTATCCAGGGAGGAGTAGCCCTCACTGGGTCTATCGCAAACGCCCGGTCATTCACGACACGGAGTGCGTGCACGCTGGTTGTGAAGCCGGGCTGTGTCGGGATTGCGCTCCCTCATTTCGATAGGCCCGGTGTACGGAATCGCTGGGGCACGACGCTGCGCGCGACGCGCTACGGCGAGGTGCTCTCTCCCGACAGCGCCGCCACCTTCGCCTCGGTCGCAGCCGGCACCGTGCCGAACGACATCACGCTCGGGGCGAAGACGCTGGTCGATCTCGAGGGGCGGTTCAACATCACCG
>DATEML010000310.1:0-23217 GCA_035275585.1 Steroidobacteraceae bacterium | reverse complement strand
CTCACGATGAGCACACAACTCGATACAGCCGCTCGCGCAGTAACGACGGTCGGGCATTTCATAGGCGGCCGCCTGCGCGCAGGATCCTCGGGACGCTTCGGGCCTGTCTTCAATCCCGCGACCGGGCAGGTCACTGCGAATGTCAGCTTCGCGTCGCAGCAGGAGACGCAGGCGGCGATTCAAGCAGCGCGCGCTGCCTTGCCGGCGTGGTCGGAAACACCATCGCTGCAGCGTGCGCGCGTGCTGTTCCGCTTCAAGGGACTGCTTGATGCGCACATCGACGAGCTCGCCGGTCTCATCACGAGCCAGCACGGCAAGGTGCTCGCGGACGCGCGCGGCGAAGTCACGCGCGGCATCGAAGTCGTCGAATTCGCGTGCGGCATTCCACATCTTCTCAAGGGCGAGTTCTCGGACAACGTTGGGACCGGCATCGATTGCTGGTCGCTGCGCCAGCCAGTCGGCGTCTGCGCAGGCATTACGCCGTTCAACTTTCCGGCGATGGTGCCGCTGTGGATGTTCCCGGTCGCGATCGCGTGCGGCAACACGTTTGTGCTCAAGCCTTCGGAGAAGGACCCGTCGTGCGGTCTGCGCCTCGCCGAGCTGCTCACGGAAGCTGGGCTGCCTCCCGGGGTGCTCAATGTCGTGAATGGCGATCGCGAAGCGGTCGAAACGCTGCTGACGGACGCTGACGTCGCCGCGGTCAGTTTCGTCGGCTCGACGCCGGTTGCGCGCCACGTGTACGAGACGGCTGCACGAACGGGCAAGCGCGTGCAAGCGCTCGGCGGTGCGAAGAACCACATGGTCGTAATGCCGGATGCGGACGCCAAGCTCGCGGCGCAAGCACTGATGGGCGCGGCGTACGGCTCCGCCGGCGAGCGCTGCATGGCGATTTCAGTAGCCGTCGCGGTCGGTGACGCGGGCGATCGACTGATCGCTGAGCTGCGCCCACTGATCGCAGCGCTCAAGGTCGGCCCTGGCACTGCGGCCGGCGTCGAGATGGGCCCGCTCGTGACACGCGAGCATCTGCAGCGCGTCCGCGACTACGTCGACATCGGTGTGAAGGAGGGCGCCACGCCGGTTGTCGATGGGCGAACGTTGCAGGTGCCGGGACACTCGGACGGCTTCTATCTCGGTGCGACGCTGTTCGACCGGGTCGAGCCGCAGATGCGCATCTATCGCGAGGAGATTTTCGGACCGGTGCTCATCGTCGTTCGCGTGCCGGATCTGCGTGCCGCGCTCGCGCTCGTCAACGCACACGAGTTCGGCAACGGCACGGCAATCTTCACGCGCGACGGCGATGCGGCGCGCGCGTTCTGTCACGAAGTGCAGGTCGGAATGGTTGGCGTGAACGTACCCATTCCCGTGCCGATGGCCTTCCACAGCTTCGGTGGCTGGAAGCGCTCGTTGTTCGGCGATCTGCACGTGCACGGCCCGGAGGGCGTGCGTTTCTACACGCGTCTGAAAACCATCACGTCACGCTGGCCGACCGCCTCGCGCAGCGGATCCGACTTCGTGATGCCCACGATGAAATAGAACATCGTCGCGTTGGGAACTTTCTGGAAGAACGACGGAAACGGGGGTCATTCCGTACCGGCAGCTTTTGCAAAGTGCAGTGGTGGAACTTGCGACGCCGTCGCGCTCTTTATGTGACAGTCATTCAGGAGACACTATTGCCATGAAGCACATTGCACGTTGGGTACTCATTCTTACGATGGGCGCCGCGGCAGCCGCCTGCAGCTCGACCAGCGACAAGGGCGAAGCGGAGACTGCTGGCGCGAATGCCGGTCGTGTGGTCGATGACAGCGTGATCACTGGCAAAGTGAAGGCCGCGCTGGTTGCCGATCCGACGACCAAGGCCCACCAGATCTCGGTCGAAACCTTCCAGGGCGTCGTGCAGCTGAGCGGCTTCGTCGACACCAAGGAAGCGCGTAGCCGCGCCACGCAGGTTGCTCAGGGCGTGAGCGGCGTCAAGGACGTCAAGAACGACCTGGAACTGCGCAACAACTGATCGATTCGGGGCGATGGGGGCCGGTGCGGGCGACCGCGCCGGCCCTTTTCTTTGCGGTCGCTAGTGCGCCGGGCCGCGCAGCCGGACGTCGCCGACCTTGTCGCGGTATTCGGCTTTCGGGTCGCGCCCCAGCAGCAGCTTTACTCCCGCAAACAGGCTGTGCTCGTTGAGCCAGACCTGTCCGTGCTCGGGCTCGAAGCGCAACAGCTGCAGTCGCGGATCGTCTTTGCCGCCTTCGAACCATGCTGCGACGAAGCGGTTCCACAGCCGATCGATCGTCGCGCGATCCTGGTCGAGCGTCAGCTCGCCATGGAGCGAGGCGAACAGATCGTGACCCTTGGACGCAAAATGCGCGACCGCTCGATGTCGTGAGCCCATTGCCTTCACCAGGTCGGTGTCGGTCGCCGTGAAGAACCAGATCGGTCCGCCCTCGACACCGTCCTCATCGAGTTGTGCTGTCATCGGCTGGCTGCGGCCTTCTTCCACGCCTGTCAGTCCGAGCATTACGGTCATGTCCGATTTCAGCGCCTTCCAGAGTTTCGTCGTCAGCTCCGCTTCGTTGCTCATCGCGATCTCCTCTTCGAATGAAGATCGAACGAAGGGAGCGGCGCGGGGTTCCCGGTCTCAGGCGTTTCCGGAAAAATCCGGCGGCGGGAGGCGCGGCACGACGCCGTGCGGATTCAATGCAGGGAACGAGCGATAGTAGTGCAGCAGGATCTCGTCGTGACGCACCGTCGCCGCGATGCCTGGCCTTCGATAGAGCTCGCGCGCGTAATTGCACAGATGCGGCATCTCAGTCAGACGCCGCGTGCACTTGAAGAGGCGTGCGTACACGGCGTCGAAGCGCACGAGCGTCGGGAACAGGCGCCAGTCGCATTCAACAGGGTCGTCGCCGAGCAGGAAACGTGAGCCGCCGAGACGCCGCTCCAGCTCGTCGAGTGCTTCGAGCAGTTTGCGATGCTCGCGCTCGTACACTACCTGTGAGGTCGCGGTTCCCACGTCGTAGACCGCATCGTTGATGCGCGTGGCGATCCACTGATTGAGCGTGTCGATCTCGGCGCGTCTGGGCTCCGGATAGAGATCGACGCTCGCCGCGCCGCCGACTCCATTCCACTGCGAACCGAGCATTCGCATGATGTCGCCCGACTCGGTGGACACGATGCGGCGCGTCTTGCGGTCCCAGAGTACGGGAACGCTGACGCGACCTTCATAACCCGCGTCGGTTGCCTCGTACGCTTCACGCAGCGTTCGAAAACCATTCAGCGGATCGGAGTGATCGCCGCTGCCGAACACCCAGCCATCCGGGCCGCGCACCGGCTCCAGGACCGACATCGACACCACATCCTGGAGCTGCTTCACGCAGCGTGCGAGTACTGCACGCGCCGAGTACGGGCAGGCGTGCGAGACATACAGGTGATAGCGCCCGCGCTCAGCGGGGAAAGCGCTGTTCGCGTCGGCGCTCACTCGCTCGTGAAAGCCATTGCGTTTGCGGACAGGTTGAGGGGCGTCCATGGTTCGGGTTTCGTGCGCAAGGATCGGAGTGCCGGGGCGGCCGATTGTGCGCAAACTCGCGCTGCCTGAGAAGTATCATCGCGAGAATATCGATACCGGAGTGGACGATGCTGAAACTGTACGACTACCTGCCGTCGCAGAACGGCTTCAAGATCCGTCTGCTGCTGCAGCAGCTTCGCCAGCCGTACGAGCACGTGCCGGTTGCGATTTTCCAGGGCGAATCGCGCACGCCCGAGTTCCTGCTGAAGAATCCGGTCGGCGCCATCCCGGTGCTCGAGCCGCAACCGGGCGTCTACATCGCGGAGTCGAACGCAATCCTGTGTTACCTGGCGGAGGGCACTGCCTATCTTCCGTCCGACCGCCTGGCGCGTGCGCGCGTGATGCAGTGGTTGTTCTTCGAGCAGTATTACGTCGAGCCGACGATCGGCACGCTGCGCTACTGGACGCTCGTCGGCAAACTGAAGGCCAACGAGACCGTGGCTGCGGTCAAGCGCAGCTCAGGTGAGCGCGCACTGGATGCTCTCGAGCGGCATCTGAGCCAGCATGCATTCCTGGCGAACGACAGCTATTCGATTGCCGATATCGCCGTGTTCGCGTATGGCCACCTCGCGGCCGATGCGAACTTCGATCTCGCCTCGCGGCCGGCGTTTGTGCGCTGGATCGAGCGAGTGAAGTCGCAGGCCGGCGCGCTGCCGGAGATCTATCCGTACACGCCTGACGCTAGGGCGTGACGCGCTTGAAGGGGTATTCGACGCGCCGCGGCTTGCCGTCGCGTCCGGGCCCTTCGATCGCCGCGAGCAGTGAGCCGTCGGCCTGGCGCGCGTAGACGATCTTCGTCGGAAAGTCGTGTTGCGGATTCTCGAACACGGCTGCGCCGCCCGCGAGCGACGTGAGCTTGAACGACGTCTCGCTCTGCTTCGACGGGCTCGCGACGTAGAAGATGTCGCCGTTCGGCTCCTGCCGCAGCAGCGTGAACTCGTATTCGCGCACCTTGCCGCCCTGGACGTTGCGCGCCATTCCCATCATCAGGCCGCCGGCCGGCGCCATCCACTGCTCGTCGACCTGCCGGTCGGCCTGCTCGATGCGCCAGTGGCCGGCCAGCCACGCGAAATCCTGCAGCGTCGGCTTCGCAGCCGGCGCTTGTGCATGAGCGGACGCGGATAGCAGCGCTATGCCGAGCAGCGCCGAAAGTCTGTTCATGACCGGACCTCCCCGATTTGGCATACATTACCCCGCAAACAACGACGACACTAATCGTAGTGGGGTGCGCGATGAGCTGGAACTCGCTGCTGGTGCTGGTGCTGATCGTGATGTCGGGCTTCGCAGATTCGCTCGGCTTCGTCTACGCGGCCAGGATCTGGCAAGCCGAAACGCTCTCGTGGCCCGACGTCGGTCGTTCCGCGCTCGGCTGGGTCGTCGGCATCACGCTGTACGTGATTTCGCTGAAGTACATGGCGCGGCTCGGCGTGACGTCCGCCGAGATGCAGACGGCCGTGTGGTTTGCGATGACGATCATCGGGGTCGTGATCTTCAGCGGTCGATTCTTCAGCTGGCCGCGGCTCGAACAGATCGTCGCGACCCTGGTGCTGCTCGGCCTCGGCTGGCTGCTGGTGCGTACCGGCGAGTGAGCCCTCTACAACAGCGCGTCGATCTGCTGTTCCAACAACGCGCGGCTGGCGAGACCGACGTGCCGCACGCACACCGTACCGTCGCGTGCGAGCATGACCGAAGTCGGGTAACCGACGAACGGCCCGAACGCATCGCTGAACTCAGCGTGTCCGGCGCCGATCAGCACGGGATAATTCATTTTCATTACGCGTGCGAACGGCTTGACCAGCGACACTTCGCTATCGACCGAAACGCCGAGCACGACGAAGCCCCGGTCCCTGTAGTCGCGATACAGCGCGGCCAGCGCCGGGATCTCACGCCTGCACGGCACGCACCACGTTGCCCAGAAATTCAGCAGGATCACCTGGCCCTTGTACTGACTCAGGCGCACATTCTTGCCGGCGACGTCCTTGACCGCGAAGTTGAGATTCACCTTCTTGCGACTGACGTTGCAGACGCCGTCGGCCGCATACGCGCCGGGCCCGATCGCCGCCAACAACGCGGCGAAGATGAGCAGCGCGATTTTCGTTCTGATCAGCATCATGCCCGCTACTTCGCAGGCTCGCGCTTCGCACCTTCGTCGACCGTCAGCGCGAACACATCCGGTCGCGCGTAGTGGCCGATGACGTCGAGGTCGTAGCGGCCGCGCACGACGTCGTCGAGATCGATCTTCGCGACGATCAGCTCTTCGCGGTCGTAGACGGGACCGGCGAGCACTTCGCCGAGCGGCGACACGATGATGCTGCCGCCGCGAATCAGCGGACGATCGCGCGGCCAATCCGTCGTTGTCGATGCCGCGGGCGGCGGCTGATACTGGCAGGCGCTGATGACGAACAGGCGGCCTTCGTACGCGATGTGCCGCATGCTCACCTGCCACATGTCGCGCTCGTCGACGGTCGGCGCGCACCAGATGTCGAGCCCCTTCGCGTACATCGCCGTGCGCAGCAACGGCATCATGTTCTCCCAGCAGATCGCGGCACCGATGCGGCCAATGTCGGTCTGCATCGCGTACAGCGTCGAGCCGTCTCCCTGACCCCAGATCAGGCGCTCCATCGCGGTCGGTACGAGCTTGCGATGCTTGCCGGCCAGCTCGCCGCGGGCGGAGAAGAACAGAGCCGTGCAGTAGAGCGTCGTCGCGTCGCGCTCGATCACGCCGACGACGAGAGCGGAGCCGGTAGTGCGCGCGAGCTCGGCGAGTGCGTCGGTTTGCGGCCCGGGCACATCGATCGCCTCGCGCCAGTACTGCAGGAAGGCATCGCGGCCTTCGGGGGTGCGATAGCCAACGCGTGCACCAAAATCGGCCCCTTTCGGATACCCGCCGAGCAGGGCCTCGGGCATCACGACGAGTTGCGCGCCGGCGCTGCGGATTGAATCCGCGTAGCTGAGGATGCGATCGAGCGTGGCCGCGGTGCCGGAGGCCTGAGAGCCGATCTGGAGCGCGGCGATAGTGGCGTTGCGCATAGTGACCACAGTGTAACTTGAACTGCTACCCCGTCGCGCTTAGGCTGGTCCCCCAAAGAGCCGGATTGCCACGCCGGATCGCACACAACAACACGAAAGTCACAAGCGATTATGCGCGTCGCAGTGATCGGCAATTCAGGATCCGGCAAATCGACGCTGGCGCGTCAGCTCGCCGCGGCGTACGCCCTGCCGATGCTCGATCTCGATACCGTTGCGTGGGAGCCCGACAAGATCGCGATCGCGCGCGCTCCGCTCGCGGCGGCGCTGGACGTGAACGCGTTCTGTTCCGCCAGCCATCGTTGGGTGGTCGAAGGCTGCTACGCCGCGCTCGTGCGGGCAGCCCTGCCGTACGCTTCGGTGCTGCTCTTCCTGGAGCCGGGTGTCGACGCGTGCCTCGCGAACTGTCGCAACCGGCCGTGGGAGCCGCACAAGTACGCATCGAAGGAAGTCCAGGATCAACACCTGGACTTCCTGCTGACATGGGTGCGCGACTACTACTCGCGCGAGGGCGATGCCTCGCTGGCCGCCCACCAGGCGCTGTTCGACGAATACCGCGGGCCGAAGCACAAGCTCACGGCGCGCATCGGGCCCGATCAGCTCGACGCTCTGACCCGATGATTCGCTACGACGTCATTCTCCGTCGCCACGCTGCGCTTTCCCGTGAGATGCACCAGCAGGCCGATGACTCCCATCGCCCACACGATCACCGGGCTCGAAGGCAGGTCGGTAACCACTGAAAGCGCCAGTCCGACGACGTAGCTGCCGAAGGCGAGCGCGTAGCCGAAGGCGAGCTGCCGGTTCTTTGCATGCCGGTAGGTCGCAACGGCGGGCACGATCAGGCTCGTGAACACCAGATACACGCCGACGAGCTGCACCGACGCGGTGACTACGACGGCGAACAGCACGTAGAAGCCGATCCGACCGATCTGTTCGCGCCAACGGAACCAGACAGCGGCGAAGATTGCCGTGAGCACCGCGGTGCGGATCAGCTGATCGTTCGACGCCCACAGGATCTGACCCCCCAGCAGATCCTTCAGATTCTCGCCGCCGTGCGGATCGTTCGCGAGCAGCAGGATCTGCGCCGTCGATGCGAGCACGAACAGGATGCCGATGAGTGCTTCCTGCACTTCGGGCCGCTTGCGCTCGGTCCACGTCAGTAGCAGCGCGCCGGCGAGTGCGGCGCCGCCCGCCGCCGCCTGCGCGGCCCAGCCTTCGATCGGCAGACCGAAGGTGTTGGCGGCGATCACGCCGAGGCCGGCGACTTGTGCGATCGCCAGGTCGATGAACACGATGCCGCGCGAGAGCACTTGCTGCCCGAGCGGCACGTGCGAGATCACGACCAGCAGGCCGGCGATCAGCGCCGGCCACAGGATGCTCAGATCGGTCGAGAAGAGGTTCATTTCAGCACCGCCAACAGTCGATTGAGAGTGTCGTCAAAGAGTCCGAACAGGTCCTTCGCCTCGGGCGTGCCGCCGACGGAGAACGGCAGCAGGATGACCGGCGCGTTGACGCGCTCGGACAGCCATTTCGCCGCCTTCGGATCGTTATAGGCATTCACGAGGATCGCGCGCGGCGGCGAAGCCTTGAGTTTCGTGACCAGCTGCCCGAGGTAACCCGCGGTCGGCGGCATGCCGGGCTTGGGCTCGATCGCCGCGACCTGCTGCAATCCAAGCCAGTGGCACAGATAACTCTGGTCGCTGTGCATGACCACGATCTGCGCGCCCTTGAGGGGCGCCGCCTTGCTCTCCCACCGCTGGATCGCAGCCTGCCAGCGCGCATCGAAATCCTTGGCGCGTTGCTGGTAGTACTCCGCGTGAGCGCCGTCGAGCTGCGACAGCCGCTCGGTCAGCGCTTTGGCGATGGTCGCGATGTTGTGCGGATCGAGCTGCACGTGCGGATTGCCCTGCGGATGAATGTCGCCGAGCGAGCGATCGAAGCGCGCAGGCTTGTCGAGCAGCGCGAGCAGCGAGGTCGCTTCGAAATATCCCGGACTGCCGGGCTGGATGCGACTGTTGCCGGATTCCTGGATCAGCACCGGCAGCCAGCCGATCTCCAGTTCCGCGCCGCTTGCGACCACGAGGTCGGCGCTGCGGGCGCGCGCTACGAGGCTCGGCTTGGCTTCGACGCGATGCACGTCCTGCAGCGCGCTGGTCGCCGTGTAGACGTTGACCTGATCGCCGCCGAGCTCGGTCGTCAGCGCAGCCCAGTCGGAAGTGGTTGCGAGAACTTTGATCGCGGCGTTCGCGGGCAGCGCCGCCGCGAGAAACAGCAACGCCAGAACGCTGCGGATGAAATGACTCATTTTTGTCGGCTCCTAATACTTGTGCGCGGCGTGCGTGCCGATGCCATAGATGTATTGCAGGCGGAACGCGCGATCGCGATCGCCCTCGTCGCGCGCGTCGTCCCAATCGTATTGCGCGCGCAGGCGGGTGAACTCGCTCGGGTTCCAGTCGAGCATGATCGAGATGCGGTCCGGATCCGCGGGCAGCAGCACCGGGAACGCGGAGAGCGGCAATTCACCCGAGTCGACCAACCCGATGCGCGGCGTGCCGGAGTCGAGCGAGTCGTAACGCAGGCCCGCACGCCAGCGCGGCAGGAACTGATACACGCCTTGCAGGTACCAGCCGGACTGCGTGCTGCGATAGCCGTCGCTCAGATTGGAGCCCTCGGTATCGAACGTCAGATCGCCGGATTCGCGCCGGCGCATGTACTCGCCCTGCACCTTGAGCTGCCGGCGATTCGGATCGCCGACCGGCGTCCACTTGAGGACGGCATCCACGACCCAGGTCTGCGACTTGCCGGTGAACGAATCGGTCAGCGGCAGTCCGAACTCGTCGACAGTCTCGAACGCACGGTCCTCGGCGCGCTGGTCGAGGTACGCCGCGCCGGCGCGCCAGCTCGTCGCATCGCCGACGTCGCCGCCGACATGCGCAAACAGCGTCGCACCGTTCAGGCCGTTGCGATTGCGCTGCGTGGCCGGAAAGGCATCGCCGTTGCCGGTTTCCGCGCCGAGCTCGATGAACAGGTCCGTCGGCGCGAGCCATTTCACCTGCAGGCCGTCCTGCTTGAACTGGCCGCCGAAGAACGCCTGGTAGGCGAGCGGCTGATCGATGAAGTCCCATGCATGCGCGTGCACTTCGTTCAGATAGCCGAAGCCGGAAAAGAAGCGTCCACCCTTCGCGGTGAAGCCTTCGGGCAACGCGAGCGTGCGGAAGAAGGCTTCCTCCACCTCGACTTCGTCATCGCCGCTGAGCGCCGCCGTCATCTGCGCGGAGAAGTACGGATCGACGTTCGCGGCGAGCGTGATCTCGGACTCGCCGAGGTTGAAGCTGCGCGCGCCCGGTCCGACTTCGCCGTCGCTCGGCATGAAGCCGGCGATGCGCCAGGTGTTCGGATCCTGCGAGGTATTCGTGTAGCTGCCGCCGAGGATCAGCGACATCGCCGGGTTGAAAGCCGTGCTGCCGCCGCCTTGCTGTCCTTGCGCAACCATCGGCTGCGGCGCCGGCGCCGGCTCCGACAATGCGCCGACCGGTGCGGATTCGAGCTGCGTGATGCGGGCTTCCAGGGCATCGACGCGGGTCGTGTATTCGTTCTTCAGCGCCTGCAGCTCGGCGCGCAGGCTCGCGACATCGTCTGCCGCCTGGCCGAGCGTGGGCAAGATCGTCCCGGCAAGCGCGAGTAGCGCCGCAAGGGCTTTGGAACTCGTCATGGAGTCGTCCTCCTCTTCGAAGCAAGTGTCACGAGCGACGCAAGCGCCGCTCACGCGATCAGTGCATCAGAAGAGGACGGGTGGGGCGCGAGAGCGAAATGCCGGATGCGGAAGCGGACGGACGTCCGTGCCGAGGCTGGCGGGAGCGACGCCCGCGGTTTGCGGCTCGAACGGCACGCGAATGCAGAGCGAGCTGCTCGCCATGCTCAGCAGCGGCGCCGAAGAAGCGCACTGTCCGCAGAGCTGGGTCGGTTGGCCGGGCAGGCCGTCGGGGTCGGACTTCAGATGGGAATAGGCGTGCGCCTGCATGCCGAGCTGGGCGATGAGCAATGCCAGCGACAGCAGGTGAACGATCAGGCGGCGACGACTTCTGAGCAGGGCTCCAACCTCCGGCGCGACAGTATCCGCCGACTGGGTACGCACGACAATGGTTGTATGTAAAGCGCCCCCCAGTTGAGAGGCGTTGGCTGCGACTTCGTTCTGTCTTATGGCCGGTATTTTTCCGGCTTATAACTCTTGCATGCCGACATCCGCGGGTGGCGCCGGTACGTTGACAATTCCTTGCACGATTGCGCGTCAGGTCAGCGTGTCTGCGAGCAGGTCGAAGTTGCCGTCGAGCACGAGATCCGCGCGCCCGGTGCGCCAACCGCGCTTCGCGTCCCGAATCAACGGCGCCGATCCGAGTCGGTAGCGGCGCACGACCACTGTCAATGCGGGGCTGCGGTCGAGCGCGCTGTTGAGGGCGGCGAGCCGGCGCTCGGCCGCGTCTTCGCCCATCGGGCTGGCCGCAACCTTGACGCGAACGACGGCTCGCTCACCCGCGTCGTGCTCGCTTTCGCGAACGTGCAGACCTTCCTCGGCTTGCAGTGTGCGCGCCGCGCCGAAACCGGAAACCACCAGGGCCGCACCACCGGGCAACGTGGCCTCGGTGCACTGCATTCGTCGCTGTGCGGCCCATCGCCGATACATGTGCAGCACCTGCGCGGACCATTGCAATGCAGCGTCGCCGTCCGATTGCGCTTCCATCGCGGGCTGTACCGACACCACAACCTCGACTGGCGCGTGAGCGCTGACATCCGCCATGCCCGACTCGACGACGTACAGTTGTGCGGCGAGCCGGCCGATCAGATCGCGCGAATAGCGTCCACTCTTGTGCGCACCGCGATCCAGGCGCTCCTGCAAGCCTCGCGCAGTGCTCACCGCTGCGCGCAGGCGATCGAGCAGCGCGTAGCGCGCCAGTACCTGATGCCGGTCGGCGCGATTCCAGAAGTCCGGCGCGTTCATCTGATCGAGCTGCGCCGTGCGGTGCGCGTCCCAGTCCGCACCGGCGAGCACAGTCTCGATGTCGGCCAGACGCGTGTGCAGGGCGTTGCGCTCTTCGATCGTTCCTGCAGCGTGCAGCACGAGGCTTGCCGGCGTGTGGCGCGGAGCGCCCTCACGCACTTGCGGTGCGTGCGCAACCGGCGCGGGCTCATCCGGATCGACGAACTCGACCTGGATCTGCGCGCCGTCGCTGCGGACGAACAGAAACTGATCGCCGACCGGAAAGCGATGCTCGACGATCGTTGCCGCGAGCGGTGCGAGCAAGTACTGGTCGATCGCACGCTTCAGCGGCCGCGCGCCCATGCTCGGCGTGAATCCCTTGTCGAGCAGGAACTCGAGCGCGGAATCTTCCCATTCGACGGCCCACTCGCGATGTTTCAGGCCGCGCCGCTCCAGCACCAGGCGCAATTCCTTGGCGAGGATGTCGCGCATCAGCGCGCGCGTCAGCGGGCGGAACACGATGATGCTGTCGATGCGATTGACGAACTCGGGCCGGAACGTCTGGTTCACGGCGCGCAGCACCTGATCGCGGGAGAACGACGCGGCGCCGGGCAGGAAGCCGACACCGGAATGCTGGTGCGCCGTGGCGCCGAGATTCGAGGTGAGAATGATGATTGCGTGGCGGAAGTCCGCGGTGTGGCCGCTCGCATCAGTCAGCCGCCCGTCGTCGAACACCTGCAGGAACAGGTCCCAGACGTTGGGATGCGCTTTCTCGAACTCGTCCAGCAGCACGACGGCGAACGGCTGCTTGCGGATGCGCTGGGTCAGCGACTCGATCTCGCTGTCTGCGCCCGAGTCGCCGATGATCTTGCGGGTCGACGCCGAGTCCTGGTACTCGCTCATGTCGAGCCGCAGCAGCCGCTCGGTCGAGCCGAACAGGAAGGCGGCGAGCGTCTTGGCGAGCTCGGTCTTGCCGGTGCCCGTCGGCCCCGCAAACAGGAACACGCCCGTCGGGCGGCCCGGGTCGGTGAGCCCGGCCTTGAGCATGGCGATGCGGTCGACGATCGTCGCGACCGCTTCGTCCTGGCCGATCACGCGTGCGTTGAAGAAGTCACGCACGGGTTGCAGGTCCATGCGCTGCCGGTCGTCGAGCACCGACGGCGGCATCCCGGTCAGCTGCCCCAGCGTTGCCAGCAGATTGTCGATGCCGATCTCGGAGCGATCAGCCGCGGCGGTATTCTGTGCGGCGAGCTTGAGCAGGTCGATGAGTGCGCCGGGCATCTGCGCCGTGCCGAGATACTGTCGCGCGAGATGTGCCGCCGATTCGAGCGCCGCGGCGCTGAGTGAAACGCCGAGATGCTCGCGCAGCTGCGCGCCGAAGCGCGTCGCGAGCGCATGCACTTCTTTTTCACTGACAGCGCGTAGACGAACGACTTCGAGCGCGCTGCGCAGCGCCGGCTTGAGCTGCAGCAGCTTGATCAGTCCGGCCGGCGAGCTCTCGCTGACGAGGGCGACGCGACCGGCAGCGATTGCCGGGAACACCTGGTCGAGCATGCTGGCGGCCTGCCCGCGGTGCGTCCCGCTCTGTGCGAGCTGCAGGAGATCGGGTACGTACCAGAGGACGCGTTTTTCCGCCGCGAGATCCATAGCGAGACGCTGCACTCGCTCTTCGAGCTGGCCGACGTACATCTGGCCGGCCGCGAGGCTTGCTGCACCGGCCTCGAACACCGCCCAGCCGTCGGCTCGCATGCGCGCGCTCAGCAGCTTCAGGAACGAGGTTTTGCCGGTACGCGCGTCCGCTACGACCAGCAGCGAGCGCGGTGGCCGATGACGAACGCAGGCTTCGGCGATCGCCAGTTGCTCCTCGATCGGCGAGTGCGCGACCAGCAGGCGTTGCTCGAGGTCGTCCTCCCAGAAACGTCCGAAGCCCTGCAGGTGGCGGCGGTCGAGCGTCGCGCGCCGCCATGCCTTGAGTTGCGCGAGCAGCTCGGTCGCACTCGCATGCCGCACCTTCTGCAGGAAGTCGTCGACAGCTTGGAGCTCGTCGGGCTGCAAGCCCTGCAACGCGTCGCCGAACTCGCTCGGGTCGCCGAGCGTGGCGCGCTCGGTGAAATACTCGGCGAAGAAGCCGGGCACGAGCGGGTTGTTGGTCCGCCATTCCACCAGGTGCAGCGCCGCCGCTCCCACAGGCGGTCGCTCGCGCAGCTTGCTCAACGTGCGCATCGCGAAGTACATCGGCCACGGACCGAGATGTCGGAAGTGAGATTGCAGCGTCGCCGCGGCGAGATCGCGGTCCGCGCGTTCGCTGAGGGCCGCAAGTGCCGCTGTCGCGGCAGCCTCGTTCGCGCCGATGGCGTAGTCGATCACGATTTCGAGCGGTGTCTGCGCGTCGGCCAGCACCGCAACCGCGTCCCGGAACGACGGGCGATCGTGCAAGTCGCGCGGATGCGCGCTGTCGTCAATCGCCGATGACAATCCCTCCTGCAATGACTGCATCTTCATATGGGCCGACGTTGCCGGGTCGGCCGTCGATGCCGGAGCCGGCAGCGCGGCGGGCGGGGTCTCCAGCGCAGGCGCGGGTGTTTCCGGCGGGCGCGGCTGCGCCTGCCGGCTCAGCCAGTAGACGGCGAGCAGCATTGCGACGAGCGTCAGCAGTATCAGAACGACGACCATGCCTGGACCTGTTCAAGGGGCGCGCATTATACGGACCCGCCACGTTTCGTCAGAATCCGTCATCGCTCTGCAATGCAGAGTACTTGACACGGCATTGCCGACGGCCGTAGCTTGGCAGCGTGGGCACGCCACGGAAGAAGAACATGCAATCCGCGAATCCAGTCCAGCTCGACACGCACGCTGCGGCCACGCTGCGTTACATCCGGGCGTCGATGGAGTCCGCGGCGTCGCTGGCGGTGCCCGGTTCGACGGGCATCGCTTCCGGCATCGTTGGAGTCGCGGCCGCGATCGTTGCCTCCGTGCCCGCGTTGCGGCCGCACTGGCTCATCATCTGGTTGCTCGCTGCTGCTGTGGCGGCAGGTGTTGGCGGAGCATTGTTGCTGCGACAGCCGTCGCTCAGCTCCTTGACGATCGGCGGTGCGCCGATCCGCAGATTCGCCATCGGCCTGTTGCCGTCGTTGTTCGCCGGCGCGGTCATGACCTGGGTTCTGTGGGCGAATGCCGGGCTGCACCTGATTCCAGGTACCTGGCTCTTGCTCTACGGGTGCGGGCTGATTGCCGCCAGCGCTGCAACTGCGCGCACGATCGGAATTCTCGGCGCGTCGTTCGTCGCCGCGGGGTTGCTGGCACTGCTGCTTCCCGAGAGCTTGCAGATCCTGATGCTCGGCGTCGGCTTCGGCGGACTGCACATCGTGTTCGGTTATCTGATGGGAAGGGCAGGGCATGGTCGCGAAAGCTGAGACACGCAAGGCCAGCGCGCCGGTCAAACGCAAGCGACCGAAGCTCGCTGCCGTGCCCGCCGCCGCGAGCGCAGCGGACGATGCGAAGTTCGATCGACTGATCTACGAGCGCGTGCGCCTGGGCATCATGAGCGCTCTGGCGGTTCGCGAGGAGCTGACCTTCACCGAGCTCAAGGCGCTGTTCGACGTCAGCGACGGCAACCTGAGCGCGCACGCCCGCAAGCTCGAGGAAGCGAACTACCTGACCTGCACGAAGTCGTTCGAGGATCGCCGTCCACGCTCGGTCTACCGCATCACGGCGCTTGGCCGCAACGCGCTGCACCGCTACCTCGACCACGTCGAGGCCGTCATCAAGGCGACCCGGCGCGTGTAAAAAATTTGCCGCGTAACTCTGCGTCGTAGAGTACTCTCTAATGCACATTGCAATCATCATGGACGGCAACGGCCGCTGGGCTGCGCGGCGCCGGCTGCCGCGTACGGCAGGGCATCGCGCCGGCGCGACAGCCGTCAACACTGTTGTGGAAGCGGCAGCACGCCGTCGCGTCGGCACGCTGACTCTCTACGCTTTCTCGGCAGGCAACTGGCAGCGGCCGGAAGGCGAAGTCAGCGGGTTGTTCGCCTTGTTCAAGCGTCACTTGCTGACGCAGACGCGTCGCTGCCTCGAACAGTCGATCCGGATCAATGTCATCGGTCGCCGCGACCGGCTCGGCCCGGAGCTGCGCGAGCTGATCCAGCGCAGCGAAGAGGCGACCGTGCACTGCACCGGCATGCGCTTGCGCATCGCCATCGACTACTCGGCGCAGGACAGCCTGGTCGAAACGTGCCGGCAGCTGCGAGCGGAGGACGCGATCGATCGCTCGCGCTTCGTCGAGCGCCTCGCCGCAGTGAATCACGTGGCATTGCCGGCGCCGGAGGTCGATCTGCTGATCCGCACCGGTGGCGAGAAGCGCCTCAGCGATTTCCTGCTCTGGGAGTGCGCGTACGCCGAGCTGCTCTTCGTCGATTGCATGTGGCCGGACTTCGACGAGCGTGCGTTCGATGAAGCGCTGCAGGAGTACGCGCGCCGCGAGCGTCGCTTCGGGGCGATCGAGGAAGACCTGCATGCGAGGTCCAGCCATGGATAGTCTGCGACGCCAGCCGATCGTGCCTGCCGACATGGCGATCGCACCCGCGCTAGGTCCGATCCGCGCCGGTCGACCGGTGCAACCGCGTACAGCGCTGCTCGTGAATCCGTTCTATGCGAAGGATCCACGCGCGAGCTTCGGCAAGCACGTGCTCACGCCGACGCTCGCACTCACGAGCATCGCCGGCGCGACGCCGATGCACTGGGACGTGCGCTACTGGGACGAGAACCTGCTGCAAGGACCACCGCCGGCCGATCCCTTGCCGCAAGTCGTCGGCATCACAGTCCATCTGACATTCGCGCGGCGAGCGTACGAGCTGGCGGCGTGGTACCGGGCACAAGGTTCGGTCGTCGTGCTCGGTGGTCTGCACGTGCTGTCGTGTCCGGACGAGGCGCTCGAGCATGCCGACGCGATTGCGATCGGCGACGGCGTACAGCTCTGGCCGACGATCCTCAGCGAGATCGAGCAGGGCACATTGCAGCGGCGCTATGCAGCCGACTACTCGCGATCCTATGCGCTGGATCCGCCCGCCCGCCGCGCGATCCTGCCGCGCGAGTCGTTCCTGACGACGACGAGCGTGATCGCGACTCGCGGCTGCCACAACCGCTGCGGCTTCTGCTACCTGTCGACCGAAGGTCTGCACATGCCGTACCGGATGCGGGAAGTGCAGCAGGTGGTCGACGAGATCCTGGCCGATGGGCAGCCGTATGTCGTGTTCGTCGACAACAACCTCGGCTCACGACCGGCGTACCTGCGCAAACTGTGCGAAGCATTGCGGCCGCTCGGAATCATCTGGAGTGCCGCGGTCACGATCGACGTGACCGACGACGCAGCGCTGGTGCGCGACATGGCGCGATCGGGCTGCACCGGTGTGTTCGTCGGCTTTGAATCGCTGAACGAGGGCAATCTCACCGACGCGCGCAAGCGCACGCCAGCGCCCGACGACTACGCGCGCCGCGTCGCGTTGCTGCATCGCTATGGTATCCAGGTGAACGGTAGCTTCGTGCTCGGCTTCGATCACGACGGTCCGGACGTCTTCGAGCGCACGGTGCAATGGATCGAACAGAACCGGCTCGAGTGCGCGACGTTCCACATCCTCACGCCGTATCCAGGCACGCCCTTGTTCCGTCAGCTCGACGCGCAAGGACGCATCCTGCACCGCGACTGGGACAAGTACGACACGGCGCACGTCGTCTTCCAGCCAAAACACATGACCTGTGAGCAGCTCGATCACGGCTACGGCTGGTGCTACGACAAGCTGTTCTCGCACGCGTCGATCTGGAAGCGGCGTCCCAGCGATAGCAGGGCAGTGCTCGCGTATCTCGCCATGAGCTATCTCTACAAGCGATCGAACCGGTTCTGGCACCTGCTGATCAAGCAGCGGCTCACGGCGGCGATGTGGCGGCCGCTGATCGAGCATTCGCGCCGGCGGCATCTCAAGCTGCGGCCGCGCCTGGAAGCGCTCGGCGTCGCGGACGAGGCGGCGGCACGAGCAAGTCAATGTGTCAGCGCTGGAGTGTAGTGACATGAGCTCAGATTCTCCGACGCCCTATCCCGGCAAGCGCGCGCTCGACGTGCTGGTTGCCGGCACTGCATGCGCGGCATTCGCACCGCTGGTCGCCGGCATCGCTCTCGCGACCTGGTTGGAGGACAGCGGTTCGCCGCTCTTCGCGCAATCGCGGATCGGACGCGAGCGTCGCGTTTTCACGATCCTCAAGCTGCGCAGCATGCGCGAGCAGCGGGTCACGCGTGTCGGACGCTGGCTCCGTCGCACCGGCATCGATGAGCTTCCGCAGTTCGTCAATGTGCTGCGAGGTGAAATGAGCGTCGTGGGGCCGCGACCGCTGACTCAGCAGGACGTCGAGCGGCTCGGCTGGCACGACTCGCCGCATGACTGGCGGTTCGCGGCGAACCCTGGCATCACCGGGCTGTCGCAGTTGCTGGCCAGGCCGGCGCCGCGTTCCACGCGGCGGCTCGACCGGTTGTACCTGCAACGTCAGAGTCTGGTGCTCGACCTGCGCTTGATCGCGCTGTCGTTCGCCGTGAATGTCGCCGGCAAGCGCAACGTACGGCGGTGGATGAGGGCTGCCGCCTCCTGAGGTCGGCCGATGTGCCGCGCCTGTTGTTACGTCATCTGACCCGGCGGCCGTGAGACGCCCGCGCATACTTTAGTGCGTTGTCCTGTCCGGACCGTCGATTGGACAATAACCCCCGTCAACGGACCGGGGATGCTTCGTGCGCTATCGCTATATATATGTGTGCGGATTGCTGGCGGCCGCCGGCGCTGTGCAGGCCGGCGACTATCGGCCGCCGCGTTTGCCGGACGGGCAGGTTGATTTGCAGGGCGTGTGGTCGCACAAGAACATCACTCCGCTCGAGCGCCCGGCCGAGCTCGAATCTTTCATCATCTCGCGCGAAGAAGCCGCGCAGCTGCAGGCAAAACTTCTTGCGAAGAGCGAGGACCTGTCGAGGCCCGCTGAGCCGTCAGTGTATTTCTGGGAGCGCGGCGTGGAAGCGATTCGCGGGGAGTATCGCAGCTCGCTCATCACGGATCCGGCCGACGGCAAGATTCCAGCGACCGCGCATTTCACGACGCTCGCGAAGGCAACGGGTGCAGCGGTCCTGACTGCGTTCGACGGTCCCGAAGCGCGGCCCGGCTCGGAGCGCTGCCTCGCTGCGATCAGCGCGGCGCCGCCGGTCACGGTCGTGCCGGCCTCCGACCTGCGGCAGATCGTGCAGACGCCGAATTCGATCGTCATCGCCTCCGAGGAACTGCACGAAGCCCGTGTCATTCGCATGAACTCCAGGCACGTCCCCGCTGCGGTCGTTTCGTGGCTGGGCGATTCGATCGGCTGGTGGGAAGGCCAGACGCTGGTGATCGAGACGAAATACTTTTCGGAGACCAGCGCCGCGCGCGGCGGGCCGGGCAGCCTGTTCTTCGTCGGCCCGGATACCACGGTGACGGAGCGCATCACCCGGGTGTCGGCCGATGAGCTCAGTTACGTGTTCACGGTGGAGGATCCGAACTATTACACGCAGCCCTGGAAAGGGGAGACACGGTTCGGGCGCTCCGACGAACAGATACTCGAATATGCGTGCCACGAAGGTAACTACTCGCTCACGTACGCTCTGATGGGCGGACGGGCGACTGACCACGTGACCGTCGCGAAGCAACCCTGACGCACGCTGGCAGGTTCTGGCGCGATCATGAGCAGGAGAGCATGATCCCGCGGAACGGGGAGCCATCCGATGAGAGCCATCGGCCTGAGGATCAAATCGGGCTTTGCCATCGCAGCCATCGTGAACGACGGCGCGGACGGCTTCGTCATCGAAGCGATGCGTAAGGTCCTGCTGTCCAGCGAGGCGCTGCCGCAGTCTCGCTTTCCCTATCACCCGACGATCGAGCTGCCGCAGCGGCAAGGCGCCGCGCTTTCCGAGAAGGCAGTCAAAGAAGTGCGCCGCATCGCCGCGCAGGAGATGCGCAAGGTGTTGGCGGAGTTCGCCGGCATCAAGCGCGCCGGCATGGTCGTCGGCAGCGTGATCGATCCTGACTCGCTGGGTAATCCACACGTCCGCGTGCACGCACTCGAAGGCAAGCTGTTCCGCGAGGTTGTTGCTGAGGCGCTTGCGCAGGAGCAGATCCATTGCGGCGTGCTCGTCGAGCGCGATGCATACGCCAAGGCAGCGGCCGACGTGGCATCCAGCGAACCAAAGCTCCGCACTGAGATCGCCGCGCTCGGGCACGGTCGAATCAAGCCCTGGCGGTCCGAGGAAAAGCTCGCCACGCTCGCGGCCCGGTGGAGCATGCAACGAATGCAGGAGGAACGCTCATGAGAACTGCGATGACCGCCTGGATGGCTGCCTCGATCCTTGCTGTGCCTGTTGCAATGGCGCAGGAGCACGACCAGCACGAGCATGCCGCCGCGCTCGGAGACGTCAACTTCCCGGTCTCCTGCAACGCCGAGGCACAAGCGCATTTCAATACAGCGGCCGCACTCCTGTATTCCTTCTATTGGGAGAAAGTCGATGCCGCCGTAGCGGCCGTGCTGCAGGCGGATCCGACGTGTGCGATGGCGCATTGGGCGAAGGCGGTCGCGAGTCTCGACAATCCGCTCGGTTCGCCGCCGACGCCGAAGCAGGAGCAGGAAGGCTGGGCCGCGGTCGAAAAGGCGCAGCAGCTGGACGCCAAGACACAGCGCGAGCGCGACTACATCGCTGCCGTCGAGATCGTCTTCAAAGACCACGCGACGGTTCCCTTCAAGACGCGCGCGGCAAACTACCAGAAGGTGCTGGAGCAGCTCTACACGCGCTATCCGCAGGATTCCGAAGCAGCGGTCCTCTACGCGTACTGGTTGCAGGTCACGGCGGATCGCAATGACTTGACGCACGCGAAGCAACTGCAGAGTGCTCACATCCTGGAGAAAGTCGCTACGACGCAACCGCGCCATCCCGGTGTCGTGCACTTCCTGATCCACGCCTACGACTTCCCGTCGATCGCCGATCACGGGATCGATGCCGCGCGTCGCTACGCCGCAATTGCACCCGACTCGCCGCACGCGCTGCACATGCCATCGCACATCTTCTCGCGCGTCGGGCTGTGGCAGGATTCGATCGACAGCAATCTCCGGTCGCGCGCGGCGGCCAAATCGGACCGCGATCGATATCACGCGCTCGACTACCTCACGTACGCGTCGCTCCAGCTCGGCCGCGACGCGGAAGCGCGCAAGTGCGTGGACTTCGTCGAGTCCAATGTGCAGTTCAACGAGCAGGTCCGACAGGTCGCGTATGCCGCCGCAGTAATCCCGGCGCGCTTCGCGCTAGAGCGCGGCGAATGGGCCAAGGCGGCGCAGCTGACGCTGCGTCCCGCAAGTCCGGTGTTCGACTGGAGTCCCCATCCGGAGGGCGAAGCGGTCAACGCATACGCGCGCGGCCTGGGCGCGGCGCGATCGGGCAACGCGGAGGCCGCGAAGAAGGAAGCGGCGCGCCTCGGCAAGCTGCGCGAGGCAATGGTCACGCAGAAGAAGGACTACTGGATCGAGCAGGCCGACATCCAGGTCGACACGATCAACGCGTGGATCGCGCGGGCCGAAGGCAGGAACGAGGAAGCCGTGAAGCTGATGCGGGCAGCAGCGGATCGGGAAGACAAGACAGAAGAGCACATCATGATGCCGGGGCGCGTGATCCCGGTCCGGGAAATGCTCGGCGAGCTGCTGCTGGACCTGAAGCGACCGGTCGAGGCGCTCGCGACGTTCGAGGAATCGCAGCGCGGGGATCCGAACCGCTTCCGCAACGTCTATGGCGCGGCGCGCGCAGCGGAGCTGGCCGGCCAGCGCGACAAGGCCAGACTCTACTACGGGCGCCTGCTCGAGCAGATCGGTCCGGATGCTGCCGGGCGCGACGAGATCCGCCAGGCGAGGGCGTCCGTCACGAAGCTCTGACGCGGGAGGCTTGCGGTCTCACAGCTGCAGCGGGCCAGACGCGTCGGTACGCGGCTGCTCGTCGGGAAGCTCGCTCGCGGCGGCCTGAAAGATCGCGCGGATCGTGTCCTCGCGATCCGGAGAAGGCAGCGCCAGCGCGTACTCGATGCTCACGACCATCGCCGTACAGAGCTCGGGATCGTCCGCCGGTGCGGGCGCATCCATCGCGTTGAGCAGCACCTTCGCTTGCAGCGGTCCGTAGCGTCGCTCGAGAAATTGCATGAGGTTCGTATCGACTTCGTTGATGCGCCCGGCGGACAAAAGCGCGTGCGGTTGCTCGAATGCACTCAGGAACGCCGCGTCGCGCGCGTCCATGAAGTCGTCCTCGCTCACGCGCGCGCTCATGGCCCGGACGATCGGCGCGTAGTCGTCATTCAGAAATGCGCCGCAGATGAAGCCGCTACGGTCATTGAGGCGGCTGATAGTCGACGCCAGCGCGCCTGCGTAGCTCACGAGTTGTTTGTCGGCGGCAATTGCCAGGTAGGCAAGCTCGTACCTCTGCATCGAGTCTGCATAGGCGGTGAAGGCAGCGGCGAATGCGTCGTCAGTCGTATCGTGGCCGCTGAGCGCGACGAGCGCGATCCGTTCGAGCCAGGCTCTGACCTCGGGGTGCCGGCTCGACAGGGCTCGCATCCCCGGTCTTTTCGCGAGCTGACTCTTGACCGTGATGTCTGCGAAGTACCGCAGCACGGGCGCCTCGCCCCAGAACCAGAACGCAGCCGCCAAGGCGACGCTGATTGAAAGCCACGCAGCGGTAAAGAGCACCTTGCGTTCGCGCGGCTTCTTGGCCATGAGCCACGCGTAGCCAAGGCCCAGCACGATGGCCAGGACGTAGCCGCTGACGATGACTGCCTGGACGAGTGAGCGCATCAGCGCGTCGCTGAGCCGAAGTCCGCAGGGACCGCCGGTGCCGAAGCCAATGCCTGCTCGGTGGGGACGAGCTGCAGCCGCCACGTGCCGTAGTTCAACCGCAGTGCGATGCGCAGCGCCCAAGCACAGGTAGCGGCGCCAACGATCATGGAGATGATCATCTCGATGATGAAGTTCGCCCAGACGAAAGTGGCCGCCGGCAACACTGTTCCGTCGACCAGGTAAGCGGTGAGCAGATTCAGTGGGAATGCGATCAGCCACGCCCGCCAGAACATTGCCCACAAGACGGCAAATGCCTGCCACAGTGTCATGCCCGCAGTCGTTGGCGCTTTGCCGGGAGAGGCCGGATCGACGGGCGCCATTTCGATCACGAAATCGGCGTAGCGGACTTGCAACGCCCGTTTCATGGCCCAGCCGAATGCATACACCACGAATGCGAACGTCAGCGCCAGCCTGATGGCGACTTCCCCCATGCCGAGCTGGTCGCGGAGGAGTGGGCTGAAGAAGCCGTAGGTGAACATTCCGACGAGGGCCAGCGCTATCGTGAGCAGGAACGCTCGCCACGTCTGCGCCCACCAGATCTTCAGCGCGCGCAGCCAGGTGATCGCGACCACGTACCGGTCCATTGCGGCACTCTCCGGTTCTTGTTTGCGGCGATTGTACGGCAGGCGGTGGCGCGACATCCGGCCTTTACGTAATCTGCGCTCGGTCTGGAGACTGTAATGTTCCTTCGCGCATTGTTCGCGTTCCTGGCGTTGCCCGGCGTCGTCGC
>DATEML010000309.1:0-13956 GCA_035275585.1 Steroidobacteraceae bacterium | reverse complement strand
AAGTATTTCTTCCGCCGGCAGCGGCGTTTCCTTGCGCCGCCGGCGCGCGCCGTCGAGCCCGGAATTGCGGCCGACGAAGATCAGCCACGCGGCCGGATCGCGCGGCGGTCCTTTCACCGGCCAGACCTTCAGCGCGCGCAGCGACGCTTCCTGGAATGCCTCCTCGGCCGTGTCGAGATCGCGGAAATAGCGCAGCAGCGCCGCCACGGCCTGCGGCCGGGCGGAGGTCAGGGCTGCGTCGATCCAGCGCAGATCAGTCACTTGGATTTTTTCCTGAAGTCTCAGCCCCAAGGACGAATCCCGGGTCTTTGTTCCGACACTACTCAGAACCAGTTGTAGTTGAAGCTGATGCTGATGCGCGGCGCTGCCGCCGGATTCGGCGGCACTTCGTGCCGCAGCCAGCTCTCGAACAGCACCAGCTTGCCGGCCTGCGCGGGGATCACGACCCAGCGCTGCCGATCCGTGCTCACCTTCGTCTTTATGGGCGGCGACGCCATGTATCGATCCAACCGCGGATCTTCCAGCTTCAATCCAGCCGAGCCGCGTGGCGTGTCGACGTAGTAAGTGCCGCTGAGCGTCGCGAGCGGATGCAGATGCAGGCTGTGCACGACCTGTCGCGGCATGATGTTGACCCAGCAGTCGGTCATCTGCAGATCGCGGCCCGCGAGGTCGAACTGCAGCGATTTCGCGAACGACGCGACATGGCGATCGAGCCCGCGCCGCAGCTGCGCGAACGTCGGCGACAGCTCATGCATGCGGCTCGCGGAGTTGTACGACGTGTACCCGCCCGGGTAGTTCTGCGCCGACCAGCGCCGGCCGGAATCGTCGTCGCGCTCCAGCTGCCGGCATTCACGCGACAGCCGGCGATTCAATGCCGACGCGCCGTTCAGGCGCGCCGTATACACGAGCGTGGGAAACAACCGCTGGACTGTCATTCTCTTATAATAGCCGCCCTCGTCGGACCGGGACCGCGCTACGTGCAACCGATCATCTCCGTCACCGATCTCGTCAAGACCTATGCGTCGGGCTTCCAGGCTCTCAAGCACATCGATCTCGAGATCCGCCAGGGCGAGATCTTCGCGCTGCTCGGGCCGAACGGCGCCGGCAAGACGACGCTGATCAACGTCATCTGCGGCATCGTCAACGCCACCTCCGGCAAGGTCACGGCCGACGGCCACGACATCGTGCGCGAGTTCCGCGCGGCGCGCTCCAAGATCGGGCTCGTGCCGCAGGAGCTGACGACCGACGCCTTCGAGAGTGTCTGGGCGACGATGCAGTTCAGCCGCGGCCTGTTCGGCAAGCCGCCGAACCCGGCGCACATCGAGAAGGTGCTGCGCGAGCTGTCGCTGTGGAACAGGAAGGACGACAAGATCATGACGCTGTCCGGCGGCATGAAGCGCCGCGTGATGATCGCCAAGGCGCTGTCGCACGAGCCGCAGATCCTGTTCCTCGACGAGCCCACCGCCGGCGTCGACGTCGAGCTGCGGCGGGACATGTGGGAGATGGTGCGCAGGCTGCGCGCCAGCGGCGTCACGATCATCCTCACGACGCACTACATCGAAGAGGCGGAGGAAATGGCCGACCGCATCGGCGTGATCAACAAGGGCGAGATCGTGCTGGTCGAGGACAAGAAGGTGCTGATGCGCAAGCTCGGCCGCAAGCAGCTGACCCTGCACCTGCAACATCCGCTGGAGCGCGTCCCGCCGCAGCTCGCCAATCGGCAGCTGGAGCTGTCCGCGGACGGCAACGACCTCGTCTACACCTTCGATACGCAGGCGGACACGGGCATCGCCGGGCTGCTGCGCCAGCTCAACGAGCTCGGCATCGACTTCAAGGACCTGCGGACCGAGGAAAGCTCGCTCGAGGAGATTTTCGTGAGCCTGGTGAGCACGCGGCGATGAACAGCTACGCGATCAAGGCGATCTACACCTTCGAGATGTCGCGCTGGTTCCGCACGCTGGTGCAGAGCGTGGCCTCGCCGGTGATCTCGACCTCGCTGTACTTCGTGGTGTTCGGCGCGGCGATCGGCTCGCGCATGGCGCAGATCGACGGCGTCAGCTACGGCGCGTTCATCGTGCCCGGCCTGATCATGCTGTCGGTGCTGACGGAGAGCATCTCGAACTCGTCGTTCGGCATCTACATGCCGCGCTGGGCCGGCACGATCTACGAAGTGCTGTCGGCGCCGATCTCGTATGTCGAGATCGTGATCGGTTACGTCGGCGCGGCCGCGACCAAGTCGATCCTGCTCGGCCTGATCATCCTGGCGACCGCGCGGCTGTTCGTGCCGTTCCACATCGAGCATCCGCTGTGGATGGTCGCGTTCCTCGTGCTGACGTCGGTGACGTTCAGCCTGTTCGGCTTCATCATCGGGCTGTGGGCGAGCGGCTGGGAGAAGCTGCAGATCGTGCCGATCCTGATCGTCACGCCGCTGGCGTTCCTTGGCGGCAGCTTCTATTCGATCGCCATGCTGCCGCCGTTCTGGCAGAAGGTCACGCTGTTCAACCCGGTCGTGTATCTGATCAACGGCTTCCGCTGGGCGTTCTACGGCATCGCCGACGTCAGCGTCGCGGTCAGTCTCGGCATGACGTGCCTGTTCATGACCGTGTGCCTGGTCGTGATCTGGTGGGTGTTCAAGACCGGTCACCGCATCAAGGCCTGAAGAGTTGGGCTAAAGCCCAACCTACTCATCCTTCTTGTAGGTCGGGCTTCAGCCCGACTTCCTTGCTCCGTCCTGTCGCGAGATAGGACCCGAACAGAATCATCACCAACCCTACTCCTGCACCCCACCCGAACGGCTCCTGCAACACCATCACGCCGATGACTGCGGCGACCGCTGGATTGATGTACGCGACGACTGAAGCACGCGCCGCGCCCGCGACATTGATCAGATAGAAGTACAGGTACAGCGCCAGCGCAGTGCAGGCGATGCCGAGTGCTGCAACCGCAGTGAGCGACAGCGTCGATGGGACGTGATCGGGCGCCGACAACGCGGCGAGCGGCAACAGCAGGACCGACGCGACGACCAGGCTGGCGGCAACAGCGCCGAGCTCATCGACATCCGACAGGTATCGCTGGACGATCAGCGGCCCGATCGCATAGCCCGCAACCGAAATCATGATGCACACGACGCCGGCCCACAGCATCGGCCCGTGGCCGGTGTCGAGGCCGACAATCGCGATGACGCCGCAGAAGCCGATCGCGAGGCCCGCGATGCGCAGCGCGCCGAGGTGCTCGCGCACGCCGAAGAGCGGTCCGATGACCACGACGCTCAGCGGCACCGTCGCGATCAGGATGCCGGCGAGCGATGAGCTGATCCATTGCTCGCCCATCGCGATCAGCGAGAAAGGCACGACCAACTCGCCAACCGCGAATGCAATGATCGCTGCCTTGTGCGCGAACGCCTTCTGCAAGGAACCGCGGTGCCAGGCGATCGGCACGAGCACGACTGCAGCGAGCGTGATGCGCCCCCATGCGATGCACACAGGCGACAGGTCCTGCAGAGCCAGCTTGATGAAAAAGTAAGGGAGGCCCCAGATCGCGCACAAGGTCGCGAACGTCGCCCATGTGCGCCACGTCATAGCGCCGGAACGTTAGCGACTCGCTGTACGTCTTGCAATCACTGCCACGTCAGACGCAGGAACTCTCGCAGTCCACAGCCATTGAAGTCGAAGATGTCGCTCGCCCGCGCGAATGCGGAGCCCTCTCCATGAAAACCTCACTTGCTGTCCTCCTCGCGGCACTCTATGCGGTGCTGACTGCTTGCTCGGACGGTGTGGCAGACCCGCCGTCGCAAGCGCAGTCGGGCACGACGGCGGTACCGACGCGGGCGCCCACCGGCGGATTCGCGGCCGCGCTGCCGGATTTCGTGCCGCTGGTCGAGCAATACGGCGCGGCCGTCGTGAATGTCGAAGTCGTCCAGAAGGCGCGCCTGACGCGCGGACCCGGCGGCTCGAGCGACGATCCGCTGCTCGACTTCTTCCGTCGTTTCGGCATACCGCCGCCGCAGGGCGGCCGGCCGGGCGGCCCCGGCGAAGGGGACGGCATGCCGGAGCGCGGCGCGGGCTCCGGCTTCATCGTGAGCGCTGACGGCTACATCCTCACGAACGCGCACGTCGTCATGGATGCGGATGACGTGACCGTGCGGCTGAGCGACCGCCGCGAGTTCCCGGCGAAAGTCATCGGCTCCGATGAGCGCAGCGACGTTGCGCTGATCAAGATCGAAGCGCAGGACCTGCCGACCGTGCGCATGGGCGATCCGCAGAAATTGCGGCCCGGCGAATGGGTGCTGGCAATCGGCTCGCCGTTCGGCCTCGAGAACAGCGCGACGGCCGGTATCGTCAGCGCGACGTCGCGCGCAGTCGGCGGCGAAAGCTACGTCCCGTTCATCCAGACCGACGTTGCCGTGAATCCGGGCAACTCTGGCGGCCCGCTGTTCAACATGCGCGGCGAAGTGGTCGGCATGAACTCGATGATCTTCAGCCGCACCGGCGGCTACATGGGCCTGTCGTTCGCGGTGCCGATCGACGTCGCCAACGACGTGCGCGAGCAGCTGCTCAAGACCGGCCACGTCGTACGCGGCCGCATCGGCGTGGCCGTGCAGGACATGAATGCACAGCTGGCGCAATCGTTCGGCCTCGATCGCCCGCACGGCGCGCTCGTGAGCGCAGTCGAAGACGACAGTCCGGCGGCGAGCGCCGGCGTCAAGGCGGGCGACGTGATCCTGAGCGTGAACGGCCACGAGATCGATCGGGTCGGCGCGCTGCCGACCGAGATCGCGAAAATGAAGCCCGGCAGCCAGGCCGAGCTGCTCGTGTGGCGCGACGGCAAAGAGCGCACGATCGACGTGCGTGTCGATGAAATGCAGGAGAAGCAACAGACTCGCACCGCGGACCGCAACAAGGAACAAGCCGACGAAACCGCGCGCCTCGGCCTCGCCGTGCGGCCCTTGACGCCGGAAGAAAAGCAGCAGGTCGAGACCGACGGCAATCTCGTGGTCGAGGAAGTGAGCGGAGCGGCCGCGCTGGCCGGCGTGCAGCCGGGCGACATCATTCTCGGCGTCAACGGCAAATCCGTCGCGTCGGTCCAGCAGCTGCGCGGCGCAGTCAAGCAGAAACAGTCCACGGTCGCATTGCTGATCGAGCGCGGCAACGCCCAGCTCTTCATCCCGATCCGCGTCGGTTGACCCGACGCGGCGCTTGGTGCCATCGTGCCCGGATGGAGCAGCGCCAGAACAGCCGCCTCGGGCTCGGGCTCGCAGCAACCGCTGCGACGCTGGCGTGCGTGCTGTGCTCCGACACCTGGTCGCAATCCGGCGGCGGCATTGCGATCGACTCGGGCGCGGAATGGCGCTTCGTGCGGCTTGCCTACTCCAGTGTCGGTGCCCGCTCCGGCAGCCGTGGCGGCTGGCTGACAGATTGGCCGGAGGCCGAGCAGCACCTGATCAAAGGCGTGCAACGCCTGACGCGGATCGACACTGCGGAGGAAGGCCAGCAGCTCTCGATCATGGACGAGAGCCTGTTCGACTACCCGTGGGTGTACGCGGTCGAAGTCGGCAGCTGGATGCTGAGCGACGAGGAAGCCGCGCGGCTGCGCGATTACCTGCTGCGCGGCGGCTTCCTGGTCGTCGACGATTTCCACGGCAGCATGGAGTGGGCCGGCTTCGTGCAGAGCATGCACAAAGTGTTTCCCGATCGTGCGATCGTCGAGATCCCGATCGAGGACGCGGTGTTCCATCTCGCGTACGACCTGCCGGAACAGATCCAGATCCCCGGCATCCAGTCGCTGTATAGCGGCCTCACGTACGAGCGCGACGGCTACACGCCGCACTGGCGCGGAATCTACGACGACGAAGGCCGGCTGATGGTCGTGATCAACTTCAACATGGACCTGGGCGACGCGTGGGAACACGCCGATGTGCCGGAGTACGCGCTGCAGTACACGACGCGCGCCTACAAGTACGCGATCAACTACATCCTCTATGCGATGACGCACTGACGCGTGAGCAGCGGGCCCGATCTCAAGTGGCAATGGTGCAGGCTCGGCGAACTCAGCGCCGAGCAGCTCTATGCCGTGCTCGCGGCGCGCGTCGCGATCTTCGTGGTCGAGCAGAACTGCGCCTACCAGGATCTCGATGGACTGGATGGCGACGCCGAGCATCTGATCGCGTGGTCCGGTACGGAGGTCGCAGGCTATCTGCGCGTGCTCGCACCGGGCACGCGCTTCGCCGATCCTTCGATCGGCCGCATCATCACTACGCAGCCGTTCCGAGGCTCAGGCCTCGGACGAGAGCTCGTCGCGAAAGGAATCGAGCGGACACGGCTGCGCTATCCGGGGCGGCCGGTGCGCATCAGCGCGCAGCAGTATCTGGAGAAGTTCTACGGCGCGTTCGGCTTCGCGACCGTGTCCGAGCCGTATCTCGAGGACAACATCCCGCACGTGGAGATGTTGTTGTCAGGCTAAAGCCTGACAGCTACCTCTCCACGCTCTGCGGACCGAGCCACGTCGGTCCGATGACGCTGTGGTAGAAGACCGCGTCGCCCGACAGCAGCACGCCGAGCCCCGTGTAAGCGCCGTTCCACTGCTTCGAGCTGCCCTGGCTGCCGCAGTTTGCGAGGTCGATCTGCAGCTGCACCATGTTGTGCGTGGCGTCCGGAATCGACGCGTTGCCGTTGAACACGCAGCCGTTCGAATAGGATCCGGTCAGGCGGCCGTCCGCTTCGATCGTCACGGTCAGCGTGACCTCTTCGCCGAAGATCGTGCTCGTGCGGCGCGAGTACACGCCTGCGAGCGTGGCAAGTGACACGGCGCGGTCAGAGTCCGCGGAACGGTTTAGCGTGAAGCTGTAGTCCTCGCGATCGAACTGCAGCTCGCCGCTGAGCACTCCGTCGTCGACGTCCGCTTTAGCGCTGCCGTTGCGCGTGCGCGTTTCGCCGATCTCCTTGCCGGTAACCTGGTCCTCGAAATGCGATTCGCAACAGACGTTGCCGAACAGCACGAAGCCGTTGTCGTCGAGGATGCCTTCCCGCGTCAGCAGCCACTGTGCATTGCCGTCCGCGTCGATCAGCGCAACAGCGTCGAACCTGCGGTTGGAGTCCTGCTCGATCGCAGTGCCCTTCCAGTATCCGGCCATGGCGGCGGCTGGCGGTTCGGCCGGCGGCGGCTCAGGGGGCGGATCCGGCGGGGGATCGGGTGGCGGCGAGGGAGGAGGTTCTGGCGGCGGTCCGCCCACGGGACCGCCGGCTGGATCGCTCACGCTGCCGCGTCCGTTCGAGCATGCAGTGAGCAGCGCAAATGCGATCGCAGCCAACCCGCGACGATGGGCCTGTGTAAATTTCACAGTGCACCCCTTACGTATGCCCCGCTCTTCTGGCTGGAGCTAAACCGCGGCGGCACGCAGGAAGTTCCCCTTCAGGTCGCGGGGAATTTCCGCAGGGTCATCAATTCAGGGAGAAGCGCCAGTAGAAGCTCGCGATGATGTCGTACGTGCTGAGTTCTGTGGTGCCGAGCTCGCAGGCGCCGCCGCCTGACGGACACCTGAGGCGATCGAACTTGACCTTCGACTGATCGGTGGCGAGCTCCAGCGCGAAGTGCGTGAAGTCCACACCGACGGCCGCATACAGCCCCGGCGTAGAGCTGTCGTATTGATCGCCGCTCGCGAAATGATGGATCACGCCCGCGCGAACGTACGGCGAATAGCGCGAATACGGCAGAAAGTTGTAGCCGATCGTCGCCGACAGCGGCACTTCCAGGTGTCGCACGTCGCCGCCGATGGCGAAGATCGGGCCGACGCCGACGTCCGTGCGCCACTGCGTGGTCCAGTCGTAGACGAAACTGGCAGCGACGCCGATCGGGAATTTCAGATCGACATTGGCTTCGCGGCCGTCCAGCCGCAAGTTGTCCTCGTACAGATCCGCGACATCGCTGACGCCGCTCGCGTAGGCCACTCCTAATCGCCACTCCACCGCCTGGGCGGAGCCGACGAAAGCGAACAGCAACAGGGCAGCGGCAACGACTCGCATGGCAGGACCCTCGGTCAACGGCGTCGGACTAATACCGACGAGACCGCGGCGAGGTTCCCGCGGCGGCGGGGATTTTTTACGTACCCGCGCGCATTCAGCGCGGGACGAACAGCGAGTCGACGGTGTCCAGGTCGAACTCCTGGATCGGGGAGCGCGCCGGGGTCTGCAGCCCGAATGGCCGCTGGTAGGAAATGAACAGCGAGGAGCCGAAGTTTTCCTCGAACGAATGGCCCGCACTCATGGACAGCGCGCCGCGGCCGACGCGGACGCTCTGCTTCAAGGCGATGACGTCGACACGAATGCGCTGCCAGGTTGTCTGGGTCGCATAGGCCAGCGCCAGGTTGGCGCCGTCGGTCACGTTGACGCCGACGGATGCCAGGTCGCGCTGCATGATCGGATCCGTGAGATCGACGCTGCCGATGTCGCGAAATTCACGGCTCTGCATCTGCGAGCGCAGCGCGACATTCAGCAACGAGCTGCTGTGCTCGAAACCGAAGCGGGCCAGCCAGCCAGCGCTGCCCGCAACTGTGCGGCTCGAAGCAAATGCGACCGATGCGGTACCGAGCGGACCGACCTCCCGCGCCAGCCCGACGCCGAGTGCGGCCACGTCGTCGTCGAGATATTCGCCATGCCCTTCGACCGTGAAGCCGAGCGGCGCGGCGCACGCGACCGTCGTGTTCGCGAACAGCGGACCGTATTCGTTGCTCACGAGTGCGTAGTCGCGGCGCACCTTGCCGACGCCGACGGAGAAGTCGGAGCAACCGTCACCGACGAGCCGCGTCGACGCGATGGTCGGTACGGCGATCGTTGCGACGTCCTGATCGTTGAGCGTCGTGGTGCGAGTTTCGAGCGACGCGAACATCGCGTCCTCCACCGTCGGCAACACTGCGAGCCCGGCGGTTGCCAGCTCGGGATTGTCGATGACGTCGGCGCGCGCGCCGGTGCGTGTGCCGAATTGCATGCCGCCATAGCGCACGGTGCTGCCCCACATTCCCGCAGTGCTGACCGTGTCGCCGACCCGGATGCGTTGATCGCCGTCTGCGCCGATCTGCTGGGTGTACGCCGATTGCAATCGCGTGAGCGGCTCGGCATTGGGAGCGAGCGAAGCGTTGAAGCTCTGCTCCACGTGGCCGGCATCGCTCAGCACCTGCGCGTTGAACGACGAGCGTTCGAGCGAGAGCGTGCCCGTCCGCACCTTGACGGTCTCGTGCTCGGGCGGCGGCGCAGTGGCGCACGCGCTCAGCACAACCGGCAACAGCAGGTGAAAAAGACTCCGCGAAGAAAACGTCATGCCCAGGTCAGCAGTTCTTTTCGTACGTACAGTTTATTCAGCGCCAGCGTGCGCTTCTATCATCCATGCCCTGTCGGAAATTTGAGTGACCCTCATCACCGTTCATGACAGATGACCGATCCACCTCCCGGCGAGCACGACGCCAGCCCACACAAATAAGGAGCACGCGCCGGTCGCCATCTGCAGACGTCGGCGATCTCCAACGCGCAGCCCGATGAAATGCAGCACGAGCATGTTGATGCCCGCGAGCAGCAACAGCGCGACCTTCGCGAGAAAAGCAGGATTCGCGACATACGCGCTCGCGCGCGTGATGAACAGCGCGATGCCGGTGACGGTGGCGATCGCAAACGCGCCCCACGTCCATGGCACGATCTCGCCTGTCACGACTGTCAACGGATAACGCAGCGCCGCCCAGCCGAGCAGTCGCAAGTCCGCCATCAGCACCGTGCCGACGACGAACATCGCGCTCAGCACGTGCACCGACTCGAGAAACGGAAACCACGCGGTCTCGCCGATGTGCGCGGCGAGCGGCTGCATCTCGAGCCAGGTCCAGAAAGCTTCGAGCACGCTGGACTACTCCGGAAAGAGATAGTCGGCGTAGGCGATCCAGCGTCCTGCGAACACGACGCCGGTCCATAGCAATAACGAAGCGGCCGCGATCGCTCTCACCGCCGCGCGCGTGCCGCGCACCTGCCAATAGTCGGGCTTGCGAATGCTGATGACGTGCAACACCGCGGCGAGCGCGATTGCGGGCACCAGCAGCGAAAACTTCCAGGCGGCAACGCGAGACCGAGGATGCGCAGGTCGAGACGCACGACGGAGCCCAGAACGATCGCGATACCCAGCAGATGCACCGTCTGCACGATCGGCGGCAGACCGGGCACGGTGCTGAGCAGATACACGGCCGTGTCGTGCGCACGGTCGAGGATGGCGCTCATTTCTTTTTCTTGATCCGGGCGATCTCGTTCAACAACGCCTGCGACGAAACCGGGCGGCCGAGGAACTCACGCAGCAGCACCGCCGTCTCGTCCGTCTGTCCGGAGCTCAGCAGATGCTCCGCAAGCCACGGGAACCAGTGCTCGTTGCCGGTCGCGAACGGACCGATCTGCTCGGCGATTCGCTGCCGCAGGTCTGCGGTCACCATCGCGCCGAGCCCGTAGTTCACCATGTAACCCGGCGCATCCACGAGCTGCACGCGCACCAGCCACCAGGCCAGCTCCGGGTGGGGCTTCACGTGCAGGTAGCGGCTCGTGATCTCGGTCCACACCACGTTCGGATCGCGCGTCGGCTCGCGCAGCATGCGCGCCTCGAACAGCGCCCACGCGACGTCGAGCATGACACTGGAATACAGCGCACGCAGCGAAGATTCTTCGGTCGAGCTGCGCCCGAGATATTTCTGCTGCCAGGCGGGCTCGTACACGCTCCACGAAGGGACGTCCGCGAACGCCTCATAGAACAGCGCATCGCCGAGATCCATGAACGCCGGCCGCGTGTGCAGCGCCATCATGTGCACGACGTGACCGTTCTCGTGCACCAGCTCATTGAGCAGGCCGAGACCGCCGTGCGCGTAGTTGCCGGAGACCCGCACCAGCGTCGGCACCCACTTGTCGTCCCGCGAACGACCGCGCCTCACGTAGTCGGTGTAGGCGAGCGGCGCCTTGCCTTCGCGAGGGTCGAGATCGTAGATCACGTCCCAGGCGCTCAGCTGCGCGCCAAGATCGCGGTAGTACCGCTCGTTGAGCGGCTGCATTGCCTCACGTGCGACCGCATCGCCGAGCTCGCGCTCAGTCGCACCGCCGACGTAACGGTAATCCCACGGCTCGACCTGCTGCTTGCCGCTCGCCTGCCGCCACGCATCCAGTATCTGCACGAGCCAGGTCTCGACCTCGGGCGTCCGGGCGCCGACTGTCTTCGCGGCGTCATCGATCGCCGAGCCTCGGGTGCGTGCGTCCGCGGCGGCCATGACGATGAGGCGCCGATACGGACTGTCGCGCTCGCTCTTGCCGTTGATCGCCTGCCACAGCGGCACGAACTGCATGAACAGCTGCTTGCGCCGCTCCGGCTCGCTCATGCGAGTGAGCAGATCGAACGCACCGACGCGGGTGACCTTCTGGCCCTCGAAGTCGAGCGAGTTCGACAGCTTGCCAAAGCACGCATACAGGGCGACGCGCATGGCGGCGTAATCGATGTCCTTGCGCTGCGCGTCCTCGCATTTGCCTACCGGGGCCAGCGAGCCGTCTTCCTCGGCGTCTGCCAGGCTCCGGCGCATGATCTCGACGGCGCGGCGGTCTTCCGGCGACAGGCCGCTGTCCGTGAGCTCCCTGAGGCCCGTCAGGACCAGCTCGCGCGCTTCCTGTTGCAGCCGCAGCCATTCGCCACGGGTCCGGCCTTCATAGCTATCCTTCAGGCCGGACTCGATCAGCCCGATGGCGCCGGTGGCGTCGTTGAAGTCCGCGTAAGCGCTCTCGATTTCGGGCAGGGAGGCGGCCTGGGCGCAGGCGGCTGCACCCCCCAGGGCCAGGGCCGCCGTAAGTAATATGACAAGCTTGGCTCTACTCATGGCGGAGAGTGTAACTTTCTGCGCCGGATGGTGTTCTCGGCTTAAACGACGACAGTTCAAGTGGCCAGGCAACCTCCGGATCCAGTCCGCCTCGACGCCTTTGCAAGCTTCATGCGTGCCTACCAGGATATGGTTTTCACCACCGCGGCCCGGTTGGTCGGCGACGACCGGCAGGCCGAGGACATCGCCCAGGAAGTGTTCCTGAAGGCGTACGAGAACTTCGCGCACCTGCAGAGCAGTGCTACCGCCGGGGGCTGGCTCAAGACGGTCTCGCGCAACCTGTCCCTGAACCACATCTTCCGGTACCGCAAGCGCCGGCGGCTGTTTTCCGAGCTGCGGCGCGAGGACAGCGAGGAAGACGAGCCGGAAGTCGAGTTCGCAGTACCGGACGACGTGCTCGCCAGCGTCGACGCGGGCGTGCGCCACGGCCTGGTCGAGGATGCCCTGCAAACCCTGCCGGAGCGGCAACGGCTGCCGCTGGTGCTCTATCATTTCGAGGAGCTGTCGTACGAGGAGATCGCCGAGCGGCTCGGCGTCTCGCTCGCCAAGGTCAAGACCGATATCTTCCGCGCACGCGCCGCGCTGGCGAAGCTGCTCGCGCAGCGTGGCGTGACCGCGGCCACGAGTCTGGGTGTTCCATGAAAGTCGACCAGGGCCCCGCCGACCCCAATCGACAGGACGAGCTCGAACGGCTCGTGACGCGCGCGCTGCGGAACCAGCCGTTGCGACACGCGCCGGCCACGCTCGAACGTCGCGTGCTCGCGCAGATCGCGTCCGGCGCGGCAATAGCGCCCTGGCGTCGCGGTTTCGCGCATTGGCCGATGGCCGCGCGCCTGGCGTTCCTCGCAGCGTCGGTGGGCGTCGTCAAGCTTGCCTTGTCCATCGCGCTGTGGCTCTCGGCGCCGCTCGCTTCGCCGGGCCTTTCCTTCGACCTGCCGTCGCAGATGGCATGGCTGCAGACGCTGCTGGTAGCGATGGCGAGTATCGCCCGCACCGTGCCGTCTGTGTGGGTGCACGCCGGCATCGCCTTCTTCATCCTCATGTACGTGGCGTTGTTCGGCATCGGCGCTACCGCCTATCGAACCGTGCGCGCCGCGCATTAGAGAACTCAGCATGAATCGACTCTTCGGCTCCCTGCTTCTGTGCCTCGCTCTCGCGGGTACGACGGCCTTCGCCGCCGAGCCCCCGCCGCCCGCCGAGCCTGCACAGCCGGTCGAGCGCGACGATGCGGCGGCGCCCGCCGAAGAGCAGCACGACGCGGAGGTGCGGATCAACCTCCGTCACAGCGACAACGTAGTCGTCAACATGTGGGGAGAGGCGCGGCTGGCGGCGGACCAGGTGGCCGACGGAGTCATCGCGGTCTTCGGCAATGCGCGCGTCGAGGGCGAGGTCATCGACGCCGTCGTGACGATCTTCGGCGACGCGCACGTGACCGGTCCGGTCCACGGCGGCGTCGTGTCGTTGTTCGGCAATACCTATATTGACAGCCCGGTGCAGGAAGCCGCGGTCTCGGTCTTCGGCGATCTCACGCTCGGTCCGAACGCGAAGGTCGAGGGCGACATCGCTGTGGTCGGCGGCAAGCTGACGCGCGATCCGCAAGCCGTCGTGCAGGGTCATAGCGAGGTCATGCTCGGCAACTTCGAAGGCCTGGACGGCCTGCGCCTGTGGATCGAGAAGTGCCTGTTCTATGGGCGCCCGCTCGCTTTCGAGCCGGGGCTCGGCTGGGCCTGGGCAATCGCCTTCGGCTTCCTGCTGTTCTACGTGGTGATCGCGCTGCTGTTCGATCGCAGCGTCACGCGCTGTGTCGAAACGCTCGAGACTCAGCCCGGTCAGTCCACAGTGGCGTCGATCATGGCAGTGATCCTGGTGCCCGTGCTGATGGTGCTGCTGATCGTCAGCGTCATCGGCATCGCGGTCCTGCCATTCGCCGGCATGGCGCTGGTCTGTGCCACGTTGTTCGGCAAGGCCGTCGTGCTCGCCGCGCTCGGCCGCCGGCTCACTCGCTTCACTGGCATCGCGCCGTTCGCTCACGTCGCATTTGCGACGTTCGTCGGCGGCCTGATCGTGCTCGGGCTCTACGTCATCCC
>DATEML010000308.1:0-2064 GCA_035275585.1 Steroidobacteraceae bacterium | reverse complement strand
GTCAACGCTGCCGGCACGAGCAGCGGCGTCGCCGGCGAGAGAATCCGCGTGACGCCGCGTGGCGAGATCGTGCGCAGCACGGTCCCCGCGCACGATCCTTCATGGCGCTGGGCGGCGCACACGGCACCGCTGTTCGACATCAACGAGCGCACATTCGCCTCGTTTGCCGAATGGGTCGCGCGCGAGACCGGGCGCAAGGTGGTGTATGCGTCGAGCGAGGCGCAGAGCGCCGCGAACGCAGTCACGTTGCGCGGCTCGATTGCCGGCCTCGATCCGGACACGGCGCTGAGCGCCGTGCTTTCCACGACGCAGTTGCGGCGCTATCAGACGCAGGATGAATTGATCGGCATCGCGCTGGTGAGCGACTGATTCGAACCGGCGGCTCCGTCCAACCCTGCAGCATGGTGCTCAGGGGGTTGGATGATCGGAATCTTGCGGCGCGCGATGACCTGCCTGTTGCTGGCGCCGTTGTGCGCGCACGCAGGTCCCGTGGCGCGCGACGCCGAGCTCGAACAGCGCGGCGCGCGCATCGGCAACATCGAAGTCGAGGTCGACGACGTCTTCGAGAACGGCACGCATCTCGCCGCGCCCTATCGCGTCGCGAACAATCTGCACATCTCGACGCACGAATCGACCGTGCAGCAGCAGCTGCTGTTTCACAGGGGCGATGTGTACGATCGCCGCGTGCTGGATGAGACCGCGCGCATGCTGCGCGCGCAACGCTATCTGAATGAAGCTTCCGTCGAGCCGGTCCGCTACAACGAAGCCGACAACACCGTGGACGTGCTGGTGCGCGTGCACGACGTCTGGACGCTGAGCCCGGGCCTGTCGTTCGGTCGCAAGGGCGGCGAGAACAGCGCGCGCGTCAAGTTCGAGGACATGAACTTCCTCGGGCTCGGCAAGCAGCTGTCGTTCGCACGCTCGAGCAACGTCGATCGCACCGCCTGGGAGCTCGGCTACGTCGACCCGAATGTGTTGGGCAGCTGGTGGCAGCTCGCGGCGGGCTATTCGTCGCTCAGCGACGGCAGCGAAAAAACTCTGTCGCTGCAGCGTCCGTTCTACGCCATGGATACGCGCTGGAGCGCCGGCCTCGCCGCGGCGGACGCGACCACCGACGTCTCGCGCTACTCGCTCGGGCACGTCGTCGAGCGCCTGCAGATGCAGGAGCGCAAGTTCGACATCGGCGGCGGCTTCTCCGAAGGCCTGCACGACGGCTGGACCACCCGCTACCTCGGCGGCCTGCGCTACGACGCGCGGGAATTCCAGGCGCTGGCGGACGAGCCCGACGCGTCGATTCCGGCCGACCGTGTCGTCGCCTATCCGTGGGTCGGCATCGAAGTGATGGAAGACCAGTACGTCGCGACGCGCAACCTGGACCAGATCGGCCGCACCGAGGATCTCTACCTCGGCCTGAGCGCGCGCCTCGAAGCCGGCTTCGCTTCCACGGCGCTCGGCTCGACCCACGACGCCGGGATCCTCAATGGCGTGCTGCAGGCTGGCGCGGATCTCGGCCACGAGCAATACCTCATCCACTCGCTCGGCTTTCACACGCGCGTCGAAGGCGATGCGCTCGCCAACGCGTCGATCGATTGGTCGACCCGTTACTACCTGCGGCAGTCCGTGCATCGCGTTCTCTTCGCATCCGTGAGCGGCACGGCCACTTCACATCGCGATCCGGAGGAACAGCTGCTGCTCGGCGGCGACAATGGCCTGCGTGGTTACCCCCTGCGCTACCAGGCCGGCGATCAAAGCGCGCTAGTCACGCTCGAGCAGCGGTTTTACACGGACTGGCAGCCGCTGAAACTGTTCAACGTCGGCGCGGCAATGTTCGTTGATTCCGGCCGCACCTGGGGCCACGACGCATTCGCGGCCGCGCCCGCCGGCTGGCTGACCGACGTCGGGCTCGGCCTGCGCCTCGGGAGCGCGCGCTCCGGCCTCGGCAACGTCCTGCACATCGATCTCGCGTTCCCGCTGAACGCCACTGCCGACATCGACAGCGTGCAGCTCCTCATCGAAACCCGGCGGTCGTTCTGAACCTCATGCATCCCTGGCGATTCTGGTGGT
>DATEML010000307.1:0-2245 GCA_035275585.1 Steroidobacteraceae bacterium | reverse complement strand
GGCGAGAGCTCCGAGGTGTTGAAGTCCGCGTGCGCGTCGAGCCACAACACGCGCAGCTTCTTCTTCGCGTCGCGACAGTGACGCGCAACGGCGCTGATCGAGCCGATCGCGAGGCAGTGATCGCCGCCGAGCAGGATCGGCAGCCGCGAATGCGCGAGCTCCGCGCGCACCCCTTCATAGATCATGCGGTTCCAGTCGGTGACTTGCGCAAGATGGCGATAGCCCTGTGTAGCAGGCTGCCATGGATTGCCGGGACCGGTGAGATTGCCGCGGTCGACGACGTCGAGGCCGCGATTGCGCAGCGCGTCCTGCAGGCCCGCGACCCGCAACGCCTCCGGGCCCATCGAGGCGCCGCGATCGCTCGCACCGATATCGGTGGGCGCGCCGATCAGAACTGCCGTGCGCTTCGTCATCAGCGCGCGACCTTGATGCGCTCACGCGCGGCCAGCCGGCCCGCGATCTCGCCGAACAGATCTTTCGGATCGGCCAGCGCGGGCAGCAGATCGATCTCGCGCCGCGTGCCGCGCTCTTCATGGTGCAGGCGATGCAGGTAGCGCAACGCCGAGAAATCTTCCAGCGCGAAACCGACTGAATCGAAAATCGTGACGTCGCTGTCGGAAGTGCGCGCCTGCGCCTTACCGCTCAGCACGTCGGTGAACTCCATGACCGGGAACGTCGGCTCGAGCTGCTGGATCTCGCCTTCGATGCGCGACTGCGGCTCGAACTCGACGACGACGCGCGCGTCCGGGCGGCGCAGGATGTCGCCGTGCAACTCGGTCTTGCCCGGGCAATCGCCGCCGATCGCATTCAGATGCATGCCTGCCTCGATCATGTGCGGCAGCAGGATCGTCGCGTTGCGCTTGTCCGCCGTCGCGGTCGTCACGATGTCGGCGCCCTGCACCGCCTCGGCGGTCGAGCTGCAGCGCGTGACGCGCAGCGCCGGCAGCTGCAGCAGAGCGAGATTGCGCTCGAGCTTCTCGGTCGCCGCAAGGTCGGTATCGAACAGACGCAGCTCGCGGATGCCGAGCATGTGATAGAACGCGAGCGCCTGGAATTCGGCCTGCGCACCGTTGCCGATCAACGCCATCGTGCGGCTCCCCGGCCGCGCCATGTGGCGGGCAGCGAGAGCCGACATGGCGGCTGTTCGCAGCGCCGTCGTGAACGTGAGCTCGGAAAGCAGCACGGGATAGCCAGTCTCGACATCGGCGAGCACGCCGAACGCGGTGACTGTCAGGAGCCCCCGCGCGGTGTTCTTCGGGTGGCCATTGACGTACTTGAATGAGTACAGGCTGCCATCGCTGATCGGCATCAGCTCGATCACGCCGACGGGCGAGTGAGTCGCGTGGCGCGGCGACTTGTCGAAATCGCGCCAGCGGCGGTAGTCCGCCTCGATCTCGTTCGCGAGCCCTTCGATGAAGCGAGCGGCGCCCAGCCGGGCTACCAGCTCCTGCACGCGCTCCAATCCGATGTAGTCGACCATGGGGATGGATCTCCGGAACAGCGGCCCATGTTCCGGGCGCACAGACCCAATGAATAGCCAGAAAACTGATCAAAATGAGGATAAGCTTGAGCAGATTGCCAGAGTTCTCTGGCGTTTTGATCAGTTCAGAGGGCTGAAATGGACGAAATCGACGGACAGCTGATCGCCCTGCTGCGAGAGAACGCCCGCGTGCCGATCGCGACCCTGGCCAAGAAACTGCGCGTAGCCCGGGGCACGGTGCAAAACCGGTTGGCCAAGCTCGAAGCCGACGGCACGGTGATGGGCTACACGGTGCGCCTGCGTCCGCAAGTCGAAGAGCAACGCATCCGCGCGCTAATGACCATCGCCGTCGAAGGCAACAAGGCCGAAGCCGTGCTCAAAGCGCTGCGCGGCGATCCCGCGGTCGGTGCGCTCTACAGCACGAACGGTCGCTGGGACATCGTCGCCGAGTTGCGCGCCGACAGTCTCGAAGCATTCGATCGCGTGCTCGGCCGCATAAGACTCATCGAAGGCATCTCGAGCACCGAGACGAGCCTGCTGCTCTCCACGCACAAGCTTTAGCTGTCACCCGTGCTCGTCAGGTCCAGCGCAACCTGCCGCTCCTGCGGAGACGGCGGCGTCCACTCAGCCCGACACTCTTGCTCTATTCAGAATCACCAGCGCGATGCCGCCAAGAATCGCAACCGATGCAATCACGATCCGCATCGTGACGTGCTCGCCGAGCAACAGCGCGCCGCCGATCGTCGCGATCACCGGCACGCTGAG
>DATEML010000306.1:0-3086 GCA_035275585.1 Steroidobacteraceae bacterium | reverse complement strand
GCGAATGGCGGCTTCAGCACGCCGTTGCGCGCGGTGCGTGCAGTGGTCGACGCCGAAGGCAAGCCGCTCAAGTCGTTTGCGCTCGAAGTCACGCCGGTGGCCGACAGCCAAGCGGTGTACCAGGTCAACCGCATGCTCGTGCAGGTGATGGAGCACGGCTCGGGTCGGGCGGCACGGGCGCAGATCCCTGCGGAGATCGTGGTCGCGGGCAAGAGCGGCACGTCATCCGACTACCGCGACAGCTGGTTCGCGGGCTTTTCGGGCAACACGCTCGCGGTCGTGTGGATCGGCTACGACGACAATTCGCCGACCGGCCTGACCGGCTCGTCCGGCTCGCTGCCGGTCTGGTCGCGCCTGATGCGCGAGATCGGAACAACGTCGTGGAGCGCGCCGTTGCCTGAAGGCCTCGAGGACGTGTCCATCGAATTCATGACGGGTCTCGCCGCGGAGCCGCGCTGTGGCGGTGAGGAGCTGGTGATGGTTGCCGTACCGACCGGAACGCAGCTGCCCGCCAAGCCCGGCTGCGAGCGAAGCGTTTTCGGCGAACTCGGCGAGCGGGCCCGCGAATGGTGGCGGGGCATCGTAAGATAGAAGGCGGACAGCGGTTGGCGGTTAGCGGATAGTGAAGACAAGAGCCGGAGAGCGTCCTTGGCGAGGATGGGCAGTGCTGTTGGTAAGCGCTGCGCTGACCGCTTGCGCGGTGCCTTCCCCGTACCAGAAGCCCGCGCCACCGCCGGAACAGGCGCCGGAAACGCCACCCTCCACGGAAACGCAGCCGGGGCAGTCGCCATCCGTCCCGGAGCCGCTGCCGCCGCCAGCGCCGGTCGTTCGCGAACCGACGCTCGGAGCTGCATCGCGCGCGCTGGTGAGCCAGGCACAGACGCAGATGGCGACGAAGAACTATCCAGTCGCCGCTTCTTCCATCGAACGCGCACTGCGCATCGAGCCGGACAATCCGCTGCTGTGGATCGAGCTCGGCAAGGTGCGTTTCGCCGAAGGCAACTACGTGCAGGCGGAGAACATGGCGCGCAAGGCCGTGTCGATGTCGGTGAACGCGCCGCGTGCGCAATCGTCGGCGTGGCGCCTGATCGCGGACTCGTATCGCGCGCGCGGCAAGAACATCGAGGCGCAGGAAGCGCAGGCGCGGGCAGATAGTTTGAACAGCGGATAGGAGTCAGGCTAAAGCCCGACCCACACCAAGCTCAGCCTCTCGCGGCGCGAGATTCCCAACAAACTGCTTCGTCGCCGCTTCCCACGTGTGGGCGAGCGCGAACGCACGGCAGTGCGCCGGATCCAGTTGCAACGCCGCCAGGGCGGCGGCTCGCAAATCCTCGCCGAGCACACCGGTCCGGCCGTGTTCGATGACGTCGATCGGTCCGGTCGCCGGATATGCCGCGACCGGCACGCCGCACGCCAGCGCTTCGAGCAGCACCAGGCCGAACGTATCGGTGCGGCTCGGAAACACGAACACGTCCGCAGCGGCGAGATTTGCCGCCAGCTCCGCGCCGAACTTGTAGCCGACGAACTGCGTCGCCGGGAATTGCGCCTGCAGCGAGCGACGCTCCGGTCCGTCGCCGATGACGAGCTTCGTGCCGGGCAGGTCGAGCGCGAGGAACGCTGCGATATTCTTCTCTACTGCCACGCGTCCCATGTAAACGAAGATCGGTCGCGGCAGATCCAGAAAATCCTTGGGGCCGCGCGTGAACAGCTCGACGTCGACGCCGCGCGTCCAGCGCACGATGTTGCGAAAACCCCGTGTTTCCAGCTGTTTCTGCAAGGTCGGCGTCGCGACCATCGTGCGCGCGGCGGCCGAGTGAAAGCGGCGCAGATGCGCATAGCTGAGCGCGAGCGGAATCGGCACGCGTGCCCGCACGTACTCGGGAAACTGCGTGTGATACGACGTCGTGAAAGGGAAGCGGTTGCGCACGCACCAGCTGCGCGCCGCCATGCCGAGCGTTCCCTCCGTCGCGACGTGGATGCAATCGGGCCCGAAGTCGCGCAGCAGCTGCGACAGGCGCCGGTACGGAAACCACGCGAGCCGGATTTCCGGATACGTCGGACACGGAAACGTGCGGAATTGGTTCGGCTCGACGACCATGACCTCGTGGCCGCCGGCGCGCAGCGTCTGCGCCGTCGTGCTCAGCGTCTGAACGACACCATTGGTCTGCGGCCGCCACGCGTCCGTAACGATCGCAATCTTCACGCGGCCTGCTCGATCTCGACCGGGCACAGCGCAGGCGCGCCGGTGTGCGTGATCACCTCTTTGCTTTCGGTCCAGCGCAACAGGCTCAGGCGGCCCTCGAAGTCTTCGGTGAGCGTCGTGCAGCTCTCGACCCAGTCGCCGTCGTTGCAATAGAGCACGCCGTCGATCTGCGAGATCTCGGCGCGATGGATGTGGCCGCAGATAGCGCCGTCCAGGCCACGGCGCCGCGCTTCGTGCGCGAGCGCGCGCTCAAAGTTCGCGATGTACGTCACCGCGTTCTTCACCTTGTGCTTCAGGTACGCCGCGAGCGACCAGTACGGGAAGCCGAACGCGCGGCGCAGCAGGTTCACGTAGCGATTCAGCTTCAGCACCGCCGCGTACGCGCGGTTGCCGAGCGCTTCGAGCAGCGGGCTCGCCTTGATGACGCTGTCGAACTCGTCGCCGTGCAGCACCAGCAGGCAGCGGCCATCGGCGGTCTCGTGAATCGCCTCGCGCATGATCTCGACGTTGCCGAACACCATCCCGTCGTAGTCGCGAAACAGGTTGTCGTGATTGCCCGGGATGTAGACGACGCGCGTACCGTGCTTGGCCTTGCCGAGGATCGTGCGGATGACGTCGTTGTGGGCCTGCGGCCAGAAGAAGGACTTGCGCAGGCTCCACACGTCGATGATGTCGCCGACGAGGTAGAGCGTTTCCGTTTCGACCGAGCGCAGGAAGTCCAGCAGGTAGGCGGCGCTGCAACCGCGAAACCCCAGGTGCACGTCCGAGATGAACACGGTGCGAAACCGGAACGTCGGCTTGGCGGGCGTCGGGCTCATGGCGCGCAAGCGTCGCGACTGGCGATGACGCGTATGTGACAGCGCCGGGAAGTTTCTTTTACGAC
>DATEML010000305.1:0-4785 GCA_035275585.1 Steroidobacteraceae bacterium | reverse complement strand
GACGATGCTGATCGCGGTGCCGACCGGCGTGAAGGTGTTCAACTGGACCGCGACCATGTTCAAGGGCTCGCTGTCGTTCGAGCCGCCGATGCTGTTCGCGCTGTCGTTCCTGTTCCTGTTCACGATCGGCGGCTTCTCCGGGCTGATGCTCGCGATCGTGCCGGCGGACTTCCAGTACCACGACACGTATTTCGTCGTGGCGCACTTCCACTACGTGCTGGTGCCGGGCTCGGTGTTCGGCATCATGGCCGCGGTGTACTACTGGCTGCCGAAGTGGACCGGCCACATGTACAACATGAAGCTGGCGAAGACACACTTCTGGCTGTCGACGATCTTCGTCAACGTGCTGTTCTTCCCGCAGCACTTCCTCGGCCTCGCCGGCATGCCGCGGCGCATTCCCGACTACAACACCCAGTTCGCCGACTGGAACATGATTTCCTCGATCGGCGCGTTCGGCTTCGGGCTGTCGCAACTGCTGTTCGCGTACCTGATCTTCAGCTCGATCCGCGCCGGCGCGAAGGCGAGCGACAAGGTGTGGGACGACGCGCGGCCGCACGGCCTGGAGTGGACAGTGAGCTCGCCGGCGCCGTATCACAGCTTCGAAACCGCGCCCGAGGTGAAGTAGCCCGTGGCCGTCGAAGTGTCAGGTCAGGATCGCAAGCGCGGAGTTCGGCGCACTACGCTGTGGCTGGCGCTGCTCGCGGCGGCGTTCTACATCGGCTTCATCGCGCTCGCCGTGTGGCGCGGCACGCATTGAGCGAGAGCAGCTAACGTGAGCAGCGAAACGCAGAAGGCCAATCGCAAGCTGACGTGGCAGCTGTGGCTGTTCGCGGCCGGCTTTCTCGGCTTCGGCTTCGCGCTCGTGCCGCTCTACAACGTGCTCTGCGACGTGACCGGCTACGGCGATCGCAGCAAGCTGCAGCAGGCAGCAACCGTGGTCGAAGCGCCCGACGACAAGCGCACCGTCACCATCGAGTTCCTGTCGAGCGTGCCCACGTTCGGCAGCTGGGAGTTCCGTCCCGAGCGCAGCCAGCTCGAAGTGCACCCTGGCCGTCTCTATGAAGCGAAGTTCTACGCGCGCAACCTGCGCGAGCAGCCCGTGACCGCGCAGGCCGTGCCGAGCATCGCACCGCTGCAGGCGACGCAGTATTTCCGCAAGACCGAATGTTTCTGCTTCCGGCCGCAGCACTTCGACGGCGGGCAGGCGCGCGAGCTGTCGGTGCGTTTCATCGTCGACCCGAAACTCCCTGGGACGATCGACCGCCTGACGCTCGGTTACGCAATGTACGATTCGAAAGACACCTCCGGTTGAACACCATGGCCCACGCACCCGTCAGCACCGCATCCGAGAAGTACTACATCCCGCACGGCAGCCCGTGGCCGATCGTCGGGTCGGTGGCGCTGTTCACGACCATGGGCGGCGCGGCAATGTGGCTCAACCACGTCCACGCCGGTCCGTGGATCGTGACGCTCGGTCTCGCACTGCTCGTGTTCATGTTCATCGGCTGGTTCGGCGTAGTGATCCGCGAGAGCGAGGGCCGGCTGTACAACGAAGCCGTCGACCGCTCGTTCCGCATGGGCATGATGTGGTTCATCTTCTCCGAAGTGATGTTCTTCGCCGGATTCTTCGGCGCGCTGCTGTACGCGCGCCAGTTCTCGGTGCCGTGGCTCGGCGGCGAAGGCACGAAGCTGCTGACGAAGGTGATTCGCGGCGACACCTTCGAGGCGGTCTGGCCGACGAACGGCCCCGGCAACATCGGCGGCGAGTTCAAGGTGATTCCGGCGTTCGGCCTGCCGGCGATCAATACGGCGATCCTGCTGACCTCGGGTGTCACGATCACGATCGCGCATCACGCGCTCAGGGCGGGCAACCGCCGGCTGCTGAATATCTTCCTGGCGGCGACCTTCCTGCTCGGTTTCCTGTTCGTGTACCTGCAGGCCACCGAGTACATCGAGGCCTACACGGAGCACAACCTCAAGCTGAGCTCGGGTATCTACGGCTCGACGTTCTTCCCGCTGACTGCATTTCACGGCTTCCACGTCACCATCGGCGCGCTGATGCTGCTGGTCATCTGGCTGCGCTGCCTGAAGGGCCATTTCACGCCGACGCATCACTTCGCGTTCGAGGGCGTGGCCTGGTACTGGCACTTCGTCGACGTCGTCTGGCTGGGGCTGTTCATCTTCGTGTACTGGCTGTAGAGGGCAGGTGGTTCGCCTTCTCATCCTCGCCTGCCTGCTGGCGATCGTGCTGAGTCTCGGCTCGGCGCTGGTGCACCTGGTGCGCAACAAGGGCGACTCGCAGAAGATGGCGCGCGCGTTGACGATCCGCGTCGGCCTGTCGGTGCTGCTGTTCTTGATGTTGCTGCTCGCCTGGTCGCTCGGCTGGATCCAGCCGAAAGGCACCTGACGCCGGCGCGCGTCGCGAGCCGCTGCATGCGCATCGCCAACCGCAACTTCGCACCGACGCTGCTCGCCGTCGCCATCACGATCGCCGGGGTCGCTCTGTTCGTGCGACTCGCCTTCTGGCAGTTGAGCCGCGCCGCCGAGAAGGACGAGTTGCAGGCACAGTACGCCGCCGGCCAACGCTCAGTCGTCGAATTGACGGCCGCCAACACCGCCGGGCTCAAGCAATATCAACGCGTCACGGCGCGCGGTCACTACGACAGTGCACACCAGATCCTGCTCGACAGCATGCCTTCGGCGATGGGCCAACCCGGCTATCGCGTCGTCACGCCGTTCGAGCTCGAGCAGGGCGGATGGGTGCTCGTCGATCGCGGCTGGCACCGGCCGGGTGCGACGCGCAGCGATATTCCCGCCGTGGCCGTCGGAGAAGCCGCGCGCTCCGTTGCCGGTCAACTGAGCGTGTTGCCGCGTCCCGGAGTCCGGCTGGCCGGACCGAGCAGCTCTGGCAACAGCTGGCCGCGCGTCATGAACTACCCGGAGCACGCCAGCGTCGAACAGGTGCTGGAACGCAAAGTCCTGCCCGGACTCGTGCTGCTCGATTCAGATCAGCCCGATGGCTACGAGCGCGCGTGGCAGGCACGCACGGACATGGGATCGGAGCGACACCTGAGCTACGCCGTGCAGTGGTTCGGCTTCGCGATCGCAGCCGTCGTGCTGTTCGTGGTGATGGGCCTGCGACGCGGCCGGATGCTGGACGAGCGTTCGCCGTGACTGCACCGGTCGGGCGTCGCTCCCGTGCGCAGGTCTGGATCGTCGTGGCCCTGTTCTTCGCGCCGCTCGCCTTGGCATTTCTTTTGTATTACGGCGGCAGCGGCTGGCGGCCGCCCGGCAGCACCAATCACGGCGAGCTGATCTCGCCGGCGCGGCCGCTGCCGAGCGTCGCGCTCCCCACGCCTGGCGGTGCGACGCTGGCGGCAGAAACCTGGCACGGCAAGTGGACGTTGCTCTATGTCGGCGACGGCCGCTGCGACGGGCGCTGCCGCGCGGCGCTCGTGCTCATGCGTCAGACGCGGCTCGCCCTCAACAAGGACATGACGCGCGTCCAGCGCATTTTTCTGGCGACCGGCAACTGCTGCGACCGGGCTTATCTGGACGCCGAGCACCCCGGTCTCACGCTCGCGCTCGCGGACAACGACGCCGGCGCGACGCTGCTCGCGGCATTTCCCGACGCGGGGCCGGCGACGGACGGCTCCATTTATGTCGTGGATCCGCTCGGTAACCTGATGATGCGCCATCCGCCCGAGCCGCCGCCGGCGGAAGGCCTGCTCGAAGATCTGCGCAAGCTCCTGAAGCTCTCTCATATTGGATAGGCGAGGAGGATAGGTACCTGCCGGGGCTCCCGGTGCTTCTCTTCCAAAGCCAAAATCCCTGTGCGAAACTCGATCGTTGAGCGGATCCGCCCGCCTTATACGAAAAGATGTACGGCTGATTGACGAGGTTCAGAGCTTTGTAGTCGAAAGTTTTGCCGATCGGGGGATCCATGAAGTGCCTCTATTTCCTCGCCCCAACACTCGCGAGCACGCACGACGTCTCGGACGACCTGCATGCGGCCGGCGTAGAAGATTTCTACTTACACGTCATCTGCAAGGACGAATCGGGGCTGAGAAAACAGCACATCCACTCGAGCAACTACCTCGAAACGCTGGACGTGGTCGCCACTGGATTCATCGGCGCCGCACTCGGCCTCGCGGCCGGCCTCATCGGCATAGCACTCCTCAAGTATTTCGACCCGTTCGGCCCCGAGTACCAGGTGCCGGTGTACGTGTACGCGATCCTGGTCGCGGTCGCGACGCTGTTCGGCGCGTGGGAAGGCGGGCTGGCGGGCATCGGCGCGGAAAACAAGAAACTGGCGCGCTTCCACGATGACATCGAAGCCGGCAAGTACCTGGTGCTCGTCTACGTACGCAAGCACCAGGAAGACTCGGTCGTGAAGATGATGAAGGAGCGTCATCCCGAGGCCGAGCTGGTCGGTGTCGATTCCCATTTCATCAATCCGTTCAGCAAGGTCTCGCGACCGGGCGACGGAGCCGGCAGCGCCGGCACACTGAACAAGGCTTGAAAACGGGGCCGCAGTTGCGGCCCCGCTGACGAAATGCTGACCAGATAGACGATAGCTCGACGAGCACGCGACGGGAGGGCTGGCGAATGGTATTTGCCTGGGCACTGATCCTGCTGGTGATTGCAACGGTGGCGTTCCACTTCGCCTCGCTGTACGGCCTGTTCGGCGATCCGTGGTGGTTCACCGAGATCGCGTCGAACTGGAAGACGATGGATCAGACCGTCAACGTCACCTTCTGGGTCACGGGCTTCGTCTTCATCGTC
>DATEML010000304.1:0-4476 GCA_035275585.1 Steroidobacteraceae bacterium | reverse complement strand
CGGGTGGCTTCGCGGTCGGTGCGGTCCTGTCCGGCCTCGCGGGCTACATCGGCATGAACGTGTCGGTGCGCGCCAACGTGCGCACCGCGCAGGCTGCAAGCGTCGGACTGAATCCGGCACTGGCAGTCGCGTTCCGCGGCGGAGCGATCACCGGCATGCTCGTGGTCGGACTCGGCCTGCTCGGCGTGGCCGGCTACTTCGCGCTGCTCGGCGCGGACAAGGACGCGCTGCACGCTCTCATCGGTCTCGCCTTCGGCGGCTCGCTGATCTCGATCTTCGCGCGACTCGGCGGCGGCATCTTCACCAAGGGCGCCGACGTCGGCGCCGACCTCGTCGGCAAGGTGGAAGCCGGCATTCCCGAAGACGACCCGCGCAACCCGGCGGTGATTGCCGACAACGTCGGCGACAACGTCGGCGACTGCGCCGGCATGGCCGCGGACCTGTTCGAGACCTACGCGGTCACGATCGTCGCGACCATGGTGCTCGGCGGCCTGATGTTCACGGCGGCCGACGGCGGGCTCGACATGCGCTACGTCATCTATCCGCTGGTGCTCGGCTCGGTATCGATCGTCGCCTCGATCGTCGGCGCCTTCTTCGTGAAGGCGCGCGAAGGCGGCAAGATCATGAACGCGCTCTATCGCGGCACCGCCGTCGCCGGCGTGATCGCACTCGTCGCGTTCTACTTCGTCACGCCGCGCGTGCTCGGCGCGGGCTCGATGAACCTGTTCTGGTGCGCCGTCGTCGGTCTCGGCCTCACGGCCGCGCTGATCTGGATCACGGAGTACTACACCGCGACCGAGTTCAAGCCCGTGCGCGGCGTGGCCGCTGCTTCGCAGACCGGCCACGGCACCAACGTCATCGCCGGCCTTGCCGTGTCGATGCGCTCGACTGCGTGGCCCGTGCTCGCAGTGTGCGCCGCGATCTGGGCCTCGTATTCCCTCGGCAACTTGTACGGCATCGCGATCGCCGCCACGGCCATGCTGTCGATGGCCGGCATGATCGTCGCGCTCGACGCCTACGGCCCGATCACCGACAACGGCGGCGGTATCGCCGAGATGTCGGGCCTGCCGAAGGAAGTGCGCAAGATCACCGACGCGCTCGATGCGGTCGGCAACACGACCAAGGCAGTGACGAAGGGTTACGCGATCGGCTCGGCCGGTCTCGCCGCGCTCGTGCTGTTCGCGGACTACACGCACAACCTCGACGCGCTCGGCAAGCTGGAGGAGTTCAGCCTGTCCGACCCGGCCGTCATCATCGGACTGTTCATCGGCGGCCTCGTGCCGTACCTGTTCGGCGCGATGGCGATGGAAGCGGTCGGCCGCGCGGCGAGTTCGGTCGTGGTCGAAGTGCGTCGCCAGTTCCGCGAGATCAAGGGAATCATGGAAGGCACCGGCAAGCCGGACTATTCCAAGGCGGTCGACATGCTGACGCGCGCGGCAATCAAGGAAATGATCGTGCCCTCGCTGCTGCCGATCCTGGTGCCGGTGATCGTCGCCTTCGGCATGAACTTCCTGATGGGACCGGGCGCCGGCATCCGCGCGCTCGGCGGCCTGCTGATCGGCACGATCGTCACCGGCCTGTTCGTCGCGATCTCGATGTGCACCGGCGGCGGCGCCTGGGACAACGCGAAGAAGTACATCGAAGAAGGTAACTTCGGCGGCAAGGGCTCGGAGACGCACAAGGCCGCGGTCACGGGCGATACGGTCGGCGATCCGTACAAGGACACGGCGGGCCCGGCGATCAACCCGCTGATCAAGATCATCAACATCGTGGCACTGCTGCTGGTGCCGCTGCTGTAACCGGTACTGACTCTTCTTCTTGAACGGCGCAGTCGTGAGGCTGCGCCGTTTTCGTTTGTGACTGACGGTGGTGGCCTGGAGCTGATGCTCCCGTCACGCGTAGTTTGAGCTCGAACATGCTCTGCAGAGGTGCTGTGACTCATCGCGAACGGTAACGAGCCGACGCGAGGTGGGAGATCCCGGGCAGGTCAATAGGCGAGCGCCTGTGCGCGGGCGATGTCGCGCACGGCTAGTGAGGGTGGAATATGACTGCGACCAAAGTGCCGTGCGCACCGACCGCACCAGGTTCGCCGGAAATTTTCGCGGTCCGCCGCGGAAATTTCCGTGCGCGCTCGCCCCTTGACCTGCCCGGGATCTCCCGCCTCGCGTCGGCTCAGCCACCGACCCGGCAAAGAGAGTCAGGCTGATGCCAGACCCACACCAATAGCCGGCGTCAGCGCGTGATCGCGCGCTCTTTCAGGAAGGCGTTGATCTTCTCGAGGTCGGCGCGATCGAGCGTGCCGGTGGCGAGCTGCAGGTTCAACACGTTCAGGATGTAGTCGTAGCGGCTGCGCGAATAAGTGGTCTGCGCGTCGAACAATTGCCTGCGCGATTGCAGCACGTCGACCGTCGTGCGCGTACCCACCTCGAATCCCGCTTCGGTCGCCTGCAGCGCCGTGCGGCTCGACTCGAGCGCCTGCTTGGACGCACGTACGCGCGACATTTCGCTGAGCACGCCGAGATAAGCGTCGCGCGCTGCGCGCTCGGTTTCACGATTGGCCCGCTCGAGGCGCTCGCGCGCCGCGCGGTGCAGATAGACGCGCTGACGCACACGCGACGAGGTCGCGCCGCCGGAGTAGATCGGAACCGTGACCTGGACGCCGATCGAATCCGTCTTCTGCGTCTGATCGGCGGGGCTGCCGATCGGCGCGCCGCCTACGTTGCGGCTGATCTGGTCGCCGTCGAAATCCTGGTCGTCGCGGCTGAGGACGATGTCGAAGGTCGGCAGATGACCCGCGCGCGCGACGCTCACATCCTGCTTCGCGATATCGGTGGCGAGCCGCGCGGAAATGACGCGCAGGTTCTGATCGAGCGCCGAAGTGACCCACTGTTCCTCGTCGGCGGGGCTCGGCGACTCGAGCGGTAAGTCGTCGATCGGCCCGGCGAGCGTGTCGAAGGACTCACCGGTCAGCTCGCGCAGCAGCTCGTTGGCAGTGGCGAGTGCGCGCTTCGCCTGGATGACTGCCGCGGCCGCCTGATCGTGTGCCGCTCGCGCTTCCTGCACGTCGGTGATCGCGATCAAACCGACTTCGAAACGCTTGTCCGCCTGCTCCAGTTGACGCGAGAACGCCTCGAGCGTCGCCTGCGCGGCGTCGACGGTGTCCTGCGCGGCGAGCACGTCGAAGTAGCGCTGCGAGGTGCGCAGGATGAGGTCCTGCTGCGCGGCCTGATAGTCCGCTTCCGCCTGCGCGACCTGCTCGTCCGCTCGCCGCAGCGCCGCCCATTGGTCCCAGCGGAACAATGTCTGACGCAGCTCGATGTTGTAGTTGCGCGCCTTGTAGTCGGCGTCGCTGGTGATGTCCCGGGGGACCAGCTGGCTGTTGGGATCGTTCGGGTCCGAAGGGGTCAGCGTCGTCCGGGAGGAATCCTGCTCCACATCGCTGTAGGAACCGCTCGCATTGAGCTGCGGCAGCAGCGCCGCGAGCGCCTGCGGCTTCGATTCACGGCTGGCGAGCCGGTTGGCGTCCGCCTCGCGTATCAGCGGATCGTTCTGCAACGCCCGTTCGTAGACGCTCAGCAGATCGGCGGCCTGAAGCGCGCCGGCGAACAACGAGAAGCCGCAAGCCGCAAGAATCCGCACACGTAACGTCATGGTTGTTGTTCCCGTCGGGCGCCCGTGGGCGCCGGTTCCAGAGCAGGTCGCGCCATGATGACACGACCGCGATTTAATTTTAGGAGCGACCGGCGAACAGCGAGTCGCTACCGGCGACCAGCACCGCGCGGACACTGCGGACACTCTCCACAAGCACTTGGACGCATCAATACGTCGGGATGGTTGCATCCAGCTCGCGCGACCACGCCAGAATGCCGCCGGCCAGATTGACCGCCCGGAAGCCGTTTTGTTGCAGGAAGTTCGCGACCTGCAGGCTTCTGCGCCCCGAGCGGCACAACACGACCACTTCGCGCCCGCGATCGAGCTCGCCGAGACGATCGGCGACCTCGCCCATCGGGATGTGCACGACGTCCGGCACGCTGGCCACGCCCAGCTCCCAGTCCTCGCGAACGTCAAGCAACGTCAGCGACTCACCGCGCTCGCGGCGAGCGACGAATTCGGTCGGAGTGATTTCAGCGACGGTCATGGCGACAGACTTCCGGCGAAGAACTCGGTTGGGACCGAAAGGTTACAGGATCAGAACACGAAGGCCGACGGCCGCGGCGCGTTGACCAGCGGCTCGACCACCGTCTCGAACAGCGCCTGGCGTTGCCACTCGCGCTCGCCGACGCGCACCACGCGCCAGGCCTCCATGATCGGCGGCTGCCCGACGACGACGAACAGGCGCCCGCCGATGCGCAGCGCCTGCTGGAAGCGCTCGTCGTAGATCGGCAGCGAGCCGGTCACGGCGATCACGTCGTAGCTCGACTGCTCGTTCAGCTGCATGGCGTCCGCGGCTTCCACCGCTACGTTGTTGATGCGCGC
>DATEML010000303.1:0-4081 GCA_035275585.1 Steroidobacteraceae bacterium | reverse complement strand
TCCGCTTCGCGCCAGCGCGCGTGACCGAAGTGCACGATCTCGCGGCGCGCGTTCAGAACGTATTGCTCCTTGAACGCAACCAGCCCGAGCTCTTGACGCGGATCGGCAGCCTGCTCGATGCGCGCGGCGAAGTCGGCGCCCGAGCGTGCGTCGTTCAACTGCGGATTGATCCAGAAGCTCACGATGAGCAGCACAGCCGCGAGCACACCGGCGTACGCGATGAATCCCCGCCATGGGCGCGCGATCGCGCATACGACCATCGCCGCCAGCGCAATCAGCGCGAGCGGTCCGAGTGGATCGATGTCGTAGTAGGCGACGAGGTCGATGCGCTTGTCGGGTCGTAGCATCAGATAGATCCAGGCGAGGACGCACAGACCGCCGATGAGGGAGGCGAGCACGAACATCGCGCGTTGCGCGCCGCGCCGCGCGGCGACCTGCGCGAGATATGGAGCGCAGAGCAGCGCGAATGCGGGCACGGCCGGCAGAACGTAGACACCGCGCTTGCCCGCGCTGAGCGTGAAGAACAGCACTACCAGCACGATCCACGCTGCGAGCAGCGCGATACGCAGGTCGAACGATCGAAGCGCGCTGCGCCAATGGCCGAACAGCCACGGCACGAGCAACGTGAGCGGCAGCCACAGCGCGGGAATGACGTTGACGAGGAAGTACCAGAACGGCTCGCGATGATGCCAGGCGTTGCCGTAGCGATGGATCGTCTGGTTGAAGAGGATGTCGTCGCGGTACGCAGCGAGTGCCGGATCGCGGTTCGCCGCGAGCAGCATGGGCACGAGCCAGATGCTCACCGCCGCGAGGAATGCAAGCGGTCCGATCAGCCAGCGCGCACCTCCGCTAGCCGACAGACGCGGCTGCCATTGCGGACCGCGCAGAATTGCGAACGGCACCAGCACGAGCAAAGGCAGGAAGCCCACTCCCTTCGTAATGACTCCAAGCCCTGCAGCGGCCCACCCGATCGTGTACCAGCGCCATGCCGGGCCGAGCAGCAGATGCCGCAGCAGGCCGTACAGGCTCAGTGTCGTCCAGAAACACAGCGTCGCGTCGATCTGCGCCTGCCGCGCCTGCCACACGAACTGCACGGTGAAGAGCAGCGCGAGCCCGGCCGCGAGCCCGGTCTCGCGATTCCACAAGCGGCGACCGAGATCGTAGACCAGTGCGACGCAACCGAACCCGGCGAAGAACGACGGCAGCAGGAACGCGATGCGCAGGGAGCGCGTCACTTCGAGGCACAGCGCGATCAACCAGAAGAACAGCGGTGGTTTGTCGGGGTACGGCTGTCCACCCACGCGCGGCAGCAGCCACTCGCCGGTCGCAACCATGTCGCGGGCCACGAGCGCGAAGCGGGGCTCGTCGGCGGGCCACGGATCGCGCAGGCCGATGCCCGTGGCGATGAGCAGCAGCGCCAGCGCGGCCAGCCACAGGACGTCGGTCAAAACCGTGTTGGACGTAGCCCAACGGAAAACCAATCGCGATTGGTCGCGGGGCGCGGAGACGTCAAACATCTGATGGATTCCAGTCGCTCATTGGCGTCGACGCGGTTCGGCGCGGCATTCTACGCATGGTTGCGCGGCCGTTGGACAGCGCGCCTCGCCCTTCCTTCCGACGTCGCGCTCGCGCTCGTTGCATCGCTCGCGTGGGCCGCCCTGTACAACGTGCAGTTCTGGCATCAAGCAATTGGTGCGATGTGGCAGCCGACGCCCCGCGCGGCGTTGTTCGTCGTCTCCCTCTTCGTCGTTGTCGTGTGCCTGCAGGCGCTGCTGCTCGCCCTCGTGCCGACTCGCCTCGGAATGCGGATCGCAGCCAGTGCGCTGTTCGTGATCGCCGCGCTCGGCTCGTACTTCGCGAGCGCATACGGCGCGGTAATGAACCAGGACATGATGCGCAACGTGATCGAGACCGATCCGGCCGAGGTGGGCGGGCTGATCAGTTTCGATCTGCTCGCACGCGTCGTGGTGCTGGGCGTGATTCCGGCCGTGCTGTTGTGGCGAATTGCACTGCCCGCCTCCACCTGGCGCACGCGACTGCGGCAGCGGCTCGTGTTCATCGGGTCCGCGCTCGCGGTGTGCGCCATCGCGCTCTTCGCGTGCTCGGCGAACTACGCCGTGCTCTTTCGCGAGCACAAGCCGGTGCGCTACGCACTCAGCCCCGCCGCCCCGATAGTCAGTCTCGCTGGCGTGTTGGCGGCGCGGGAACGCGATCCGCACGCGCCGCTGATCGATGTGGCCGGCAACGTGCAGCGCACTGCGGCTCCGGCCCGCAGACCGCTGGTGCTCTTCCTCGTCGTCGGCGAGACGGCGCGGGCCGCGAATTTCCAGCTCGGCGGCTACGCTCGCGCTACGAATCCCCGGCTGGAGGCAGTGCCCGGACTGGTGTACTTCGACCACGCGACGTCGTGCGGCACGTCGACGGCGATCTCCGTGCCGTGCATGTTCTCGCATCTGCCGCGCGCACAGTTCGACGTCGACCGCGCCGGTCGCTACACCAATCTGCTCGATACGCTCGTGAAAGCGGGTCTCGACGTGGAATGGCGCGACAACAACGCGGGCTGCAAGGGTGTCTGCGCCCGTGTGGTAACGACGTCGTATCCGGGGGAAGCCGACGCGACGCATTGTCCGAACTCCTATTGCTACGACGAGGTCATGCTGAGCGATCTCGCCGCCCGCATGGATACGTTGCAGCGCGACACCGTCGTGATCTTCCACGCGATCGGCAGCCACGGCCCGGCGTACACGGAGCGCTATCCGCCGCAGTTCGAGACGTTCCAGCCGGCCTGCCGGTCGAACGAGTTGCAGCGCTGCAGCGAGCAGGAGATCGTGAACGCCTACGACAACTCGATCGCGTACACGGACTACATCCTGTCCCGGCAGATCGAGCTGCTGCAGGCGAATGCCGACCGCTTCGACAGCGTGCTGCTCTATGCATCGGATCATGGCGAGTCGCTCGGCGAGCAGGGAATCTATCTGCACGGCATGCCGTACAGCTTCGCGCCGCGCGTGCAGAAGGAAGTGCCGATGCTGTTCTGGGCTTCGCGGGGCTACCTGCAACGCACCGGCCTGAGCGTGAACTGCATGCGCGCCCACTCGCACGACGCAGTCAGCCACGATAACGTCTATCACACCGTGCTCGGGGCGATGGCCGTGCGCGATGCGGTCTACGACCCGCAGCTGGACATCCTGGCGCTCTGTCGCGCGGCAACGCCGCAGGACCACGAATAGGCGGGCCGATTGCCGGGGCGATTGCTTTTGTCGCCGATCGGCGTCTAAGTAGCAGGCATGTACTCGACCGACCGTGAACTGATCGCCGCCATGCTGGCGGGCGACGAGGCTGCGTTCCGCAGCTTCTTCACGGCGTATTTTCCGCGGGTGTACCGCTTCGCCCTGCCGCGCCTGAACGGCGAGGTCGAAGCGGCGAAGGAAGTCGTGCAATCGACGCTGACGAAGGCAATGCGCAATCTCGCGGGCTATCGCGGCGAGGCGGCGCTGTTCAGCTGGCTGTGCCAGATTTGCCGGCGGCAGATCGTCGATTACCTGCGGGCGAACAGGCGTCACGCGGAGAACGTAGTCTTGATCGACGACAGCCCGGAGCTGCGCGCGGCGCTGGAGGCCGTGGAAGCGCCCGCCGCGGACGATCCGCTGCAGGGCTACGGCAGCGCGGAGACGCGCCGGCTCGTACAGTCGGTGCTCGATCGCCTGCCGGCACGCTACGGCGACGTGCTGGAGTGGAAATACATCGAAGGGCGTAGCGTGGAGGAAATCGGCGAGCTGCTGGGCATCGGCCAGATCGCGGCGCAATCGGTGCTGGCCCGCGCCCGCGTCGCGTTTCGCGAGGCGCTCGAGACGGTATTCGGTTCGACGGCCCAGGATGTCCTGGCAGGCATGCGCGGAAAGTAACCTATGACAACCGGAATCGACGAGACCGGTCCGCAGGGTGCGAGGCCGGATGTTGCAAAAGGCGACGAGGCAGGCATCGAGGAGCTGTTGCGCCAGGTCGGCGCGCGCGACGAGCCTTCCGCCGACATCATGCGGGAGGTCGAAGCAGCAGTGCATGCCGAGTGGCGGCGCATCGT
>DATEML010000302.1:0-49561 GCA_035275585.1 Steroidobacteraceae bacterium | reverse complement strand
GTCGCGCTGGCTGCTGCGCAACGCGCAGGAGGCGCTGTTCGCCGCGGCCGATCAGGCGGGCATCGACCTGACGCTGTTCCACGGTCAGGGCGATGGCGGCTCCCGCGGCGGCGGCCGCACCGAGGTGCTGGTGCGCAGCGGGCCCGACGGCGCGCGCCGCGGGCGTTTGCGCATCACGGAGCAGGGCGAGCTGATCAACGAGAAGTACGGCCTGCGCCCCATCGCGCTGCGTGTCTTCGAGCAAGGTTTCAACGCGTTGACGTTGTCGCGCGGGGGCGTCATGCCGCCGGAGCACGTCGATCCGAAGTGGCGTGCGGCGCTCGACGTGCTCGGCGAGCAAGCGACGCGGGTCTACCGTGCCACGGTGTACGAGGACGCGGAGTTCGCGGATTTCTTCGGCCAGGTCGCGCCGATCGACGTGATCGAGCGCATGCAGATCGGCTCGCGGCCGACCTCGCACAGCGAGCGCACGGGCATCGAGGCACTGCGCTCGATTCCATGGATGCATGCGTGGTCGCAGTGTCGATACATGCTGCCCGGCTGGTACGGCGCAGGCAGCGCGCTGGCGCTCGCCGGTGAGCAGCTCGGCGAGCCGCTGCTGCGCGAGATGTACGAAGGCTGGTTCTTCTTCACGAACCTGATCGACGACATCGAGCTGGCGCTGGCTCGCGCGGATCTCGGCATCGCGTCCGCGTATGAGGGTCTCGTCGACGAGAAGTACCGCCGGTTCAGCGAGGTGCTACGCGCCGAGTTCGAGCGCACGCGGCAGCAGGTGCTCAAAGTGCGCCGCGTCGAGCGCTTACTGGACGGCGAGCCGACGGTGCAGCGCTCGATTATGTTACGCAACCCGTACATCGATCCGATGCACCTGGTGCAAGTCGATCTGTTGCGACGCTGGCGCGCGGGCGGCAGGAGCGACAAGGAACTGCTGAGCGCGCTGGTTGCCACGGTGAGCGGCATCGCGCAGGCGCTGCAGGGCGCCTGATTCAACGGGAATCTAGCCCGTTTTCGCTTCGGCGAGATGCGGCAGCAGCCAGGTCACGATCGATTCGTGGCCGATGTCCTTCAGCCCGCCGAACAACTCCGGCTGATCGCGCAGCAGACGATACGCGAAGGCGACGGCGTCGGTCGCATAACGACGACGCGATTCCGGTAGTCGGAACCACTCCTCGAGGACGCGCGCCTGTGTATCCGCTTTCGTCATGCCCTCTCCCGCGAGCGCGCCGGAACATAGCAGCGTCAAAAAATGCGTGCATCCGTTTTTTTAACAGCAGTCGCGCGCGCGCGCGTGCGCATTGTCGCGTAGGCAGAGGCTCGCAACGATTCGCGCCCGACAAACAGGCAGATAGCTTGTGCTATCGAAGCCATGACGCGTGCAACGCTGCACGCGTCGCTGTACCGCTGGACTTCGTGTTACGAACTTTCGGCAAATTCGTGCGCAGCGCAGTTGCGTCACGCGCACCGTGCATCACTTACTTTAGTTAGCGCAGGCAGCCGATCAGCGACGAGCGATCCTTGATCGTCTTCAGGCACACCGTCGTCATGCTGCGCTGAACGCCGGGCATGCGCGAGATCTCGGCGCGCAGGATCTGGTCGAGGTCCGTGATGCTCGGGACCAGCACGTGCAGGAGATAGTCGCCTTCGCCTGCGGTCGTGAAGCACTGGAGCACCGAGCGGTGACGGACCGCCGCGGCCTCGAACTCCGCGTGCTTCGCCGGATTGATGGTCGCGTGGATGAACGCATGGATCTCCAGGCCGAGCTGGCCCGGATCGAGCTCGGTGCGATAGCCCTTGATGACGCCGCGCTGCTCGAGGTCGCGCACGCGCGCCCAGCAGGGCGTTTTCGACAAAGCGACCTTGTCCGCGAGCTCCGCGTAGGACAAACGGGCGTCTTCTTCGAGCACTCGCAGAATGGCGATTTCAGTCCGGTCTAACATGAGAACGTCCGTTCGTTTAAAACGTGTTCTGCAGAACTAACGTTTTTCGGCTCTGCAGGCAAGCGGCGCAATGCCGAACAATGTCCCGCGGCCTGAAACCGAGAATCGATCCCGACCCGCAGCCCCCGGAGCGTGTGAATGGATCTGGTGCAACCCCGCAGCCCCCGCGATCTGGCCGCCGTGCGCAGCTGGGACGCAAGTGACCCGCTGCGGGATTTCCGCGATCGCTTCGACCTGCCGCCGAACGTCGTCTATCTCGACGGCAATTCGCTCGGCGCGCTGCCGCGCGCGACCGGGCAGCGCATCGCGCAGGTGGTCGCGACAGAGTGGGGCGCCGGACTGATCCGCAGCTGGAACGACTGCGACTGGATCGGCGCGCCGCGCCGGGTCGGCGACAAGATCGCCGGCTTGATCGGCGCCGCGCCCGGCGAGGTCATCGTTGCGGACTCCACGTCCGTGAACCTGTTCAAGCTCGTCAGCGCCGCGCTCGCGGTGCGGCCGCGCCGTCGCGAGGTCTTGTCGGAGCCCGGCAACTTTCCGACCGATCTTTACGTGCTCGACGGCGCGCTGCGCAACCTGTCGGACCGCAGCCTGCGGCTCGAGCCGGCGGAGCGGTTGATCGATTGCATCAGCGAGGACACGGCCCTCGTCGTGCTGACTCACGTCCACTACAAAACCGCGTCGATGCACGACATGCGTGCGATCACGCAGCGCGCGCACGAGAAGGGCGCGTTGGTGCTGTGGGATCTCAGTCACAGTGCCGGCGCCTTGCACGTCGACCTCAACGACTGCAAGGCCGACATGGCCGTCGGGTGCGGCTACAAGTACCTGAACGGTGGGCCGGGTGCGCCGGCGTTCCTGTTCGTTGCGCGCCGGCACCAGGCGAGTTGCCGCTCGCCGCTCAGCGGCTGGATGGGTCACGCGCGGCCCTTCGACTTCGTCGACAGCTTCGCGCCCGCGCCGGGCATCGAGCGCTTCCTGTGCGGCACGCCGCCGATTCTGGGTCTGCTGAGCCTGGAGTGCGGCGTCGATTTGCTACTCGAAGCCGGCACCGCGGCGCTGCAGGCGAAGTCGCAGCGGCTTTGCCAGTTGTTCATTGCCCTCGCGCAGGAAATGTGCGACGGCAACCAGCTGCGCCTGCTGAGCCCGACCGATTCACACCAGCGCGGCAGCCACGTCGCATACGCACATCCGAACGGCTACGCAGTGATGCGGGCGCTGATCGATCGGGGCGTGATCGGCGATTTCCGCGCACCCGATAGCCTGCGTTTCGGCTTCGCGCCGCTGTACACGCGCTACGAAGATGTGTGGCACGCCGTCGCGACGCTACGCGACGTGTTGCAGACGCAATGCTGGTCCGAACCCCGCTATGCCGTACGAGCTGCCGTGACATGAAGGCTCATCATTCCCCGGCCGACGACGCGTATACGGCGCACGTCGACACGTTCGCACGCGACCGGCTGCCGCCGCGCGAGCAATGGCCCGAATTCCGCTTCGATCTGCCGGAGCTGCACTATCCGCCACGTCTGAACTGCGCATCGGTGCTGCTCGACGAGGCGATCCTCGAAGGTCACGGCGCTCGCATCGCCCTGTACTCGCAGAGCGGCAACTGGACTTACTTCGAGCTGCTCGAACGGGCCAACCGCATTGCCAACGTGCTGGTGCGCGATCTCGGCGTCGTGCCCGGCAACCGTGTGCTGCTGCGTGGCGCGAATTCGCCGACGCTGGCCGCAAGCTGGCTCGCAGTCATGAAGGTCGGCGCGATCGCGGTGACGACCATGCCGATGCTGCGGGCGAAGGAGCTCGCCGTCATGGCCGAGCGGGCGCACATCGACCATGCGATTTGCGAAGCGCGGCTCGTCGGAGAGCTGCACGAGGCGGCGCGCGCGACCGGCCGCATGTCGCGCGTCGCGACCTATGGCGACGCAGACCTGGAGCGCCTGATGGCGCAGCGGACGGACGAGTTCAGAAACGTCACGACGGCTGCGGACGACGTCTGCCTGCTCGCCTTCACGTCCGGCACGACCGGCAATCCGAAGGCGACGATGCACTTCCATCGCGACGTGCTGGTCATGCGCGACGTCGTCGGCCGGCATCTGCTCGAGACGTCGCCGGACGACATCTACACGGGCAGTCCGCCGCTCGGCTTCACTTTCGGCCTGGGGGCCTTGCTCGTGTTCCCGCTCGGCGGCCGCGGCGCCGCCGCGCTGGTTGAGCAACCAACGCCCGACAATCTGCTCGACACCATCGCGCGTTTTCGCGCGACGGCGCTGTTCACGGCGCCGACTGCCTATCGCGCGCTCGTACCGCTCGTCGCGGGGCGCGACATTTCGAGCCTGCGGCGCTGCGTCTCGGCGGGCGAAGCGCTGCCGAAGGCAACCTCCGACGCGTGGCACGCGGCCACCGGCATGCGCATCATCGACGGCATCGGCGCCACCGAGATGATTCACATCTTCATCTCCGCAAAGGGCGAAGAGATCCGCCCCGGCGCGACCGGCAAGCCGCTGCCCGGCTACCAGGCCTGCGTGCTCGACGACCAGGGGCGCCCGCTGTCGCGGCCGAACGCCGGACGGCTCGCAGTGAAAGGGCCCAGCGGTTGCCGCTATCTCGATGACCCGCGCCAGCTGGAATACGTCCAGAACGGCTGGAACGTCACGGGCGATCGCTACTACGTCGACGCGGACGGCTACTTCTGGTTCCAGGCGCGCGCCGACGACATGATCATCTCGGGCGGCTACAACATCGCCGGGCCGGAAGTCGAGGCTGCGTTGCTTCAGCATCCGGCAGTGCGGGAGTGTGCGGTGGTCGGCGCGCGCGACGAGCAGCGCGGCCAGATCGTCAAGGCCTACGTCGTGACGAGCGCGGGTCACGCTGCCGGCGAAGCACTCGCACGCGAGCTGCAGGAGTACGTCAAGCACGCGATCGCTCCGTACAAATACCCACGCGCCGTGGAATTCGTACCCGAGTTGCCAAAAACGCCCACGGGCAAGCTGCAACGCTACGTATTGCGCGAGCGTAACGTTGGTCAGGCTTCAGCCTGACTCTTCTTGCCTATCCAACAGCGGCACGTTGCGGCAGAATCGGCGCTCCCTGATGACTGCCGGCGCAACACGCCGTTGGAATTTCCTCTGTGAACAGAATTCAGCAACAGAAGCCGCGCGTGCGGCCGATACCGAGGTCGTCCTGTCCCTGGCTCAAGCTGCCGCGCAGCGGCTCGGGTCTCAATGTCGAGGACTTCCTGACCTTCCGGATGAATCGGCTGTCGAACGCGCTGCGGACGAATCTGACGAAAGCCTATCTGGAAGATTTCGAGCTGAGCCTGCCGGAGTGGCGGCTGCTCGCGCTGGTTGCGCGCTTTTCGCCACTGCGCTTCTCGGAGGTCACGAACCGCAGCGGCATGGACAAGGGCCAGGTGAGCCGCACGCTGCGTGTCATGGCCAAGCGCGGGCTGACGAAGATGAAGATCATCCGCGAGCGCGGCTCGCGCTCCGCCGAAGCGCTGGCGGCGCCGGTGATGGTCTCGATCACCTCGAAGGGGCGGTCGCTGTATCGCGCCGTGCTGCCGGTGGCTCGCAAGCGGCAGGCCGAGGTGCTCATGACACTGAGCGAGGCGGACCGCTACGCGCTGTACGCCGCGCTCGACAAGCTGTTCCAGACGGTCGGACGCGGCGCGGCGGGCGACGACGGCGAATGAGTCCGCAGGGCCGCTGCGATGAAGGCGATGGACCTCACGCAGGGCCCGATCACCCGGACCCTGATCGCGTTCACGCTGCCGACGCTCGGCAGCAACGTCCTGCAATCGCTCAACGCCTCCGTGAATGCGGTCTGGGTAGGGCATTTCCTGGGCGAAGCACCGTTGACGGCGACCACCAACGCCAACATGGTGCTGTTCCTGCTGATGGCCGCGGTGTTCGGCGTCACGATCGCGACGGGCATCATGGTGGGCCAGAGCGTCGGGGCGAAAGACCTGCCGCAGGCCAAGCGCGTCGTCGGCAGCAGCGCCGTCTTCATCGTCCTGCTGTCGCTGGCCACGGCCATCGTCGGTTCGCTCACAGCGGAGCCCATTCTGCGGCTGATGAGCACGCCACCGGACGCGATGCCTTACGCCGTGAGCTATCTGCGCATCGTATTCATCGCGACGCTGCCGATGTTCTTCTACATCTATGCGGCGATGACCTTGCGCGGCGCCGGCGACGCCCGTACGCCGTTCATCTTCATGATCGTGTCCGTCGGCCTCGACATCGCGCTCAACCCGCTGCTGATCTTCGGTCCGGGCCCGCTGCCGGCTCTCGGGATCCGCGGCGCGGCGCTGGCCATGTTGATCTCGCAATCGACGACCTTGCTCGCGATGCTGGTGCTGCTCTATCGGCGCAAACACTTCCTGGTTATTCATCGCGATGAGCTGCACTACCTGCGGCTCGACCTGAGTATCGTCAGGGTGCTGCTGCTGCGCGGGCTGCCCATGGGGCTGCAGATGCTGATCGTCTCGTCGTCGATGCTGACGGTTCTGGGACTGATCAACGGGTACGGCACCGACACGGCTGCTGCTTTTGGCGCGGCGGTGCAGGTGTGGACCTACGTGCAAATGCCGGTGTTCGCAGTCGGCGCGGCCGTGACTGCGATGGCTGCGCAGAACATCGGCGCGGGGCGCTGGGAGCGGGTGTCCCAGACGACGTGGGCGGGCGTGGGCCTCAACGCGGGCATGACCGGCCTGATCGTACTGGTCGTCCTGATCTTCAACAGGCACGCCCTGGCGCTGTTCCTGCCGGAGGGCAGCGCGGCGCTGCCGATCGCCGAGCACGCCAACCGGATCGCGTTGTGGTCATTCCTGCTGTTCGGCGTCACCATCGTGCTGATCAGCACGGTGCGCGCCACGGGCGCGGTCATCGGTCCGCTGCTGGTGATCTTCGGCTCGCTGTGGCTCGCTCGCATTCCGTTCGCGTACGGTCTGGCGCCGAGCTGGGGCCAGGATGCGATCTGGTGGAGCTTTCCCGTGGGCTCGATCGTCGGCACCGTGCTCGGCGCCCTCTACTATCGCTACGGCGACTGGCGCAAGGTGCAGATGATGCGCGGCGTGGGTCAGGCTTCCACCTGACTTCTTTTACGGCTTCAACAACTCCCCGCCCGCACCGAGGTGCGCCCGGATGGCGGCGTTGACGGTGTTGAGCAGCAGGCACGCGATCGTCATCGGCCCGACGCCGCCGGGAACCGGCGTGATCGCACCCGCGCGCGCGAGGGCACCCGCGTAATCGACATCTCCCACCAGCCGTGTCTTGCCGCTGCCGTCATCGACTCGGTTGATGCCGACATCGATCACGACGGCACCCGGCCGTATCCATTCGCCTGCGACAGCCCTGGGCCGCCCGATCGCGGCGACGAGGATTTCCGCCTCGGCGCATACCGCCGGCAGATCGCGGGTGCGCGAATGAGCAATCGTGACCGTGCAGTCGTTTCGCAGCAGCAGCTGCGCCATCGGCTTGCCGACGATATTCGACCGGCCGATGACCAACGCTCGCTTGCCTGCCATCTGCGGCATGACCTGGCGGATCAGGATCAGGCAGCCGAGCGGCGTGCACGGCACTGTCGCTTCCTGGCCGAGCGCTAGGCGTCCGGCGTTGAGTGCGTGGAATCCGTCGACGTCCTTCGCGGGATCGATCGCGGCGAGCACGGCAGCGCTGTCGACACCCGCCGGCAGCGGCAGCTGCACGAGAATCCCGTGAACGTCGCGGCGCGCGTTCAGCTCCCGTACGAGCGAGATCAGCTGCGCGGTGCCCGTGCTCGCGGGCAATCGATGGTCGAAATGGCGGATGCCGGCTGCCTCGGCCTGCTTGGTCTTGCTGCCGACGTAGACCTGGCTCGCGGGATCGTCGCCGACGAGCACGACCGCGAGACCCGGCACGATCGACTGGCCAGCCAGCGTTGCTGTTCGTGCGGCGATCCGGCTGCGCAGCTGTTCTGCGACGGCGCGACCGTCGATGAGGGTGGCGGGCAAGACGGCGTGCTCAGTGGCTGGAACTGAGCGGATTGTACAGCCCACTGTATGCCTCTCGCAGGGCGGCCTTCTGCACCTTGCCCATTGCATTGCGCGGCATTTCTGTCACGAACACGATGCGCTTCGGCAGCTTGTACTTCGCGAGACGCTGTTCCAGCGTCGCACGCAAGCTGTCTTCCTGCAGCACCGCGCCCGGCCGGGGGACGACGACGGCAGTGACGCCTTCGCCAAAATCCGGATGCGGCACGCCGATGACGGCGCTCTCCGCGACGCCGGGCAGCGCATCGAGCTCGGTCTCGACCTCGACCGGGTACACGTTGTAACCGCCGCTGATGATCAGGTCCTTGGCGCGGCCGACGATGAACAGGTAGCCCTGGGCGTCGCGGCGGCCGACGTCGCCGGTGATGAAGTAGCCATCCTTGCGGAATTCCGCTGCGGTCTTCTCCGGCATGCGCCAGTAGCCGCGAAACACGTTTGGCCCGCGTACCTCGATCATGCCGACCGACCCGGCGTCGGGCAGCGGCGCACCGGACTCCGGATCCGCGATGCGCACCTCGACTCCGGGCAGCGCGGGACCGACCGAGCCAGCCACGCGTTCGGCGTCGTACGGGTTGGAAGTGTTCATGAGCGTCTCGCTCATCCCGTAGCGCTCGAGAATCGCGTGCCCGGTGCGGGCGCGGAACTCGCGGTGCGTCTCGGCGAGCAGCGGCGCCGAACCGGACACGAACAGGCGCACGTTCGCGCACCGCTCGGTCGTGAATGCGGGATGTTGTAGCAGCCGCGTGTAGAACGTGGGCACGCCCATCATCACCGTTGCTTGAGGCAGCAAGCGCACGACTTCGTCGGCATCGAACTTCGGCAGGAACAGCATCGAGCTGCCGGACGCGAGCACCGTGTTGATCGCCACGAACAGCCCATGCACGTGAAAGATCGGCAGGGCATGCAGCAACACGTCGGCTTCCGTGAATCGCCATGCGCGTGCGAGCGTGACTGCGTTCGTGGCGAGGTTCGCGCGGGTCAGCATCGCGCCCTTGGAGCGTCCGGTCGTGCCAGACGTGTACAACAGCGCGGCGAGATCCGATTGCGTCAGGCTCGCCGGCGCCGCCGCGGGCGCTGATTCGCTACTGGCGAGCTCGTCGAGCGAGAGGCCGCCCTTCGCGACGCCGACTGCGACCTTCGGATCGGCGTCGCCCAGGAAGTATTCGATCTCTACGGTCGTGTAGGCCGTGTTCAGCGGCACGAATACGGCGCCGAGGCGCAGACACGCGAGGTACAACGCGACGGCTTCGGGAGATTTCTCGACCTGGGCTACGACCCGGTCGCCGGGCGCCACAGCGCGCTGCGCGAGTGCGCCGGCGATGCGATCCGTGAGCCGGTTCATCGCGTCATAGCTGACGCAGTGTCCGCCCGGAGTTCTCAGTAAGGGTCGATCGGGATGCCGCTGCGCGAGCTCCGCGAGCCAGCTGGCGGGATCGGTGTGCGGCGATGCATGCATCGGCGGAGGATACCGCCAATGTCGGGACATCAGAGGGCGTCAGGAGTGTCGCGAGCCGTCCGGCGTTTCTCGCGATACATCGCTTCGTCGGCGCGCGCGATGAACGCTTCCAGGTCCTGGTCCGCGGGATCGTCGACCAGCGTGGCGCCGATACTGAGGTCGACCTGATACGGCCGCGTACGGGCCGAGTTGAATTCCTGCAGGTGCTCGCGCAGACGGGCGCAGAGCGTTTCGACGTCGAGCTCGCTATTCAAGTGCGCCAGCGCGACGAACTCGTCGCCGCCGAGGCGCGCGACGATGTCGGAGCCGCGGAACGTATGCCGCAGCACTGCCGCGGTGTCGCGCAGCGCGTCGTCGCCGGTCATGTGCCCGAGCGTGTCGTTGATCTGCTTCAGCCCGTCCAGGTCCATGAAGAACAGCGCCATCGTGTGCTGCTCGCGCCGCGCGATCTTGAGCGCCTGTTCGCCGAGCTCGAAGAAGCCGCGGCGGTTCTTCAGTTGCGTGAGCTCGTCGATCAGCGACAGGTTCTCGGCACTGCGCCGCAGCGTCTCCTCGCGCTCGCGGCGCGCGAGGTCGGAGCGATGCTTGTGAATCGCGACTTCGATCGCGCAACGCAGGTCGGTTTCCTCGAACGGCTTGATCAGGTAGCCGAGCGGGCCGGTCGAGACGGCGCGCTGCAGGGTTTCGGGATCGGTATGGCCGGTGAGAAAGATCACGGGCACCGGCGCCTCCTCCTGGATCGCGCACGCCGCATCGATGCCGTCGACTTCGCCGCGCAGGCTCACGTCCATGACGACCAGCTGCGGGTGCAGCTCGCGCGCCATCTCGATCGCCTCGGCGCCTTCGCTGGCGATGCCGCTGATCCGGTAGCCGAGACGGATCAGCGTGTCTTCCAGGTCGCGCGCGATGACGCCTTCGTCCTCGACGAGCAGGATCGAAATCGGATCGGCTCCCGCAGGATCGAGCCCCGAAGTTGCGTTAGTGTCGGCGATTGCAAACAGCCTCTGATTCTCCGCGTTGACCAAACGGGCCTCCTGGCCTGGGTCGGACGCCGGGGTAACGCGTGAGCGGTCGCGAGGGTTCGATTTGGCTCTCATGGCGCCTCCTGGCTGGCCGCGACCGACTGGACAGGCCCTCGAGGGCAGCTGCCGGCGCCCTGGACCTTGCTCTACAATGCCGCCCGCTGCGGGCCTGGGCCATTCGGGCAGGCCGCATGTGGCTGAAATCCCTTATCCTTGACCCCATGAATTCCCTCGCCCCGCAGCGGCAAGCGGAACCGGAGCCCCGAATTTGACATTGTCCAGCAAAGCACTGATCTGCGGCTCGATCGCCTACGACACCATCATGGTGTTCGGGGGGCGTTTCAAGCAGCACATTCTTCCCGACAAGATCCACATGCTGAATGTCTCGTTCCTCGTGCCGCAGCTGCGGCGGGAATTCGGCGGATGCGCCGGCAACATTGCCTACAACCTGCGGTTGCTGGGCGACGCCGGCTATCCGATGGCGACGGTCGGGCGGGACTTCGGGCCGTACGCGGAGTGGCTGCGGCAGGCGGGAGTCCCCACGGATTACGTCAAGGTGATCGAGACCGAGCATACGGCGCAGGGTTTCGTGACGACCGACCTGGACGACAATCAGATCTGGGCGTTTCATCCCGGCGCGATGGGCAGCTCGCACCTGAACCGCGTGACCGATGCGGGCGAGGTGACGATCGGAATCGTCGCGCCGGACGGCCGCGACGGGATGGTGCAGCATGCCGCGCAGTTCGCGGCTGGCAAAGTGCCGTTCGTGTTCGACCCGGGGCAGGGCCTGCCGATGTTCGATGGCGAGGAGCTGCGAACTTTCATCTCGCAGGCAACCTGGGTCGCCGTCAACGATTATGAGTGGCAGGTGTTGCAGCAGAAGACCGGCTGGACCGCTGCCCAGGTGCTGCAGGAAGTACAAGCGTTGATCGTGACGCGGGGCGCCGAGGGCTCGGTGATTCACACGCGGCAGGGAGAGGTGGCCATTCCTGCCGCCAAGCCCGCAGCGGTGGTCGATCCCACAGGCTGCGGCGACGCGTATCGCGCCGGGCTGATCCACGGCCTGCTGCACGGCTATGAATGGGAAACGACCGGGCGCGTCGCCTCGCTCATGGGAGCGATCAAGATCGAAGCGCGCGGCACGCAAAACCACAGCTTCACGCGCGAGCAGTTCGCGGAGCGCTACCAGCGCGCATTCGGACAGGATTTTCTAGGCAACAAACAGATCAGGGTCTCCAGGACGTAATTTCATGAGCAGCAGCAGTTTCCTCTTTACCTCCGAGTCGGTTTCCGAAGGGCATCCCGACAAGGTCGCCGACCAGATCTCCGATGCGATCCTCGACGCCTTCCTGGCGCAGGACAAATACGCGCGCGTGGCCGCCGAAACGCTCTGCACGACGGGGCTGGTCGTGCTCGCCGGCGAGATCACCTCGAACGCCGTGGTCGACTACCAGTCCGTCGTACGCGAGACGATCAAGCGGATCGGCTACGACAACAGCGAATACGGCATCGACTACAAGGGCTGCTCCGTCCTGGTCGCGTACGGCAAGCAGTCTCCCGATATCGCGCAGGGCGTCGACGAAGGCCGCGGCCTGAACCTGGACCAGGGCGCGGGCGACCAGGGCCTGATGTTCGGCTACGCCTGCGACGAGACGCCGGAGCTGATGCCGCTGCCGATTTTCCTGTCGCACCGGCTGGTGCAGCGCCAGGCGCAACTGCGCAAGCAGGGCAAGCTCGCCTGGCTGCGTCCCGATGCGAAGTCGCAGGTCACGGTGAAGTACGTCGACGGCAAGCCGAAGGAAATCGACACCGTGGTGCTGTCGACGCAGCATCACCCGGAGATCGAGCACAAGGCGCTCGAAGAGGCCGTGATCGAAGAGATCATCAAGCCGGTGCTGCCCCGGGAGATGATGAGCAAGAAGGTGAACTATCTCGTCAACCCGACCGGGCGCTTCGTGATCGGCGGGCCGCAGGGCGATTGCGGCCTCACGGGCCGCAAGATCATCGTCGACACCTACGGTGGCGCGGCGCCGCACGGCGGCGGTGCATTCTCGGGCAAGGATCCGTCGAAGGTCGATCGCTCGGCGGCCTACGCTGCGCGCTACGTCGCGAAGAACATCGTCGCGTCCGGGCTCGCGACCAAGGCGCAGGTGCAGGTCTCGTACGCGATCGGCGTGGCGAAGCCGACCAGCATCATGGTGACGACGTTCGGCACCGGCAAAGTCTCCGACGAGAAGCTCGAGGAGCTGGTCGCGAAGCATTTCGACCTGCGACCGAAGGGCATCATCCAGATGCTCGACCTGCTGCGGCCGATCTACGCGAAGACCGCGGCATACGGCCACTTCGGCCGCTCCGAGCCGGAGTTTTCCTGGGAAAAGACCGACAAGGCCGACGCGCTTGCCGCAGACGCAGGGGTGAAGCGCGCGGCGAACGGGTAATGGAGGTCGGGCTTTAGCCCGACTCCTTATGTTCTGGTAAACTTTCGACCTCCGCGCGACCGAGGGGCGCTGCAGCAGGGCAGGGAGTTCTTCCTTGCCGTCTGTCAGGCTCGGCGCGCATTGCCAACGATGGCAACGGCGCCCTCCTAACTTTGTAGTACAGGAGACTGAGCATGAGCGCAGTTGCTAACGTCGCTTCCAAGAACGATTTTCAGGTCGCCGACCTGTCCCTGGCCGATTGGGGTCGCAAGGAGATCCTGATCGCCGAAACCGAGATGCCCGGCCTGATGGCGATTCGCGAGGAATTCGCGAAGTCGCAGCCGCTGAAAGGCGCGCGCATCACCGGCTCGCTGCACATGACGATCCAGACCGCGGTGCTGATCGAGACGCTGCAGGCGCTCGGCGCGCAGGTGCGCTGGGCCTCGTGCAACGTGTTCTCGACCCAGGATCACGCCGCCGCTGCCATCGCCGTGAAGGGTACGGCCGTGTTCGCGCACAAGGGCGAGTCGCTCGACCAGTATTGGGATTACACCCACCGCATTTTCGAGTGGACCGACGGCGGCTATTCGAACCTGATCCTCGATGACGGCGGCGACGCCACGCTGCTGCTGCACCTCGGCGCGCGCGCCGAGACCGATGCGAGCGTGATCGCCAAGCCGGGCAGCGAAGAGGAAACCTCGCTGTTCAATTCGATCCGCGCGAAGCTGAAGGTCGACCCGAAGTGGTATTCGACGCGCCTGAAGCAGATCAAGGGCGTGAGCGAGGAGACCACGACCGGCGTGAAGCGCCTGTACCAGATGGCGAAGGACGGCGCGCTGGCGTTCCCCGCGATCAACGTCAACGACTCGGTCACCAAGAGCAAGTTCGACAACCTGTACGGCTGCCGCGAATCGCTGGTGGACGGTATCAAGCGCGCCACCGACGTGATGGTGGCCGGCAAGGTCGCTGTCGTCTGCGGTTACGGCGACGTGGGCAAGGGCTCGGCCCAGGCGCTGCGCGCGTTGTCCGCGCAGGTGTGGATCACGGAGATCGATCCGATCTGCGCGCTGCAGGCGTCGATGGAAGGCTATCGCGTCGTGACGATGGACGATGCCTGCGACAAGGCCGACATCTTCGTGACGGCGACCGGCAATCTCCATGTGATCACGCACGATCACATGAAGAAGATGAAGAACAACGCGATCGTCTGCAACATCGGTCACTTCGACAACGAGATCGACGTGGCGGCGCTCAAGCAGTATCGCTGGGAGAACATCAAGCCGCAGGTCGATCACATCATCTTCCCGGACGGCAAGCGCATCATCCTGCTCGCCGAAGGCCGGCTGGTGAATCTCGGCTGCGGCACCGGCCATCCTTCGTACGTCATGAGCTCCTCGTTCGCGAACCAGACGCTGGCGCAGATCGAGCTGCACGTGAACAACTCGAAGTACCCGGTCGGCGTGTACGTGCTGCCGAAACAGCTCGACGAGAAAGTGGCGCGCCTGCAGCTCGCCAAGCTCGGCGCGAAGCTGACGCAGCTCAGCACGGAGCAGGCGAAGTACATCGGTGTCAGCACGGACGGTCCGTACAAGACGGACCAGTACCGGTATTGAGTCGGGCTGCAGCCCGACCTGCGGTATGACAGCGAAGGTCATCGACGGCAAAGCCATTGCAGACCGCCTGCGTGCGGACTACCGGCTGCGAGTCGATGATCTTCGGTCGCGTCACGGCGTTACGCCGGCGCTCGCCGTCATTCTCGTCGGCGACAACCCGGCGTCACGCTCGTATGTCCGTGGCAAGATCGCGGGCTGCAAGCAGGTCGGCATCCGCTCGGAGCTGATCGAGCTGCAGGCTGACGTGAGCGAGAGCGACCTGCTCGCGCGCATCCAGGCGTTGAACGACGATCCAACCATCCACGGCATCCTCGTGCAGCTGCCGCTGCCGCCGCACATCCGCGTCGCGAGCGTGGTCGAGCAGATCTCGGTCGAGAAAGACGTCGACGGTTTCCACCTCTACAACATGGGCGGGCTCGTCACGGGCAACACGGTGTTCTCGCCGTGCACGCCCTACGGCGTGCAGAAGCTACTCGAGATCGAGCAGATCCCGGTCGCAGGACGCAATGTCGTCGTCGTCGGCGCGAGCAATCTGGTCGGCAAGCCGACGGCGCTGATGTTGATGCAGCAGGAGGCGACGGTCTCGATCTGCCACATCAAGACGCGCGATCTCGGCCAGTACACGCTGCTCGCGGATATCCTGGTCGTCGCTGCGGGCGTGCCGGGCTTGATCGTGCCGCAGATGGTGCGCACCGGCGCCGTCGTGATCGATGTCGGCTTCAATCGCCTGCCGGACGGCCGCATCGTCGGCGACGTGGATTTCGAGAGAGTGAAAGAGAAGGCGTCGTACATCACACCCGTGCCCGGCGGCGTCGGTCAGATGACCGTCACGATGCTCCTGCACAACACGATCCTTTCCGCCGAGCGCATGGCCGCAGGCCAGTTCGTGCGTCAGCTCAGCCGCGAATCGCTGGCAGCCACTTGATGGTTGCCGCGCCGTAGACTCCCACCGCCGTCAAGACCGACATCACGAGCAGCAGCGCGGCTACTGCGATTCGTCCGTTCGCACCTGCGTGCCGGTGCGCCCAGAAGTACAGCTCGAGCATGCCCAGCGGAACGAGCAGCTTCAGCGCGTTCATGGATACGTCGACGCCCGGCGCGAACTCGACGGCGAATACGTGCTCCAGAAATTGCGCGCCGTAAGATCCCAGGCGGATGAACCAGACGGCGCTCGCCGCGAGGAACAGCCGCAGTGCCCAACGGCGATGGACAGCGATATTGCGCGCCATCGCGTGGCGCAGCGCCAAGGCGGCGAAGAGGATGATGAGCGCCGCGGTCACTGTGTTGCCGGCGACGTCGGCCAATCCTTGGTGCGCATCCCGGGCCCACTGCAAGTAGAGGCCGAACAAGCTCGATGCGACGGCTGCCACGAGGAACGCGCGGCCGTTCCAGCGATGGAAAACCGGAGCGCGCTTGCGGATCCATGGAACCAGCTGCAGCGGCCCGGCGCCATGCACCACGATGGCGAGCAGGATGTGAGCTGCACTGGCGATGTTCCCCAGCGTATCGCCGGCGACGTAGCCGTGCAGCAGCGGTGTCTTCGCGAATCCGGCCAGGCCAGCGGCGGCGAAATTTCCGCCGTAGACGCCGACGACGTAGTACGCGAAGAGCCACTGACCCATCGCGGCGATCACGAACCAGAGCGATGCCGACGCCGCGAGCGGATCGATACTCGGCGCCGTGCGCGCAGGACCGCTCGACATGATTGCCGTAGCGCCATCGCTCATGGGTGCTCCCCGACTGACCGGCGCCCAGCGTGAGCGCGCAGTCCCGCAGGTGCTGTGAGCAATCGTGACGAAATGTAGCGGACGCGACGGCCGCCAGCGTCAATCGGACGATTCCGGCGCCTGCTTGTATTCGATGCGATAGAGGTCCGCGCGGCCGCGCCCTGGCTCGCGCTCCGACGTGAAGTACAGAACTCCGGGCTCGTGCGCCGCGATCGACGGTCCGAGCGTCCACGCTCCCTGCTTCTGCGAGTTCACGGCCGCCGGCAACCGCTCGCGCGGCTGGAACCGGCCGTCGCGGAACTCCGCGAAATACAGTGCCACTGCATCGCGCTCGAAGTCGCCCGACGTGTAGATGACGGACACACCGTCGTGCAGGAACGTCGCGTCGAAGTCCTCGTCGGGTGTGTTCAGCGCTTCGAGACTCTCGATCCGGCCCCAGGCGCCGCCGCTGCGATGCGCGACGAACAAGTCGTGCTTGCCGCGGCCGCCGTGTCCGTCGCTCGCAAACATCAGCCGCTCGCCGTCGGCCGACACGACCGGCGCCCATTCATCGCCCGCCGAGTTGATAGCGGCGCCGAGATTCGTGACTGCGCCGTAGCGACCGGTGCGCGCATCGAACGGCGCGAAGTAGATGTCGTCCTTGCCGAAACCGCCGTCGCGGTTGGAGAAGAAATAGACGCCGGAGCCATCGGGCGCGAACGAAGGATCGAAGTCGTTGGCGCCGGAATCGAACGAGACGACGCGCGGTCTGCTCCAGCCGCTGGCCGAGCGCTCGCTTTCGTAGATGTCCCAGCCGCCGGCACCGTTGCTCCAGCCGATCGCGCCCCACAACATGCGCTTGCCATCGGGACTGAAGGTGATCCGCACCTCCGACTTCTCGGTGGAGACCTGATCGGGCAGCCACAGCTGCGCGGGACTGACCAGCACCAGAGCACAGAGCAGGGGAGCGGCTTTCCCGGATTTCACGGCCGCTAGATTAACTCAGCGGCCACCCTCTCCCTGCCACTGCTGCTCGAGCCGCTGCGCATCTTCGGCCGATCGTGCTTTCACGCCGAGAAGGATGGCGCCGTCGCGCACGGCCTTTTCGTATTCGCGCACGCGGTCCTGCGGAATGCCCCAGTCCTTGAACGCGCCGATCAATCCGCCGGCGACGCCGACCGCGCCGGCAGCCGTCAGCGCGATCGCGACCGGTCCGGCGAACACCAGGCCGGGAATCAGCGCTGCAGTTCCGACTGCGGCGATGACAGGAGCGATCGTGCCGAGCGTGCCGCCCGTCGGGCCGCCAAGGTCCGCGCCCTTCGCGGGCTTATCGGCGCTCTCGGCGGCGTTGCTGCTCAGGTTCGGGTGGCTCGCGCCGCGCTCGGACAACAGCCGGTCACGCGTCGCATCGGAGATCACTACGTTGATATCTGCGTCCTCGTACCCGAGCGCAGCCGCCGCCCGATAGGCGCGCTCGGCCGCGTCGGCGTTGCGGAACACCGCCGTTACGAACCGCGACTCGTCGTGCTCGGGTTTCGTGCCCATGCCAGAGAAACGCAAGCTCGCCGGCCTTCGTTCCTTGCGGCATCATGCGCAACTTCTAGTGGGGAGAATCTTCATGCGCCGATTCGTCGCTATTGGCTGCCTGCTCGGCCTGGCTGCTCACGCACAGCTGGCCTGCGCGGCGGCGGAACCTGAACCCTCGAAGGTGGCGCCGGCGCCGCCGCGGCAGGAAGGCGATGGACCGTACTCGCAATTGATCCTGCGCAACGTCACCGTGATCAACGGCACCGGCGCGCCGGCGTTCGGTCCGGCCGACATCGTCATCGAAGGCAACCGGATCGTGCAGGTCATGTCGGTCGGCGCGCCCGGCGGCGTCAAGGAGGAGCCGCGGCGTCCGAAGCTCGTCTACGGCGGCCGCGAGATCGACCTGCGCGGCCATTACGTGATGCCGGGGCTGATCGACATGCACGGCCACATCGGCGGCGAAGAGCAGGGCGTGCCCGCGACGTACGTTTACAAGCTGTGGATGGGCCACGGCATCACGACGATCCGCGAGCCCGGTTGCGGCAACGGCGTCGAGTGGTGCGTCAGCGAAGAGAAGCGCAGCGAGCGCAACGAGATCACGGCGCCGCGCATCTTCCCGTACGTGTTCTTCACGCCCGAGACGCCGATCACCAAGCCGGAGGATGGGCGTCGCTGGGTGCGCGAAATGAAAGCGAAGGGCGCGGTCGGCATGAAATGCTTCGGCTATCGCCCGGACGTTCTGGAAGCAGTGTTCGACGAGCTGAAGAAGCAGGGGATGCGCAGCGCGTGCCACCATGCGCAGCTCGACGTCACTCGCGTCAACGTCCTCACGACTGCGCGCTGGGGCCTGACGTCGATGGAGCACTGGTACGGATTGCCGGAAGCGCTGTTCGACGATCGCACCGTGCAGCACTATCCGCCGGCGTACAACTACAACAACGAACAGGATCGCTTCGGCCAGGCGGGCCGGCTCTGGCAGCAGGCGGCGCGGCCCGGCAGCGAGAAATATGAAGCGGTGATCAAGGAGCTGCTCGGGCTGGACTTCACGCTCGACCCGACGTTCACGATCTACCTCGCGTCGCGCGATCTCATGCGCGCGCGGCGCGCCGATTGGCACGACGAGTACACGCTGCCGCAGCTGTGGGACTTCTACACGCCGAACCGCGACAACCACGGCAGCTTCTTCTTCGACTGGGGCAGCGAGGACGAGGTCGCGTGGCGCGAAAACTATGCGCTATGGATGGCGTTCGTGAACGACTACAAGAATCGCGGCGGCCGCGTCACCGTCGGCTCGGATTCGGGCTTCATCTACCAGCTGTACGGCTTCGGCACGATCCAGGAGCTGGAGATGCTGCGCGAGGCGGGTTTCCATCCGCTGGAAGTGATCCGCTCGGCGACGCTGAACGGTGCGCAGGCGCTCGGTGCGGCGGACCGCATCGGCTCGATCGAGCCCGGCAAGCTCGCCGACCTGGCGATCCTCGAGGAGAATCCGCTGGCGAATCTCAAGGTACTCTACGGCACGGGCCACATCCGTCTCGGCGACGACGGCAAGTCGCACCGGGTCGGCGGCGTGAAGTACACCGTCAAGGACGGCATCGTCTACGACGCGAAGAAGCTGCTCGCGGACGTGCGCACGATGGTCGCGGAAGAGAAGCGCAAGCGCGGGATCACGCAGCTGGTTCAGCCGTAGACGGCACCCGATACAGGTACGCAGCGAGCTGCGAGCCGATCGCGCTCGCGACGAACACGAGCTTGCGGTTGGCCGCGAGCTTGTGCAGCCAGTCGAATGCGCCGCCGTCGATCAATGGAATGTCGTCGCCCGCGAGGCTGTGCGCACCGATCATGAATCGCAGGCCGTCGTAGTACCGCTGCTCCAGGCGCTCGATTGACACGTCGACGCCTTCGATCGCCGCCGCAATCCGTCGCACGAGCGGCTCGCGCTCTTCGGTACAGAGCAGGCGCACGCGGCGGTTCGCGAAGCGATAGCCGTGCTGCTCCAGCCGGTCGAGTCCCAGCAGGTGCGTGCGGATGTGGTGCGTCAGCGCATCCGTGACGAACGTCTGATCCTTGCACTCGTGGCCCGCGGTGGTCATGCAGAACATCCGGAAGTGCGCGGCGAATCCGGCCACCTTCGGCACTTCCTGCGCGCGCACGCAGCGATGCGACGTGCAGAACCTGACGATCCGCGTCTGATCCTCACGCAGTCGTCGCGCGCTCTCCAGCGCGAGCACGTTGGTCGGATCCGATACGACCTCGGTGCCGCGCACGGTCGATACCACGCGATTCTGAGTGGTCAGCGCGACGCTCGAAGAGGTCCCCAGCGGCGCGAGCGGCGACAACTCCACTGCTTCGAATTCGTGCGCGGCTGCGAGCAGGTGCGAATCGAGATCGACAAGGGTGCGTTGATCGATGTACGACAACTGCACGAAGCGATCGTTTTCCCATTGCTGGGCAAGCGCGCTGGCGGTGCGGTGCTCGGCGCGCTCTCGCATCACGCTCAGCAGCAGGGACCAGACTTCCGACGCGGCCATGCCGCGCGCGAGCGCCGCATATGCGGACTCGCCGAAGCCGGCGGTTACCCAGGAAGAATCTTTCGTGCCCATGACGGTCGATACCGTACACCGCCCGGCAGGGCCTGAAAACAAAGACGCCGGCAGGTGCCGGCGTCTTCGCAGCATGTCGGGCCAAAGCCCGACCTACTGGTCTTCGGCGGTCATCATCTTGTCGTGGCCGGCCTGCAGCTCGGCGGCGCTCAGCTTGCCGTTGTGGTCCTTGTCCATCTTGTCGAACATCTTGCGTGCGCCGGCTTCGTGCTCGGCCGCCGTGATGGTGCCGTCGCCGTCCTCGTCGATCGCCTTGATCTTCGACGCCGAGGACTTGCTCGGCCGCTCGCTGCCGCCCAGGCGGCTGGCCTTCGCCGCGCCCGCGGTGTCAGCCGAGCTGGTGGTGGCCTCCGATCGGCCCGTCGGCATGTCCTTGTGGGCTGCACTCATCTCCTTCTCGGTCACGATGCCGTCGCCGTCCGCGTCCATCTTCTCGAACATCTTCTTCGCGCCGGCGGCGTGCTCGGTGGCGGAGACGCTGCCGTCGTGATCCATATCCATCATCTGCAGCTCGGCCTGGCCCGAGCCTTGCTTCGACTCGTCGTCGCCGGCGTAGGCCGCGGTCGTGGCGAGTGCGACCCCGCACGCGGCAAACAGTGTGAGCGGAAACATCTTCATGGCGACCTCCGTACGATTTGCAGTACTCCGGCAACGCCATCATGCTCCGACAAGTTCCGCCCAGCGCGAGGCCGCCGCATGCAGCTCATCGACCTGAGTCATACGATCGAGGACGGGATGATCACTTACAAGGGATTGCCCGCCCCGCTGATCTGCGATCACCTCAGCCGCGCCCAATCGCGCGAGGTCTACGCGGCGGGCACCGAGTTCCAGATCGGCAAAATCACCATGGTCGCGAATACGGGCACCTACATCGACAGTCCGTTCCACCGCTACGCGGACGGCGCCGACATCGCGGCGTTCGAGTTGCAGGCGCTGGTCGCGCTCGATGCCGTCGTCGTCGCGGTGTCAGAGGAGACACGCGCCGTCGGACTCGAAGCGTTCACCGGCCTGGACGTGACCGGCAAGGCGGTGCTGGTGCGCACCGGCTGGGATCGGCACTGGCGCACCGACCGCTACTTCGAAGGACATCCATTCCTGACTGCGGCTGCGGCCGAGCACCTGCGCAGCGCGCGTGCTGCGCTCGTCGGCATCGATTCCTACAACATCGACGACATCGCGGACATGAAGCGGCCCGTGCACAGCGTGCTGCTCGCCGCCGGCATTCCGATCGTCGAGCACATGTGCGGTCTGCGACAGCTGCCCGCGACCGGCAGCCGGTTCACCGCCGTGCCGCCGAAAGTGAAGGGAATGGGGACGTTTCCCGTGCGCGCCTTCGCGACGCTGCCCTGAGGTCAGCGCTTGCCCGCGAGCTCCTTGAGCAACACGTACCAGTGCGTCAGCTCGCCATAGAACGATTCGACCGGTAAGCGCTCGTTGAGTCCGTGGCTGAAAGCATCGCTCGCCTTGATGAACGAGCCGGAGACGCCGTACGTGGGAATGCCCGCGGCGCGATAGACCGCGCCATCGGTCGCCCACGGCACCATGCCGGGCACCACGGGAATGCCGGGATAGCGTGCGTGCGCGGCCTTGGTCAGGGCCGCGAGCACATCTTTGCGCAGTGGCGATGCGCCAGCAGGCGGCGTACTGCCGTCGAAGTGCACTTCCACGTTCTTACCGACGACTTGCTCCAGCGTCGCCTTGACCTCATCGACGCTCGTGCCGGGGAAGATGCGGCAGCTCACCGTCGCAGTCGCCGTCTGCGGCAACGCGTTCGACGCATGACCGCCGCGGAGCATCGTCGCGACGCACGTGGTGCGCGTCTTGCCGATCTCGGTGGGCACCGCGGCGATCGTCGCGGCGGCTGCTTCGTCCTGAGGATTCGCGGCGAAGCGTGTCATCGCCTCGCCGAGCGGACCGGGGGTCACCGGCCCGGTGGCCTTGAAGCTGCCGATCGTCCAGTCGTTGGTCTTCACGGGAAAGTGATACGCCTGCAGCGCTTTGAGTGCATCGGCGAGCTCGTAGATCGCGTTGTCGGCACGCGGCGCGGAGCTGTGGCCGCCGGGATTGCGCACGGTCAGCTGGTAAGTCGCCGATATCTTTTCGGCGCCGACGAAGCTCAGGTATTGCGGCTTGCCCGTGTTCTCATCGAGCTGGCCGCCGCCATCGTCGCTGTTCAGTGCGTACTCCGCATCGACCAGCGCGCGATTTTTGTTCGCCAGGTCGGTGGCGGTCAGCATGCCGGTCTCTTCATCGCCGCTGAACGCGATGATCAGGTCGCGGGTCGGCACGAAGCCTTCGCGTTTCAGGCGCAGGAACGTGCTGGTCAGCACCGTCACGCCCTGCTTGTTGTCGAGCGTGCCGCGCCCGAAGAAATAGCCGTTTTCCTCCACCAGCGTGAACGGATCGCGCTGCCACTCCTCGGGCTTCGCAGTCACGACGTCCATGTGGGCGAGCAGCAGGATCGGCTTGCCGCCGCGGCCGCTGCCGCGATAGCGCACGACCAGCGAGGCGGTCTCCTCGACCGGCAGGATGTGGATGTCTGCGGCGGGGAAGCCGGCAGCCTGGAAGCGCTCGGCCAGATACTGCGCCATCGCCGGCACCTGGCCGAGTCCCTCGGACGTGCGGAAGGAGATCACTTTCTGGAAGATCTCGCGCGCCTCCTTGCGGACTTCATCCGGCGGGGCGTCCTTGCTCTTGTTCTGGGCGAGAGCAGGGCCAGCAATGAGAAGGGCGACGAGAGCGAGAGCGGGTGCGATTTTTTTCATGGGCGGCAAGCCTATCGGCCCGCCACCCGTGCGGCAAGAACTCAGTTGACCGCGCGCAGCACAGGTTGCTGCGAAGACTTCCGGCGCACGGCCGAGGGCGTGTAGCCGAGGATCCGGTGCATGTGGCGGGCGAGGTGGCTCTGGTGCGCGAAGCCGGTCGCGACCGCGATCTCCGCGATCGAATGCTTGTGGTTGCGCAGGAGGAACTGCGCGCGCTCCACGCGCCGACGCAGCACGTACTCGTATACGGGCACGCCGGTCGAGTTGCGGAACAGCGTCTTCAGGTGCGAGACGCTCATGCCGGCGACCTCGGCGATTGCCGGCAGCGACAGCTTGCTCGCGAGATTGTCCTCGATGTGCGCGATGACCCGCTCCAGCTTGGTGTGCGTCAGTCCGCCGCGAATCTCGCGCATTGGCAGCGAGCCGCGATAGTGCCGCTGCAGGAGGCGCGCGGCGAGTGCGACGCCGAGGCTGTCGCGCAGCAGTCGCCCGCAGGTGACGTTCGAATCGAGGTCGGCCTTGAGCGTCCAGCCGATGTGCTCGATGACCGGATCGCGCATCTGGAAGCGGTCGGCGATGTCGATCGACGCCGGATCGCGATCGAGCCGCACCGCGACTGCGCGCAGCAGCGCGTCCGGCACGCACATGATGAGCGCCATGCCCTCCTGCTTCATCTCCCACGACGCGGCGGTGCGCGCCGGAACGATGTCGAGATCGCCCGCGACCTCGCGGCCCTCCCGCACCGTTCCGCCGCGCGTACACCGCACTTCTACGGACGGGCCGAGGTGCATGCAGACGAGTGCATTCGGCATTTCGCCGATCTCGGTGAGCCCGGCCTCGAACGTGCTCACCCAGGCCTTGATCTGCAACTCTCTGTCGGACGACGGGACGCTCGCGATGGAGCGCAGCGCACTGGAATTCATCATGGGCAAATGTGTACTGCCGAAGCGCGGCGACTACTCGCCTGTTTCGGACGCCATTGTGGACAGGCTCAAGCCAGTCGCGCGAAATGGCTCAGGGACCGGCGACGACGCGCTCGAGCGTGCGGCGTGCCATGAGCGCGTGACGGGTGTCGCCGGCGAGGCCCGACGTGCCGAGCGTCACGCCGTAGAAGACTGCCCAGCCTTTCGCGCGCAACCAAGTCGCGTCGCTGACGTCGTTGCATGCACGCATCGCGTTCTCGCGCGCGTTGCGATCGCTGAGGTTCATCCACAGCGTCGCCAGGTCCGTGGCGCGATCGCCGCTCGTCATGTCGCCCCAGTCGATCACGCCGCTGATCACACCGTCGTCATCAACCAGCAGGTTGCCGGCGTGCAGGTCGCCGTGCAGCCACGTCGGCGTGACATCGATCGGCGCTTCGAGCGCCGCGCTGTAGGTCCTGACGACGTCGTCGTTGAGGAGCGTCGTGTGGCGTTCGAGGCGCCGGATGCGCTCGGCGATTTGCTCGGCGCGTTCCCGCAGCGGCACGCCGCGGTACGGATTCACGGGCGCATTCGCGGGCGCGGGACGGTGCAGCGCGCACAGGAACGCTGCGAGTCGTTCCGCCTGGTCCGCTCGCGGCTCGCAGAGGTCGGCATTACGTCCGCTCAGCCACGGCACGATGCTCCAGCGCCAGGGATAGCGATCTGCGGGCCGTCCCACGCGCACGGGCGCCGGCACGGGGATCGGCAGCAAGGGGGCCAGTTGCGGCAGCCATTCCTGCTCGTGCTCGATCAGGTGCGTGGCCGCGACTCGTCGCGGCAGGCGCACGACGAGCGCCTCGCCGAGGCGGAACATCGCGTTGTCCCAGCCGGAGTCCATCGACTGCAGCGGCAGATGCGCGAGGTCCGGATGCTGTTCGCGCAGCAGCGTGCGAACCAGCGCCTCGTCGATCTCGATGTCCGGCGCCGGTTTGCTGTGATGAATGACGGGTGCGACCACGTTCCAAATCCTACCGCACGGCCGTGACGATGGTCGTCCGCTGCGGCGTCGGCAGCGACGAGCCTTGCCGGAAGTAGCGCTCCTGCGCTACGGCTGGCGTCAGCAGTTCGACTGTCGTGAAGCCCGCTGCAAGTAGTTCATCGCGCATCTCCGCGGGCTCGAAGAAACTCAGCCACGGCTCGCCTATGTGCGCCGCGCGCTCCGCGATGGGCCGTGGCGTGTTGCTCGCAGAGGCGAACGTCAACACGATCTCGCTGCCTGCAGGGAACTGCGCGACCGAGCGCAGCACAGCGTCGATCGCGCTCTTCTGCAGATACATCGTCACGCCGAGCCACGAGAAGAACGTGCGGGCGGCCGGTGAGATGCCGTGGCGTAACAGACCGTCGCGCAGCGATTCGCGCTCGAAGTCGATGGTCGCGAAACCGGCATTCGGCGGTACGACGAGGCCCGCGGCTGCGAGGTGCGCGCGCTTCAGTTCCTGCGTTCCGGCGTGATCGACTTCGAGGATGCGCAGGCTGCGCGCCCAGGGCGGTTGCCGGACTGCGAACGTGTCGAAGCCGGCGCCCAGGATGACATATTGAGTCACGCCGCGATCGACGGCGGCGGCGAGGCGATCCTCGGCAAAGCGGGATCGCAGCACCATGTGCGCACGCAGCGTGCGCCCTTCGGGCGTCTGCGAGCGCTCGGCAAGCTCCCGGATACGCTGTTCTGCGTCGGGTCCCAGCACGGCGACAGCGGCCGGATCTTCGAGAATCCGCGGCGGCGGATCCAGCAACTGATGCGCCGCGCGCATGTGAGCGGTCGCGAGCGCGGTGCGGCTCGCAGTTCTCTCGGACATCGTGGCAGCTTGCTGAGATTGAACTGCGCCTGCAAGGCCCCATACTCCCCGGCATGCGCGTCAGCCGCCGTTTCCTCTACGCCATCGCGTTGCTGGCGCTGCTCCACCTCTACATCGGCTTACGATTGTTGCCGCCGTTGCCAGTCGGCCCGGCCGGCCACGCCATCGGCGCGCTTGCGCTGCTGGCATCGTGTCTGCTGATGCCGCTCGCCCTCGTTGCGCGCTCGACGCGCGACCAGGAGTGGTCTGACCGGCTCGCCTGGATCGGCTTGACGACTATGGGACTGTTCTCGTCGCTCCTGGTTTTCACCTTGCTGCGAGATGTCGTGCTGCTGATCGCGCGAGTGTTCGTGGCGGGCGTCGAGATGCCGGCTGTCGGACGGATCACGGCGATTGCCACGCTCGTGATCGCCGTGCTCGCCACGCTGATCGGTCTGTTCAACGCGCGACGGCGCGCGGCAGTCGTCGATGTCGACGTGCCGGTCGCGAACCTGCCGCCGGAGCTGCACGGGTTTTCAATCGCGCAAATCAGCGACGTGCACGTCGGGCCGACGATCAAGCACAAGTATGTCGACGCCATCGTCGAGGCAGTCAACGGCCTCGATGCGGACGTGATCGCGGTGACGGGCGATCTGGTCGACGGCAGCGTGCGACAGCTCGCGGCGCACGTGGCTCCGCTCTCGCGCCTGCGCTCGCGCCACGGCACGTACTTCGTCACCGGCAATCACGAGTACTACTCGGGCGCGCAAGCGTGGACAGACGAGTTCCAGCGTCTGGGCATGCGCGTGCTCACAAACGAGCACGTCGTGCTGAACTATCGCGAACATCAGATCGTCGTCGCCGGCGTTACCGATTACAGCGCGCACCACTTCGATCCCCGTCAGCGCAGCGATCCTTCGGTCGCGCTGCAAGGTGCGCCTGCGAGCGCAGCCGTGAAGATTCTGTTGGCGCATCAGCCGCGATCGGCCGCCGCCGCGGCCGCCGCGGGCTTCGATCTGCAGTTGTCGGGGCACACGCACGGCGGCCAGTTCTGGCCGTGGAATCACTTCGTGCGTTTCCAGCAGCCGTTCACGGCGGGCCTGAATCGCCTGCAGGATCTGTGGGTGTACACGAGCCGCGGCACCGGTTACTGGGGCCCGCCGAAGCGCTTCGGCGCGCCGTCGGAGATCACACGTATTCGGTTGGTGCCGGCCTGAGAATTCAGAAGTTCATTTCTCTATCCGGTACTCGATGCCGGCGCGCGTATCCTCCGGCCCGCGTTGTGTCTTGAGCGCGAGCTCCTCCGAGAGCTTGTAGCGCAGCGTGATGACATCTCCGGGCTCGAACAGGCCGACACCATAGCTGAGGTACAAGCGCGGCGAGAGGTACTGACCCACCGTCAGCGCCGCGCCGCCGACCATTTCCTCGTCCTTCACCGCGAGCTCATCGACGCCCAGCCTTTTTCCCAGGCTCTTCGCGAGCAGCCCGCCGCCGGCGACGCCGATCGAGCGCGCGGCGGTTTGCATCGCGCCGGCTTCGCTGTCGCCGGCGCCGACCTCGTCGATCGGCTTGCCGGCGACCAGGTAGGAGAGGGCGTTGGTCTGGCTCATCGCCGGATCGGAGAACACGCTGAGCTCCGGACTCTGCGCGCTGCCGCGCACGCGCAGACCAGCCGTCACCTGGTCTGCTCCTTCCTCTCCTACCGTGCGCGTCGCCTCGATGTTGAGCCGCGGGTTCTGCAGCGGCGTCCACGCGTACAGCAGCTGCCCGCGCTGGATCGTGAGATCCTGCCCATACGCCTTGTACTTGCCCGCGACGCGCACTTCGCCCGAGCCGAGCGTCGGCTGGCCCGGGCTCTCGCGTAGGTCGAGCCGCCCCTGCACGGTCGATTGCAGGCCGAAGCCGATCAGCTCGACCTTCTCGCCGATGTTGACCGTGATCTCGGCAAACACCGGCGCCTTTTCCGCCTCGTCCGCGCGCGTCTGCGCATCGACGACGATCACGTCGGACGAAGCCGCTTGCGCCTTCTCGCCGCCGCGCGGCAGCTTCTGCAGGTCGACGGTCGCTTCCGGAATCGTGACCTGACCGTTGATCGTCATGCGCTCCGCCGTGCGCGCCAGATTGAGATCGGGCGTGACGATCACGCGTGCACCGGGGATGTCTGCCGCCAGCACGCGGTCGCCGCCGATGTGCATGTCGACCTTGCCCGATCGCTCGGCCTTGCCCGCGAACGCCAGCCGACCGTCGCCGGAGACGATGCCGCCGTCGATGGCGATCTCGCCCGAGGGCGCAGGGCGTGCCTGCAGCTGGCCGTCCTTGAGCCGCAGGCCGATCGCCGGGATGTCGGCAGCGAGCCCCGTCGCGCTGACGAGTCCGGACAGCTCGGGCGCCTGCACGGTGCCGGCCACTCCAACGTCGGCGTCGACGCGGCCGTGCACGTTCGCGAGCTGCGGCATGAACACAGCCAGCGGCGCGAGGTCCGGGATCTGCCCACGCACACGGCCGCTGATCGGAGTTGCCGGCCGATCGAGATCGTGCGCGCTGGCCTCGGCGTGCAGCGTCCCGTTCGGATCGAACTGCGTGTCGAATGAACCGCGGGCATCCGGGCCCGACAGCGTCGCCGCAATCCGCAGGCCGTGATAGGCAAGCAGCTTCTGCGGCGCTTCCTGCGTCTCGTCGCCGGGCGCCGCCGCCACTTGGCGCGAGACGCTGCCGGATTCCGATTCGATCAGGACGTCGCCGAACAGCTCGCCCTGCGGCGTGCGCCGGATCTCGCCGTGACCCTGCAGCGTGCCTTCGAGCTTGATCGGCAGCTCGGATGTCGCGAGCGCGTTGCCGAGCGCGAGCGGCACGTTCGCGAGCGAATAGCTCGCACGAATCGCGCCGTCCGCCTGCCGCGCGCCCGCCGCGCACAACTCGATACGGCCGTCGGCCAGGCAGGCTTGCGACAGTTCCGCCGAGTCCTTGTCGAGCACGATGTTGGCCGGTTCGCGCAATGCCAGGCGGGCAGCGTCTTTGACGTTCACGACGAGATGCTGCAGCGAGCCCGACCAACCCTCGTCGGTGCGCGCACCTTGCAGATTCAGTTCGAGCGCCAAAGGCTGACCGTCCACCCGCAGCTCGAGGCGATGCGATTTGGGTGCGCCGCTCGCCTGCGCGCGGACGCTGTCGAACTCGAAGCCCGCCGCAGTCAGCTTGGTGAGATCGAGGCGCAGCGAGCCTGAGGGGTTGCGCGGATCGGCGACGTCCGCCTTCGCGCTCAGGGAGTCGACGCGCAGGTTGGCGGCATGCAGGTCGCTGCCGCGCGCGTCGCCCTCGACCGCCAGCTCCGGCCACTTGCCGCGGACGACGAAGTTGGCCTGCAGCTGGCCGCCCGAGTCCGGCAGCCAGTCGTTGAGCGATTTGATATTCAGTGCGAGGGTCGCATCGAGACTCTCGCCGCGGCGGCCGCGAAAGCGCAGCTCGCTCTGGCCGGAGTTGAGGGCGACGGTGCCGCTCGCGATCAGCGGCGGCGTCACCGATACGTCCGCGTTTCCCGAGAGTTGCCGCCCGCGCAGCTGGCCGCGCAGCTTCGTGAGTTGAAAGCTCGCTTCTGGGCCGTGGTCCAGCATCCGGCCCTTGCTCGCGAGATCGAAGCCGAGTTGGCCGCGCCACGCGACGGCGAATGCACCCGGGTCGAAGTCCTGCGCGGTCGCCGTCATGTCCCACGCCAGCTGCGGCTGCAGGTCGATCCGGCCGCGTGCGGCGAGTCGGCCGGCGCGCTGTGAGATATCGAACTGCTCGAGCTCGACGCGCTCCGGCGTGCCCTGCAGGTTCAGCGCGATGTCGGCGACGCGGTCCTCGGGCCCGAGGGCGAGCTTGCCCTGCGCGGAATAAGCCTCCGAGCTGCCGTGCAGATTCAGCGCGCCGTGCGTGTGAAGTTCCTGGCCGACCCACGCCGCCGGCACGACGATCCCGTCCCATTCAGCGGCGACCTTGGCGCTCGCCGGCTTGCGTCCGAGATCGACGTCGCCGCCGACGTGCAGGGCGCCGGCCATGCGGCCGATGCGGAGAATCGTATCGATGGCGATGCCGTCGCCGTTGCGGGTGAAGCGCAGCGGCTCGATCAGCAGCGGTTCGTCGTTGATCGCCAGCTTGCCGGAGATCGCGCCCTGGTCGACGGAGCCGTGGCCGCTCAGCGAGGCGGCCAGGCTCGTGAAAGATGAATCAGGCAGCAACTCGGTGCGCGGATCGAACCGTGGCGCTTCGAGCGTGAAGCGCCAGGGCCAGCCCGGTTTCTGCGTCACGCGCGCCTGCAGTTCCATGATGAGCGGCGCGCTCATTTTCAGCACCGCGTTGGCGTCGTCGCCCTGCGTGTAAGTCTCGATCACGCCGGTGTACAGCCGCTCGCCGGCCTTCCAGCGAAACCGGCCGCGACCGGCGCCGTCGTAGACCTCGCGCTGCGCGGCCCGGCCCGAGAACTCGATCTCCCCTTGCGGCGAATGCACCTCGAGCCGTTTCACCGCCAGCTCGCGCGACGTCCAGTGGCCGTCGAAGATTGCACGCGTCAGCTCGACGAGCTCGGCCCCATCGCGCCGGATATGCGCCGAGTCGAGCAGCAGGGAATCGATCGCGACGTCGATCGGCGGCTTCAGGGAGAACGGCTGCGACGGCTCCGGTTCCTGCGGTTTTGTCGGCTTGCTCAACGTAACGTCGATACCGCTCAGCTCGATCTTGTGGAAATGCACCAGCGCGCGCGCGAGGTCGCCGAGCGACAGGTTCACCAGAATGCGCTGCAGCCGCGCGTCGACGCCCGCTTGCGGATCGCGGTAACGAATGTCCGTGACGGTCAGCCGGTCGGCGATCGTGCCGTCGATGCGGCCGAGCGCGAGTTTGCCGCCGAGCGCACCGACTGCGACGCGCCCGATCCAGCGGGCGCCGGCCTGCGTGTGCAGGCTCCATGCGCCCACTGCAACGATCACGATCAGCAGACCGCCGAGCGCCACTCCCAGCCATTTCGCTGCGCGTCTCACAGGTCCGGCCCGATCACGAGATGAATGCGCCACTCGTGCTCGAACTCCGACACCAGCGGCCGCGCGATGTCCACGCGCACCAGGCCAACCGGCGATTTCCAGCGCACGCCGATGCCGGCGCCGACGTTGGCGTCGAACTCCTTCGTGAACGCATCGCCGGCGTCGACGAAAACCGCAGCGCCCCACTTCGGCAGGAAGTAGTGCTCGTATTCGGCACTGCCGATCGCCTGGTACTTGCCACCGATCACTTCACCCTTCGCGTCGAGATCGCCGATCTCCTGGTAGTCGAAGCCGCGGATCGAGCGGTCGCCGCCGGCGAAGAACCGCAGCTCCGGCGGCAGCGCATCGAAGTCCTTCACGACCATGCCGCCGACCATGGCGCGCAGGATCACCCGGCCGTCGTCGCCGACCTGCCGCAGCCACTTCGCTTCGGCGCGCGCCTGCGCGAAGCTGGTCTCGGAGAGCACCGATTCGGCCGCGAAGCGCAGGCCGTAGAGCAGCTGGTAGCCGCTGAGCGGGAAGTACAGGTCATCGGATTTCTTGCGCGTCAGCAGCCCTTCGGCATACAGCAGGCTGGTCGAGTGCTGTTCGCTGGCGATCTCGAAATTGCCGTTCAGATATTGCAGCCCGAGCGTGCGCGTGAAGCCCTTCCAGCGGTCGGTCACCTGGTTGGCCGCGACGCGTGCCATGCGCGACGTGCTGCTGTCGGTCGTCTCGTCGCGATAGCCGGCGCCGAAGTTCCACGTGCGATTGGGGATGCCCGGTTCCGGGATCTGGTACAGGGTGCTGATTTCCTGCAGGCGCGTGGAGTACTGGATGTCCGCGCTCAGCTTGTGGCCGCGATCGTTGAGCCAGCGCCGCTCGAAGCCGAGCTTCGTGCCGGGCCCGGAGTCCGTGCTCACATAGACACTGGCGGTGTACACCGTGCGCTTCGCCGGCACGAGCATCACGTCGACGGGCACCACAGCATCCTGCACGTGAGCGAGATCGGGCGCGACTGCGACTGCGGAGAAGTAGTCGGCGTCGACCAGCGCCTGCTGCAGGTTCAGCAGCTTCTCGGTCGAGTAGAACTCGCCCTCGCGCCACGGGGTGTAGCGCTGCAGGAAGCTGTCGGGGAACTGCACGTCCGAGAAGTGCACCGCACCGAGGCGATGGCGCGTGCCGGGGTCCCATTCGAGATCGATCTCCGCGCTGTTCGCGGCCCGCACGACCTCCACGCGATGCTTGACCGTCTGCGCGGCGATGAAGCCCTCGTTGGCGAGCGCGGTCGCGATCTCCTGCTTGCTGCGCTCGTAAGCGCCGTGATCGAGCCGCTCGCCTTGCTTCGGCTGGAAGTGTGCGAGCGCCGTCTTGACGCTCTCGAGCTGTGCCGCCTCGCCGCTGACGACGACGCGCTCCTGGCGCACGATCACCGGATCGCCGGGTTTGACCTGAAAGGTCGCTCGATACTTGCCCGGCTCGGGCCGCTCGAGCTTGCCGGTGACGTCAGCGCTGTAGTAGCCGAACGGTTCGAGCGCTGTGTGGATCTGCTCGTCGGCGCGCTCGAACAGCCGGCGCACCTCAACGGGCGAGACGTCGCGGTCTTCGTACTGGTGCAGCTCGATGCTGGCGCGCACCGACTCCAGCTCGACCCCTTCGATCCCCTCGACAGCAACGCTCACGCGCTCGGCGCGCAGCGGCGAAGCACACAAAAGGCAGAGAAAAGCGGCCAGGGCGATTGGCTTCACCGATCATGGACGGCGCTGGGGCGCGCCTTGTTCCATCGCCGCGCCTGCGCAAAACGCTGTGCGGATCGTCTGACACGGACCGGCGCTTACCGGGCGCGCAACCACTGCGCCATGTCGACGACGTCGAGCGCTCGGTCACGGCGCAGCTCGCGCGCGATTTCTTCGCGGTTGTCGATGCCGGCGACGGCGAGAATCCTCTTGCCGGGGTTCTCGGCAGCGGCCTGCCGCACGATCTGCACCCAGTGCTCGATCCAGCGCGTGTTGGCCTGCGCCTGCAGTTGGCCGTGGATACGCGTATCGAGCGCCTTGCGGCCGGCGAGCGCGAGCGCCGTTGTCTCGTCATGGGCGTCGGCCGGCGATTGCCAGTACATCCCCAGCGCCGACCAGGTTGCCTCGTCGTAGGCGTTCAGGATGCGTGCCTGTTCGGGCTGCTCCTTCGCGAATGCGCTGCGCGCCTGCGCCAGCGGTTGGACGATCTGGGTGAACAGCGGCTCGTCAGGCTCAGCCGCGTAGACGCGATAGCCGCGTTCCCGGACCAGGGGAAAGATGACCTGCGGATATTCGACTTTGCTCGGATGCACTTTCAGTTCGCGCACCTCGGTCGGCGTGCAATCGACGACGACGACGTCCGGGGCGATCGCGAGGACGACGCGCCGCAGAGCGTCCAGGTCGTATGCCTGAATCGACTGGTGACGCGAGTACAGGCTCCCCAGGACGAAAACCTGGGTGGATGCGGCCGAGTGCGCGCTCGACGCGGCCATTGACAACAGCAGGGGGAACAGCAGGGGCAGGCGCATGACGAGGCTCCGATGATTTGCGACCGGCGCAGACTGCGCGGGGCGGGCGTTGCCGCGGTCGGGCTCGTGTCAGAGGTTCGTCAAAGTTGCATCCGGCGCGCCCCGCAGCCGGTAACCTTGCAAGGATGCGGTTGAAGCTTGCACTAACCCGTCTCGCGACTGCGGCGCCGTTCATTCTGCTCGGTGCGAGCGCGATACTGACCGCGGCGCTCGCGTGGCAGGCCTTCACGTCGGCCGCCTCACATCGGCAGCTCGCGCAGCGCGTGCTACGCGACTATGCGGAACTGGCGGCAACTGAGTTCTCGCGACGGACCACGGCCTACGTCGGCAACTACGGCGTCGTCGTGGCGTTGCGTGCGCTCGCGCAGACGACGAGCGAGCAGCAACGAGGGCTGCCGTCGCGTCAGGTCTTGCAACTCGCGATGCCGCCGGAATCACGGCGGGCGATCGAGCTCGTTGGTTCGATGTTCCGCTTCGATGTCGCGGATGGCGAGTTTGTCGAGGAGAGTTTGTCACTGCCGCCGCCTTTGCGCGACGCGTTGCTCAGAGCGGCCATGCAGCCCCGCGCTGGCGGCACGGTGAGCGTGCGCTGGCCCGAAGCAGTCGGCACCCGGCTCTTCGTACTCGCGCCGCCGGACAGAACAAGGCAGGGAGCATCGACGTGCGTGGGCTTCGAGGTGTCGCAGCCGGCACTGACCGGTTGGTTCAACGAGTTCATCGCTGCCGAGCCGCTGTTGCCCCCGACATTGGCCGCGGTCGGTGTGGTCGTCACCGTTCGTGCGCCTGACGGCCGCATCATCCTGCGCTCGCCTAACGAGCACACGGCGCTCGCGCCCCTGGCGACACTCGATCTGCGCGGCACGCCGGCGATCACGGGCCTCGATGCGTACACCGTCGAGATTGCAATCGATCCGGCGTCGGCCTCCAGTCTGATCATCGGCGGCTTGCCTCGCTCGCAGACTGCGGTCCTGCTGGGACTGGCGCTGTTGTCGGCGGCGCTTGCCGCAGCAGCGGCGCTGCAGATCCGCCGCGAACGGCGTCACGCCGACCTGCGCCGTGATTTCGTGACGCGCGCTTCGCACGAGCTGCGCACTCCGGTCGCGCGCATCCGCATGTTCACCGAGACGCTGTTGCTCGATCGCGTGCGCTCCGACGACGAACGGCGCGACACGTTGCATGCGCTGGATCGCGGCGCACGCCGCCTCTCGATGCTGGTCGACAACGTCCTGCAACTGTCGAGCTCGCGAACGGCAATTCCGCATCTCGAGCCCGCGGACGTCGCCACGCTGATTCGCGACATCGTGCGCGAGTTCGAGGCGACCGTGGCCGCGCCTGCAGCGATTCCAGTCGCCGGCCCGCCGCGTCTGGAGCGCGCCATCGATGCGGAAGCCTTGCGACAGGTGCTGACGAACCTGCTGGACAACGCGTGGAAGTATGGCGCTTCACCCGCCGGAGTGCGTGTCGAGCTCGAAGCCGGCGAGCATGGGCTGACCGTCGCCGTCGACGACGACGGACCTGGCGTGCCAGCCGCCGATCGCGAGCGCATCTGGGAGCCGTATGTGCGACTCGACGAGCATCGCCGCTCGTCGGTCGCCGGCACTGGCATTGGTCTCGCGGTGGTTAGGGAGCTGGTGGCTCGCAGTGGTGGGTCATGTCGCGTGGAGCGCGGCGCGAGCGGCGCGCGCTTCGTGGTCGTGCTGCCATGACGCGCGTTCTCGTTGCCGAAGACGATCCCGATCTGGCGCTCGGGCTGAAGAACAATCTCGAGATCGAGGGTTACGAAGTGCGCGTTGCGCGCGATGGCGACGAAGCGCTCGCGAGCGCGCTGCAGTGGCGGCCCGATCTGCTGATTCTCGATCTCGTCATGCCGAAACTGGATGGGATGCGCGTGCTGCGCTCGCTGCGAGAGCGCGATACGCGGATTGCCGTGCTGGTTCTCACCGCTCGCGGCGAAGAAGCGGACAAGGTACGTGGGTTGAAGCTCGGTGCGGACGACTACGTCACGAAGCCGTTCGGCTTGCTGGAGTTGCTGGCGCGCGTCGAATCGCTCTTGCGACGAACGCGCGCGACGACGTCGGCCTTGACGGCGGACGCCGGGACGATGCGCTTCGGCGATGTCGAGGTGGATCCGGTCGCGCGGCGCGTGCGCAAGGCCGGCATCGAAGTCGCGCTGCGGCCCAAGGAGTACGACCTGCTGCTGGAACTGCTGCGGCATCGTGGCGAAGCGCGCTCGCGGCTCGATCTGATGCAGACGGTGTGGGGGTATTCGTCGGCCGTGATCACGCGCACAGTCGACACGCACATGTTCGAGCTGCGTCGCAAGCTCGAAGCGGATGCGGCGCGTCCGCGTCACATAACGACGGTGCGCGGCATCGGATACCGCCTCGACGATTGATCGGAAACCTGACTCGCGGCTGAACGCCGGCATTCAGAAGGCATTAAGCGCCGATGCGTTTTCATGCGTCCCATGAAACACATCCTGGCCTCCGGCATCGTTGCCTTGACATCACTCCTCGCGCAGTCTGCAGTCGACGCTGCCGAAGGGCGCGTCTCCGAGCTGCAGTCGCCGCCGCTCGACGCGAAGCGCGTCTCGAAGTATGCGGAGGCACGCGGCGCGGCGAATGACCTCGTCGTGACGAAGAGCGCCAAGACGCACGGCACGCGTGCCGCAACCAAAACCGCCGCGCTGAAATCCGTGCGGCCGTCCGCGACCGTGTCGCTGCAGTCGTCCGATTTCTCGTTCTTCGATGCCGGCAGCGTGCTGCTCGGAGACCGCGACAACGACGGCTTTCACCGTGAGTTCCGCGTCCGCTTCGATGCCGACGTCGTGTTCGGCGACGCGCTCGTGTATGCGCGGCTGTATCTGCGCCGTGTCGGCGATCGCGACTGGCTGCTGTATCACGAGACGGACGACTTCACTATTTCCGGTCAGGACGGCGACGACGACTACTTCGTGACCACGGCGCTCGACGACGGCTGGCCGACCGGCGACTACGACGTGCTGATCGACCTGTACGAGTCGGGCTTCAGCGGCATCGTCGCGACCATCGGTCCGTTCGACAGTGGCGCGCTCGCGCTGCTGCCGCTGGAAGAGAGCGGTCTCGACCTGCCGATCGAGCTGCCCGGCTACAGCGTTCGGGATGTGAGCACCTCGCTGCTCATCGATGACGACGGCGATGGCCACTATTCGAAGTTCCGCATCGACTTCGATCCGGACGCGGACTTCGACGGCACGTTCGTCTATGCAGAAGTGTGGGTGCGCCCGCAGGGCGGCGAGTGGATCCAGGAGCACGTCTCGGACGACTTCCTCGTGGACGCAAGCGGCGACGCCGATGTCTACAGCCTGACCGCCGACTGGATCAGCGGCTATCCGACCGCGTTCTACGACGTGCAGATCGATCTGCGCGATGCCGACACCGGCGGGTTGGTCGCTTCGGCAGGCAGCGAGCGACCCGAGCTGTCGCGCATTCCGCTGGAAGACCAGGCACGCGACACGCGAGTCAGCCCGCCCACGAACGGCGGTGGCGGCAACACCCACTCGAGTGAGCATGGCGGCGGCGCGCTCGGCGGCTGGTTCCTGCTGGGACTGGCGGGGCTGCTGGCCTGGGGGCGGCTGCGGCCCGTGGGCCCGATCCAGTGTCGCGAATGTTTCCAGTCGGCTGTTTCGCTGCAGCGCGAAACGCAGCGAACCCGCTGAACGCCTGATCTATTTGCCGGGCTGGCACATGCGTTGCTGCCCTCTGTGGAGGGCTGCAACCGCAGCCCCGGGCACCGGGGCCCGGACATAACAAACCCGCCGGGGTTCAAGTGCCAGTTCGTCCCTGCCGCGCGACGGGTGCCCTCATCGGCGCCGCGCTCGCATTGCTTTCCAGCCCGATCGTCCGTGCCAACAATGTCGTGGGAGCGTGGGATCCCACGCTCTACAGCTGGCCGCTGATCCCGGTGCACGCAGTGCTGACGCCGGACATGCGGATCATGACCTACGGCACCGACGGCATCGCGCGCCAGACCGGCTACTTCATCTACGACCTGTGGGACATCAACGCGGGCCTGGAAGGCGGCCACCTCACGCTCGACAACGTCACCTCGACCGACATCTTCTGCGGCTCGCAGGTCGTGCTGCCGGAGGGCGGCAGGGTGTTCCTGGCGGGCGGCGACAACTGGACCGGAACGCAGACCACGAACACTGGCAACAACAACAGCAACGTGCTCGATCTCTCGAGCAGCGTGCTGAGTCGCGGCAACAACCTGAATCGCGCGCGCTGGTATTCCGGCTCGACCGTGCTGCTGAACGGCGAGGTGATGATCCAGGGCGGCTCGGGAGGGACCGACCGTCCCGAGATCCGCGCAGTCGACGGCACGTTCCGTCTGCTGAGCGGCGCCGACACCAGCACGCTCGACTTCATGTATCCGCGCAACTTCATCGCGCCCGACGGCCGAGTGTTCGGCTACGACAGCGGCGGGCGGATGTACTACATCAATCCGACCGGCACCGGCTCGATCACCAGTGTCGGCCAGTTCGCCTCGCAGTATCGCGGCAGCGATGCGAGCGCGGCGATGTACCGCCCGGGCCGGATCCTGCAGTTCGGCGGCAACTCGAACGGCGCGCTGGTGATCGACATCAGCGGTGCCGGTACGCCGACCGTGACGCCGACGCAGTCGATGTCGTCGCAGCGCCGGCTCGTCAATGCCACGGTGCTGCCGAACGGCAAGGTGCTTGCTACCGGCGGCAGCCAGGTCAACAACGCGCTCACCGGCGTCAACAACTCCGCGGAAATCTGGGACCCGACCAGCGGTACCTGGACGCGCGGTCCGGACGGGCAGCGTCCGCGCCTGTATCACTCGATGTCGCTGCTGCTGCCCGACGCCCGGGTGCTGGTCGGCGGCGGCGGTGCGCCGGGACCGGTCGCCAACATGAACATGGAGGTCTATCTGCCGCCGTATCTGTACGACGCGACCGGTGCGCGTGCGATCCAGCCGCGCCTCACGTCCGCGCCCGCGCAGATCGACATCGGCGAGACGTTCTTCGTCGACTTCACCGATGCCGCCGACATCAGCCGCGTGACGATGGTCAAGACGGCGTCGGTGACGCACAGCTGGAACATGGAGCAGCGCTTCGTCGAGCTGACGTTCGTGCGCGACGGCTCGCGGCTGCGCCTGCAGGCGCCGACCCGCGCCGCCGACGCGCCGCCGGGATTCTGGATGATCTTCGCGCTGAACGAGAACGGCGTGCCCTCGACGGCGCGCATCGTCAAGATCAATGTCGCCGCCAACTGGAACCCGGCGATCACACCGGTGCTGACGAATCCCGGCAACCGGTCGGGCACGTGGGGCGTGCCGACCGGGCTGCAGCTGGCCGCTTCCGATCCGAACGGCGACGAGCTCGGCTACGGCGCCAGCGGCCTGCCGCCTGGCCTGACGCTCAACGCGCTGACGGGTGCGATCAGCGGGACGCCGAGCGCCAGCGGCAATTACAACGTCGTCGTCGCTGCGAGCGATGGCGTGAACACGGCAACCCAGGCGTTCGTCTGGACGATTGCCGATCCGGCGCCGCTGCAGGTTCAGCCCGCGTCGCCGTCCGCGCCGGTGCAGCTCGGCGGTGCGGTCACTTACACGGCGAACATCACGAACGGTCAGAACGCGCAGGTGCGCTGGGACTTCGATGACGGCACACCGGTCACGGACTGGTCGACGCAGACGAGCGTGACTCATACCTTCACGCGCCCCGGCGTCTACTACGTAACGGTCACCGCGATCGACGATCGTGGCGTGCCGGTGTCGCAGACGTTCGTGCAGGCAGTGCATCTGCCGCTCACCGCGAATCGCCCGACGGCGTCCGGCAGTATTGCGTGGGAGCAGCGCGCAGCGGGTAATCGCGTGTGGGTCGTGAACCACGACAACGACACCGCGAGCGTCTTCAACGCGGTCACGAACGCGAAGATCGGCGAGGTGAGCGTCGGCGCTGCGCCGCGCAGCGTCGCGGTCGCGCCGAACGGCAGGATCTGGGTGACGAACAAGCAGGGCGCTTCGATCAGCGTGATCGATCCGACCTCGCTGACCGTCGTGCAGACAGTCGCGCTGCCGCGCGCGTCGCAGCCCTATGGCATCGTCTTCGATCCGAACGGCGCAGCGGCTTTCGTCGCGTGCGAGGCGACGGGTGCGGTGTTGAAGCTCAACCCGGCGACCGGCGCCGTGCTCGGCACGGTGAACGTCGGTGCGAACCCGCGGCATCTTTCGGTGAGCGCCGACGGACAATCGGTCTATGTTTCGCGCTTCATCACGCCGCCGGTGCCCGGCGAGAGCACAGGTCTCGTGCAGACGGGCCTGGGAGGCGCGGAGGTCGTGGTGGTCGCTGCGAATCCGTTCGCGATCGTCCGCACGATCACGCTCGCGCACAGCGATCTCGAGGACTTCGAGACGCAGGGCCGCGGCATTCCGAACTATCTCGGCCCGGCGGTGATCTCGCCGGACGGCACGCAGGCCTGGGTGCCCTCGAAGCAGGACAACGTCGCTCGCGGCACGCTGCGCGACGGGCGCAACATCGATTTCCAGAATACGGTGCGCGCGGTCAGCTCCCGTATCGACATGGCTGCGGGTGTCGAGGATCCGGCTGCGCGCATCGACCACGACAATGCGGGCCTCGCAAGCGCGGTGGCCTACGATCCGTTCGGCGTCTACATGTTCGTTGCGTTGGAGACCAGCCGCGAAGTGGCAGTGGTCGACGCGCACGGCCGCTGGGAGGTTTTCCGCTTCGACGTCGGCCGTGCGCCGCAGGGCCTGGTGGTGGCGCCGGACGGTTCGAAGCTGTTCGTCAACAACTTCATGGATCGCACGGTGGGCGTATTCGATCTGCGGCCGCTGCTGGAGAAGGGCGAGACCAGCATTCCGGCGCTGGCGACGCTGAATGCCGTGACGACCGAGAAGCTCGCGGCGACCGTGCTCAAGGGCAAGCAGTTCTTCTACGATGCCCGCGACACGCGGTTGGCGCGCGATCGCTACATGAGTTGTGCGAGCTGCCACAACGACGGCGGCAGCGACGGCCGCGTGTGGGATCTCACCGGCATGGGTGAAGGTCTGCGCAACACGATCACTCTCAACGGACGCGGCGGCACGGCGCAGGGCTTCCTGCACTGGAGCGCGAACTTCGACGAGGTGCAGGACTTCGAAGGCCAGATCCGCTCGCTCGCCGGCGGCACCGGCTTGATGACCGACGCGGCGTTCGCGACCCGCACGCAACCGCTCGGCACGACCAAGGCGGGTGTCAGCGCGGATCTCGATGCTCTCGCGGCCTACGTCGCATCGCTCACGACGTTCAGCCAGAGCCCGTATCGCAACGCTGACGGTTCGCTCACGGCGACCGCGACGCAAGGCCGCACCGTGTTCCAGAACGCGGGCTGCGCCACGTGTCACGCCGGCACGAAGTTCACGGCAAGCGGCGCCGCGACGCTCAACAACGTCGGCACGATCAAGCAGCCGGGCAGCGGCAATCGCCTCGGCGCCACGTTGACGGGCATCGATCCGCCGACACTGCGTGACGTGTGGGCGACGGCTCCGTATCTGCACGACGGTTCAGCCGCGACGTTGGCGGACGCAGTCCGTGCGCACACGAACATCACGCTGAGCGCTACGGACGTGAATGCAGTGAGCGCCTATCTCGCCCAGATTGGCAGCGAAGAGACGACGGCTCCGGTTCCGCCGCCGGCAACCGGCAGCGGCCTGATCGGCAGGTACTTCCCGAACCGGACGCTCACCGGCAACCCCGCGCTGACACGCACCGAGGTCGTGAACTTCGACTGGGGCACGAACGCACCGGGCACGGGTATCGCGAAGGACAACTTCTCGGTGCGCTGGACGGGCGACGTCAAGACCTCGGGCGCCGGCGCCTACCGCTTCCGCACGATCACCGATGACGGCGTGCGGCTCTGGGTGAACGGCGTGCTCGTGATCGACAACTGGTCGGATCATTCGGCCACGACCAACACCAGCAACTCGATCACGCTCGCGGCCAACACGCGCTACACGATCAAGATGGAGTTCTACGAGAAGACCGGCAGCGCCGTCGCGAAACTGCAGTGGCGCCTGCCGAACACCACGAGCTACGTGTTGATTCCGCGTGAAGCCCAATTCGGCAACTAGTCTCGCAGCGGGTCTGCTGACGTTGCTGGCGAGCGCCGTCGCATCTGCGGCGGCGCCGGCACCGGAGCGGACCCTGCTCACGGAGCCGCCGCGCGCGGTCGCCGATTTCCAGCTGACCGATCAGACGGGCAAGAGCGTGAAGCTCGCGGAGTTCCGCGGTGCGCCGGTGCTGGTGTTCTTCGGCTTCACACACTGCTCGAGCGTTTGCCCCACCGCACTGACTCAGCTCCGGCAGCTCGAGCGGCAGCATCGCGCGGAGCTCGGCAAGACGCGCATCGTGATCATCAGCGTGGATGGCGAGCGCGACAGCCCGGCGGCGATGCAGACCTGGCTCAAGCCGCTGTCGGCGAATTTCATCGGCCTCACCGGCGCGCCGGCGCGCGTGCACGACATCGCCGCGGGATTCTCCGCCGCTTTCTACAAGGTGCCCGGGAAAGCCGGCGAATACTCGGTCGAGCACAACTCGCAGATCTTCCTGATCGATGCCAAGGGCCGGCTGCGCGCGACGTTCTTCAACGCGCCGCTGCCGACGATGGCGGAAGTGACTCGCTCGATCGCGCGCGAGTCATAAGAGTCAGGCTAAAGCCTGCCAGTCCCGTGGTAGATTCGCTGCGCCATGCCGCTGTGCCACGCATCGTCCATCGTCTTCGACGGCCGCGCGCTGTCCTGGTTCGGGCCGGAAGGCGCGACCTGGAGCGTTCCTGCTGATCGCCTGCGGGCAATCCGCGAATTCGTCGGGGAGTCCGGCGATGTGCGCTGGCTGCTCGCGTTCTATATCGATGGCGAGGACGCATGGCTGCAATCGCCCGCCAACGCCAACGGGGCAAGTCAGGCCTTGGCTGCGCTCGGCAAGCGACTTGGCGCGAATCTCGACCTGCAGCTGGAAGCTGCGGCGGCCGGAAGCAGCCGCGTGATCTGGTCGCGGTGAATTAGCCGAACATGTCGACTTGCCGGCTGTCGCCGATCACCTGCTCGAAATCCAGTCCGAGCGTCTCCAGCACCGGCTCCGCGACCGGCCGCACCTGCTTGGCGATGTAGTGCTCGCGGTCGAGCGGATGCTCGACGTTGTCGACAGGCTCCGGTCCGGCGGTCGTGATCACGTAGCTGACGAGCCGCCCGGAGGACTGCGTCGACTTGCGGGCTGCCGCCACGTGCGGCGGCGTCGTGGCCGTGTAGTCGTCGGCATCCTTGCGCAGGTTCTTGCGATACACGAGTGCATCGTCCAACTGGCCGCTGCGCACGCGCTGGACGACGTCCGCGAGATACACGTCTACGGCCTGATCCGTGAACAGGCGCTGATACAGCTCGCGTTGCACCTGCTTGGCGAGCGCGGTCCAGTCGCGGCGCACGACTTCCATACCCACGAACTCGACAGCATCCACGCTCGCGCCGTGTCGCAAGCCGGCGTAGCGCTTGCTGGCGCCGCGCGTGCTGTGCCGGGCGCGTGGCAGGAACAACTTCAGATACAGCTTCTCGAACTTCAGCTCGAGCTTACTCGGCACGCGCCAGCGCTCCTCGATGTATGCCGCAAGCTGTTTCGTGAGTGCGGCCGCCAGCTCCGAGCCGCGTAGCGCCGCGCGTTCGGGATCATTCGCGCCCGCGTGCACGAACAGGCTGTCGGTGTCGCCATACAGAACCTGGAAGCCCGCCGCTTCGAACCAGCTCTTCGACCACAGCAGCATTTCCTTGCCCATGCCGGTGATCGCGTTCGCCAGCGCCGGGTTGTAGAACCGGCACGCCGGCGTGCCGAGCACGCCGTAAAAGGAGTTCATGAGAATCTTGATCGCGTGCCCGGCCACGCCGTCGCCCGCGCGCTTCGCGGCCTCGCGGCGCGGAAACAGCTCATCGAGCATGCGCGGCAGGATCGCCGGCGAGCGACGAAACGCGCCGCCGCCCGGCGTCTCGATCAGGTCGGCACCGCTCGTCGGCTCGGCAACGTACGACAGCGGATCGATGTTGAAGGTGCGGATGAGGCTCGGATAAAGACTCTTGAAATCGAACACCCAGACATTGCGATGCATCCCGGTGAGCGGTTCGAGCACGTGCCCGCCTTGCTGAGCGGCGTGCACGCGCGCATCGCTCGAACGCACGCTCGGGGCGACGATCTTCAGCTGCTCCAGCTCGGTCAGATACAGGAAATCGAACGAGGCAATGCTGGCAGCGACTCGGTCCGGAGTCATGCCCGTCAGCTTGCTGCGCGCGAACGCCAGCTGCACGACGTTGAGCTTCTCGACGATCTGGTACGCGAGCCGCGCGTCCGTGCGCGCATACAGCGCGAACGCCGGCAGGTCGTGGCGATAGTTGTGCACGATCTCGCCGATACGGTCGCGCACGTCGCCGGCGACTGCTTTACCTTCGCCGAGCACCTCGCGCGCAACGGCGTCGAGCGAGTAGTCGTCCATGCGGATGAACGCGCCGCGCAGCAGGTCGATGCCATCGAGCACGAGCCTGCCGGGGATCGACGCCTGGCCGCTGCCGAAATAGCCTTCGGGCTTGCGCAGCCGCATCGGCGTCGAATCGCGGCCGAGCTCCAGCGGATGGCGCAGGCGCAAGGCAATTCGCTGCAGCACGGTGAGGTCGAAGTCGATCGTGTTCCAGCCCGTCAGCACGTCGACATCGCGCTCGCGGACGCGGTCGCAGAACGCATCCAGCGCTGCGTACTCGTTCACGCAGCGCGTCGCCTTCTCGGGCATCGGGCGCTGACCGCTGTCGACGATCAGCACTTCGTCGAGCCCCGGCGCGTACATCGAGATCGCGAGCAGGCGCTCGCCCTTCGAATCCGTCTCGATGTCGAACGCCAGGACGCGCGGCGCGACGCTCACGTCGGCCGGTCGCAGCAGCGGATTGTCGAAGATCCAGGTGACACCTTTGCCGGGCACGGCTGCGCCCTCGATCTCGCAGCCGCCTTTGATGCCGCGCTCGATCAGGTAGCGCACCGCGAAGCGCAGGTCGGCTTCGAACGTATCGACTCCCGCGGCGTGCAGACGATCGCGCAGCGCCGGCACGTCGGACGGCACGTCGACTTCGATCCGTGCCACCGGTTCGCCAGCGAACGTGCGGCTGTCGATGGGATGCGGTTGCGGCACACGCAGCGTGCGGGCGCGTTGAGCGTCCGCGGCACGGACGTAGAAGTGTGGGCGCTGACGATCGTCGCGCACCAGGAACGTGCCACCGTCGTCCAGGCGCCCGTATATATGGATGACGGGAACGCGCTCGCCATCGGGCCGGTTCGAAACCCGGTAACTCGCCTGCAAAATGAAGCCGCGCGCCTTGATCACTCGCGCATTGTGCCACTGCTGGTTCAATACACCATGTTGATGGCCGCCACCGGCGTGACGCTCGCGCTCGTGTTGTGTCCCGCCGCGAACCATCGTGCACCGAAGATCACGCCGACCCGGCTGGTCCAGTTGTATTCGAGCGCCGGCGCCAGCCCGAAGCGCCAGGCGGAGCCCGACTCTGCCTCGAACGGCACGCGCTCCGGCGCGCCGTTCACGGTCACGAGATCCGTGCCGCGGATGCGCGTGCTGGCGTCGTGTTGATAGAAGACGTCGAGGGCCAGCACCCAGTTGCGCGTGACGCTGTACTCCCACGCGGAGTAGATGCTGAAGGTATCGCCGGGATCCGCACGGCCGCGAAAGCCCTGGCTCGTGCCGTAGACGCTGGTGTCTGCGACGTCAACGCTGTCTGACATTGCATAGGCGATATTGAGGCGCGTGCGCAGAATGCGTCCGTTGGGCATCCACAGGTAATACTGCGAATGTACGGCCAGCGACGTCGTGTATGCGCCCGCGCCGAGCCCGTCGCTGAGTCTCGTGCCGAGCCGGTCGTACTTGCCCGTGGGCAACGTCTGTTGCAGCACCAGCGACGACGTCGGGACGCGCCGGCCTTCGTGGAACTGCGAGAGCCGCCACTGCCCCTGCAACGTCACGTCGCCGACTCCGATGCCGGAGCTGTCGGCACCGTTACTGACGTCGTTGAAGCCGAACGTCGGAATGACGCCGGCAGTGAAACCGTCCGTGACTCCGTACAACATGTACGTGAGCGAGCCGAAGCTATGCACGGTGTCGGTGCTGCGGTAGTTGCCGTCGCTGTCGTAACGCCCGCGCGTGATGGCGTCATACACGTACGGCTCGATCAGTGCGTGACCCTGGGGCAATGTCGCGGCGCCGGCCGCGACGATCGGCCCGGTCCACCACGCGTCGTCGAGCGACTGGCGGTCCACTGCGTTCGTGGCGTCCGTGGCAACGGCAACGCTGACAACCAGTGTCAGGGACAGAGTGGCGGCGCTGCGCGCGTGCAGGTTGGGCATGGCGGAGATCGTAGTCGGAAAAGCTGTCGGGACTTGTCACGGATCGGCCGCGATATTGGCCGGTCCGGCACGATCGGACACCCCGTTCCTTGCGGTCGAAGTGCGTTACTTCATCAGCACGAGCTCTTCCGCCATCGTCGGGTGGATCGCCACGCACTCGTCGAGCTGCGACTTGCGCAGGCGTGCTTTCACCGCGACCGCCAGGACCTGCAGCATTTCCGGCGCGTCGGGACCGATCATGTGCGCGCCGACGATGCGGTCGTCGGTGTCATCGACGACCAGCTTGAACAGCGCGCGCTCGTTGCGATTGGCCAGCACGTTCTTCATCGTGCGGAAGTCCGACGTGTAGACCTTCACCGAGCCGAGCTGCATGCGCGCCTGCGCCTCGGTGAGGCCGACGCCGGCCAGCGGCGGATGGCTGAACACTGCCGAGGGAATGCAGCCGTAGTCGACCTTGGTGGGAGTGTTGCCGAACACGGTTTCCGCGAACGCCTGCGCCTCGCGGATCGCGACCGGCGTCAGTTGCACGCGGTTGGTGACGTCGCCCACCGCGTAGATCGAAGGGCACGTCGAGCGGCTGTACTCATCGACGCGCACGGCGCCGGTCGCTTCGAGCTCGACACCCGCGCTCGCCAGCCCAAGGCCGTCCGTGTTCGGAATGCGGCCCGTCGCGCACATGAACACCTCGCATTCCAGAGTAGTGTCGCCGCCGAGATGCACGACCAGCACCCCGTCTGCGCGCCGCTCGATGCGCTCGAGCGGCGCATTGAACAGAAACTGGATGCCCTTCGTCATCGAGATCTGCAGCAGCCGGTCGCGAATCTGCGCGTCGTAGCTGCGCAGGATGCGGTCGGAGCGATTGACCAGCGTCACCCTCGAGCCGAGCTCGTTGAAGATGCCGGCGAATTCGTTGGCGATGTAGCCGCCGCCTGCGATCACGATACGCGCTGGCAGCCGCTCGAGATGGAATGCCTCGTTGGACGTGATTGCGTGCTCGATGCCGGGCACCGAGAGTGTCTGCGGCCGCGCGCCAGTCGCGATCAGAATGATCTTCGCCGTGATGTCGCGTCCCTCGATTCGCGCGCTGTTCGGTCCGGTGACGACGGCGTGCCCGCGCAGGATCTCGACTTTGTGGTTCTCCAGCGTCTGCTGGTACAGGCCGCTGAGGCGCGTGACTTCCTCGAGCACGTTGTCGCGCAGCGTCGCCCAGTCGAATGCCGCGCCCGAAAGCTGCCAGCCGAAGCGCTGTGCATCCTCCAGGTCTTCCGCGAAGTGCGCTCCGTAGACGAGCAGCTTCTTCGGCACGCAGCCGCGCACCACGCAGGTGCCGCCGATGCGATGCTCTTCGACGATCGCAACTCTGGCGCCGTGGCCGGCCGCAACGCGTGCGGCTCTGACTCCGCCGGATCCGGCGCCGATCACCAGCAGGTCATGGGAAAATTGGGTACTCATGGCTCGCCGACCTTGCCCAAATGCTTACACTCGGTCAACCGCAAGCCCGATCAAGTGCCTTCGGCCTGGCTGCGGCACAGTGACGCCGTGCCTGTGGGACCTATATGAATCCAGTCGATAAAGCGCTGTGGTACATCGAGACGCACTTCGCCGGCGAGCTCACGCTCGATGAGATCGCCGGCGTCGCGGGCGTTTCGCGCTACCACGTGTCGCGCGTGTTCGGCGAAGCGATCGGACGGCCGATCACGCGCTATGTGCGCGGCCGCCGCCTCACCGAAGCAGCGCGCGCGCTCGCGGCCGGCGCCGCCGACATCCTGACGGTTGCGCTGGAAGCGGGTTATGGATCTCACGAGGCCTTTACACGGGCGTTCCGCGAGCAGTTCGGGTTGACACCCGAAAGCGTGCGCGCGCAACGCCATGTCGACAATCTCGACCTCGTGGAGGCAGTGACCATGAATCATTCCATCCTTGCAGAATTACCCGAGCCGCGTTTCGCGAACCGTGCTGCGTTCCTGGTCGCGGGTCTGAGCGCGCGTTACGACTACGAGACCTGCGGCGGCGGCATCCCGGCGCAATGGCAGCGCTTCCAGCCTCATCTCGGCAACGTGCCCGGACAGGTTGGCGCGGTCGCGTATGGCCTGCGTTACAACAGCGACGACACCGGTCTGGATTATCTGTGCGGCGTGGAAGTCGGCGAGTTCTCGCAGCTACCGTCCGAGCTGAACCGCGTGCGCGTGCCCGCAAACCGTTATGCCGTGTTCACGCACAGCGGCCACATCTCCACGATCCGTAGCACGTGGTACACGATCTGGAACAAGTGGCTGCCGAAGAGCGGTCACCAGCTCGCCGATGCGCCGGACTTCGAGCGCTACGGCGCGGACTTCGATGCGCGCACCGGGCGCGGCGACGTGGAGATCTGGGTGCCGATCAGGGCTTGATCGGCATCCACGCAACCTTCTGCTCGGAGCGGTGTTCGGCGCCGAGGATGTGGCGGTAGAGCTCCGGCTTGCGGGCCTGGCGGTAGCGATGCCCGCCGGCATCGGTCAGCTTGCGGTGGACGCAGGTCGCCACCGCGACGTCGTTGTCCAGCGAGCGGCATTCAGCGATCACGTCGCCGAACGGGTCGATGATCATCGAGCAGCCATTCTTGAGCTGATCGTCGTCCATGCCGATCGCGTTGGCGAACACCGCGTAGATGCCGTTGTCGTAGGCGCGCGCGGGCAGCCACTTGAGCAGCCAGGCACGGCCTTTCAGACCGTCGAATTCCGCGCGCAGCGAAGTGGGATCGAGCTCACGATTGCGCCACAGCGCCGGATCGACGAAGCCGGCGCCGGGACGCGTCGAGGGCGTGCACATCGTCACGTGCGGCATGAAGATGATCTCCGCGCCGAGCAGCGCCGTGGCGCGGACGTTCTCGATCACGTTGTTGTCGTAGCAGAGCAGGATTCCGCACTTCCAGCCGTGCAGCTCGAACACCACGTATTCGTTGCCCGGCCGTACGTGCGGATTGATGAAGGGGTGAATCTTCCGGTATTTCGCCTTGAGACCTGCTCCGTCGACGCAGACGTGCGCCTTGTACAGTTCGCCGTCAGCGCCGCGCTCGAAGAGTCCGGCCAGGATGCTGATGCCATGGCGGCGGGCAATCTCGATGAGCGCGGCCGTGCTGGCGCCGGCCGGGATCGGCTCGGCGAGGTCCCACAGCTGCTCCCGGGACAGGCGGCGCGCGAAGCTGTAACCGCTGATCGAGCACTCGTGAAATGTCACCACGGCCGCGCCGCGCTGCGCCGCTCGCGCTGCAAGCTCATCGATCGCGGCCAGGTTGAACTGCTTGTCGCCGCTGCGGGCTTCGAATTGCGCCGTCGCGATTTTCAGATCTTCCGGCATGGCGCGTCAGGCGCTGGAGCCGCGACCGTCGATCCAGGTTTCGACGACGTCCAGCTTGCTGTCGAGCAGCGCGAGGTTGGCGCGCTGCCCCGGGGCGATCCGGCCGAGCTCGTGGCCGAGCCGCAGAAACTCCGCCGGGTAGCGGCTCGCCATGCGCAGGCTTTGCTCGAGCTCGACGCCGAGCATCGAGACCGCGTTGCGCACGGCGCTCGCCATGTCGATGTCGGAGCCGGCGAGGCGGCCGTGCTCGTCGACGGCCTTGTTGTCGGTGACCGAGATCGACCGGCCCTGCAGCTTGAACGATTTGTTCTTCGGCGCGCCGACGCTCGGCATCGCGTCAGTCACGAGCATGAAGCGATCCGGCCGCTTGCTGCGCAACGCGATGCGCAGCACGACCGGATCGACGTGATGACCGTCGACGATGATGCCG
>DATEML010000301.1:0-14736 GCA_035275585.1 Steroidobacteraceae bacterium | reverse complement strand
CGATTCGAGCAATAGCGTGCCGCTCGCGAAAATTGCACCTTCGTCGCCGCGCAGGTCGCGCGCCAGCGTCACCTCGTAGGCCTTCTGCAGGTGCGAGCGAGGCGAGACGATTCGATGCAGCAGTGCGCCGTCGTCCGTCATCAGCAGCAGGCCTGTCGTATCGCGATCCAGTCGACCGACCGTCGCCAGCATGGGCGAGCGCAGGCGAAAGCGCGGCGGCAGCAAATCGTAAACGAGCGCGCCGGCGTCCTGCGTCGAGCACGTGTAGCCGGCCGGCTTGTGGAGCATCAGTGTGAAGCCCGGCGCCGGATCGAGCGGGGCACGGTCGATCCGCACGCGCGCCGGCTCGACTACGTCGTCGATCGACAGGACGCGACCGTCAACGTCGCAGATGCGACCGTCACGGAACATCGCGGTCACTTCCTTGCGGCTGCCATAGCCGAGATTCGCGACCAGCCTGAGCAGCTTCACGCGCGCTTCGCCTTCACGGCTTCGACGATCTTGTAGCCAAGCTGCTGCGTCACGATGCGAACTCGCTCGAAACCGGTGCCCAACGCGGCCTCGTAGGGCAAGTGGCGATTGGCGACCAGCCACAACCGGCCGCCCGGCAGCAACGCCTGCGACGCGGCGGCGATGAAACGCCGCCCGACGTCCGGCCGATCCGCGCGCGCATGCGTGTGAAACGGCGGATTGCAAACGATCGTGTCGTAGCGGTCGGCGAGGCCGGCGGCAACGTCATACCAGCAGTAACGAACCTGGACGCGCGACTCGAACGCCGCGAGATTACGGCGCGCCAGATCCAGCGCGCGCCGCTCCGCTTCATACACGTCGAGCGCAGCGACGCCGGCGCAGCGCTCGAGCAACTCGACACTGAGATAACCGAAGCCGGCGCCGAGATCCGCGGCGCGGCCTGCGAGGTTGGGCGGCAGGTGCCCGGCCAGCAGCTGCGAGGCGACGTCGATCCGATCCCAGGCGAACACACCGGGCCGGCTGACGAATCGGCCATCGGCGATCGGACGTGGCGCGTCCAGCTGCAGCCATTCTTCTGCCAGCGCCGCATCCAGCGGCCCGTCCAGCGGCGCACTCCAGAATGCCCGGCACTTGTTCTTGGTCAGGGTCGTGACCGGGCCCGCAAGGCGCTCGAGGTCCGCTTCGCAGGAGCGTGCCCCTTCGTTGTTGCTTGCGCACGCCAGGATCCTTCCGCCGGGCCCGATCGAGCGCAGGGCGCGGGCGAGGAGCGCCCGCGCCTCGTCGCGCTGACGCGGCGGCAGCACCATTACGAGCGGATAGGATTCTTTCGCAGCGTCCAGGTCGTGCGTCAGGACGCGCAGGTTCGAGCGCTCGAGCGCCGCGGCGTCGGGCTGAAAGGTCTGCTGGCAAACGAGGCCGGGCCAGGCGCGCGCATGCAGCGGTGCGCCGGCACGGGCGCGCAGAAATAACGCTCCTCGATCGGGCCACGCGAGATGGCCGTCGAGGAGCGGCAGGAAGAGTGTCTCGAGTGGCGGATCTTCGCTGCGATCAGCGCACATCGAGCACTACGGAGATGGGGTTCATCTCCGTAGTGTACTTGCGCTCGCTTATTGCGGCTGCGGCGGGCTCGGCTGCTGATCCGGAGGCGTCGTCTGGTCGGCCGGCGGCGTCGCGGTGTCGCTCGGCGGCGGCTGATCGGGCGGCGGCGTCGTCGACGGCGTGGCCGACTGATCCGCGGGCGGCATGGCCGGATTGTCCTGGGTGTGATCCGTCTTCGAGCAGCCTGCCGCAAAGAGCAGCGCGGCGGCGCACAGGCTAATCAATGCACGCATGGGCGGGTCCTCACGAAAGGGAAGGGTGCAATGTAGTAAAGCGGTACGCGCACGAGAGTTCCGCCGCGACGCGCCATTTGAATCCGACGGGCTGTGCGCGGGCGCGCAATCGCGGCCGTTTTCGCCGTGCTTCAGGCGATTCCGGACATGGAACTTCGGCGCGCGTGTGCGAGTTTCGTGCACGGCGTTTCCAGCTGGCACGCTGACAATTTAACGATCCAGGGCCCATGAACGATCTCGGTCGCTTGCTGCGCACCGCCGCCCGCGTTTCGCGAACCCGCTATCCAGGCTTCATCTTCGGCCTGCCGCTGGCGCGCGGTGAGATACCGATCTTCACGTATCACGACGTGGAGACGCAGGTGTTCGCACGCGACCTGGAATTCCTGCACAGCAACGGCTACCGGACGCTATCCCTCGAGGAGTACCTCGCGGCGCGCAATGGTGGCCGGCGGCCGGCCCGCGCCGTGCTGCTGACCTTCGACGATGCGCGCAAGAGTTTCTTTACCGTCGCACTGCCGCTGCTCCGCACGTTCGAAGCACATGCCGTGCTGTTCGCACCCGCCTACTGGATGGAGGATGACCTGTTCATGTCGTGGCAGGAAGTCCGCGCGTGCGTCGAGTCCGGCCTGGTCGACGTCCAGTCGCATGCGCACCGGCATGCGCTGATCGCAACTTCGCCGCAGCTGGTCGACTTCGCGCACCCGCAGGCGCTCGATCGCTTCGACATCTACGACTGGCCGATGCGCGACATCGACGGCGCCGAGGAGCTCGGTCGCCCGGCACCCGGCACGCCAATCTATCGCTCGATGCCGTTGCTGTCCGCGACGCGGCGCTTCGTCGAAAACGGCGAGCTCACGCAGGCGTGTCGCGACTTCGTGCATCGCAATGGCGGCGACGAGTTCTTCAGGCAGCCCGATTGGCGGCAGCGGCTCACCGACGAGCATCGCCGGCTCGGCGAGCGGCTGCGCGGACGGTTCATGGACGACCAGGCATTCCGCGCGCTCGTGGCCTCGGAGTTCGAGCTGAGCCGCGAACAGTTCCGCAAGCATCTGGCCTGCCCGCCGACCAGCATCGCCTACCCGTGGATGCTCGGCTCGCGCCTGTCGCTGGAGCTCGCCCAGCGCCACGGTCTGCACACCGCATTCGGTGTCGCGCTCGACTATCGCGCCGAGCGCCGCCGCGCGCGTCTGCCGATCCCGGTGTTCGGCCGGCTCAAATGCGACTGGCTGCAATTCCTGCCAGGCGAGCAGCGCTCGAACGTGCTCGCGGCGGTCCGCCGCAAGCTGTCCGGCATCGGCAAGCTGCAGCATCTCGCGCACTGATCGTGGTAGCCCGGACGATGAGCAAGCGCACGATCGGCGTCATGGGGCGGCTGCTGGATCAGGACGACGGCCTCGGCGTCTATGGCCTGCAACTGCTGCGCGAGCTGATGCGGCTCGATCCGCACACGCGCTACCTGATCCTGCTCGACACGACGAAGTCGCAGCACCTGTTCCGCGAGTTCGGCAATGCCGAGACGTGCGTGCTGCCGGCGCGCAGCAAGCTGTACTGGGATCAGGTCGTGGTGCCACGCGCGGCGCGCCGCTTCAACGTCGACCTGATCTTCAACCCGAAGTTTTCGATTCCGCTGTTCACGCGGCGGCCCTGCGTGTTCGTGCAACAGGGCTCGGACTGGTACGTGAATCCGCAGAACTATCCGTGGTGGGACAACCTCTACATCCGCCTGATGCTGCCGCTCTACAGTCTCAAGGCGGCGCGCACGCTGGCGATCTCGCAGGCGACGCTCGACGATCTGGCGAAATACACCTGCATCGACGTGCGCGACTCCGTCGTGAGCTACGCCGGCGTCGGTCAGAACTTCAACAGCGAGCGCGACGAAGCCGCGCTCGCGCAGTTCCGTGCCGAGTATCGGCTGCCGCAGCGATTCATTCTGACGGTCGCCCGGGCGCTGCACGTTGGACACAAGCACATGCCGCCCTATCCTGGCGGCAACAACGAGCGCCTGCTGCGCGCCTATCGCAGCTACCGGCGCGCGGGCGGCAAGCTGCCGCTGGTGGTGATCGGCAAGAGCATCGACGAGTACCTGCGCGCTCGCGGCTTCAGCGACGAGGATCTCGCCGACGTCACGTTCCTCGGCTTCGTGCCGAACGCGCGCATCCATCTCGCGTACCAGCTGGCCGATTGCTTCGTGCTGGCGACGCTGTGCGAGAGTTTCGGCATTCCGATCGTCGAGTCGTTCGCGTGCGGCTGTCCGGCGATCGTGCCGTCGACCTGCGCTTCACCGGAGATTGCCGGCGGCGCGGCGCGCCTCATCGACCCGTTGAACGAGGACGACATCGCGCGTGCGCTGACCGAGGTCACCGCTTCGGCGGAGCTGCGCCAGCGACTGCGCGAGCTCGGCTTCAAGCGCGTGCAGGCGCTGACGTGGCGGGAAACCGCGCGCCGCACTCTGTCCGTATTCAACGAGATCGCACCGCTGGATGTCTCGCCGCGCGCCGAAACGGCGCCGCTGTGAGCGAGGCGCGCCCGGCATGAAATTCTGGCTGCGCACGGCTCTGTCCATCGCACTCGTGGTGTTGCTGTTCACCTACGTGGTGGACCCCGGCGAGGTCGTGCGCATCCTGCGGCGCTTCGATGCGACTTATCTCGTGCTGGCGATCGCGGTCGCCACGCTCGACCGCATCCTGATGACCTTCAAGTGGACGCTGTTGCTGCGAGCGCAGGGCTATCGGTTGCCGCTGTTCCAGGGCGTGACGATCTATTGCACTTCGATGGTCTGGGGGCTCGCGTTGCCGACGACCGTCGGCGCCGACGCGATTCGCGCGGTCATGGTGACGAAGCGCGGCTTCAACGGCACGGACGTCGTCACCTCGATCGTGATCGAGCGCATGATCGGCTTCGTGCTGGCGCTCGCGCTCGGGCTGGTGAGTCTCGCGATCCTGCGCACGCTCGGCGTGCTCGACGCGCGCTTCGACCGCGCGCTCTACCTCGGCATCGCCATGCTGATCGGCGTCACGGCTCTGCTGATCGCGGCGCTCGACGAGAGGCTGGTCGGCAAGGTCGTGGCGCGCCTGCCCGCGGCCGTGCGCAATTCGAAGGTCATGTACTACCTGGAGCGCTTTGCCGCAGCCTATCGCTCGCTCGGCGGCGCGCGCAGCACTATCGCCAAGTTCAGCGCGCTGACGGTGCTGGAGCAGGTGTTCTCGGTCGTCTTTCCGTGGGCGCTCGCCATGGGTCTCGGCGTGCCCGTCAGCCTGTTGCTGATGCTCGGCGTATTGCCGATCAGCACGCTGATCTCCCGCCTGCCGATCTCGTTCGACGGTCTCGGCGTGTTCGAAGCGGTGTTCGTCGGGCTGCTGGTGCTCGCCGGCATCGACGCCTCGGCCGCGCTCGCGATCGCGATCAGCGGCCGGGTCATCCAGCTGTTCGCGTTCCTGCCCTGGTGGTTCGTGTACGTCGCGCAATCCGGCGGCGTGCGTCCGCCGCAGGCCACGAAGGAACTGCCGATAAACTAGGCAGCGCTCAGCTTCTCGACTGCCGCCAGCAGCACGCACACCGCAACGCCCTCCGCGGCCGTGGCGATCTCGGCCGGCTCCGGAAACGTCGGTGCGATCCGGATCGTGCTGTCGCGCGGGTCGTTGCCGTGCGGATGAGTCGCCCCCGCGGGGGTGAGCTCGACGCCTGCCTCCTTGGCGAGCTTCACGACCTGCTTCGCGCAGCCGTCCATCACCTCGAGCGTGACGAAATAGCCGCCGCGCGGGTCGTTCCAGCGCGCGACGCCGGTGCCGCCGAGGTTTGCCTCGAACGCCGCGCGCACCTGCGCAAATTTCGGCGCGATGATCGCGCGGTGACGATCCATCAGCCGGTCGATGCCCGCAGCGTTCTGCAACAGCCGCACGTGGCGCAGCTGGTTGATCTTGTCGCCGCCGATCGTGCGCTTCTCCATGCGCTTCAGATACCACGCGACGTTGTCCTTCGAGCCGCCGAACAAACCGAACCCCGAGCCGGCCAGCGTCACTTTCGAGGTCGAGCCGAACACGAACGCGCGGTTCGGATTGCCGTGGCGCGCGCACGCCGCGTCGAAATTCGCGATGCGGATGCGCTCGGGCGTCAGGTGATGCACCGCGTAAGCGTTGTCCCAGAACACGCGGAAGTCAGGCGCGGCCGTCTGCATGCGCGCCAGGCGTTCGACGCACTCCTGCGAATACACGGCGCCGGTTGGATTGCTGTACTTCGGCACGCACCACATGCCCTTGATCTGCGGATCCGACGCGACGAGCTTCTCGACTGCGTCCATGTCCGGGCCGTCATCGTGCAGCGGCACCGTGAGCATCTCGATGCCGAACTCGTTGCAGATGGAGAAATGCCGGTCGTAGCCCGGCACGGCGCAGATGAACGCAATGCGCGGCTCCTTCGACCACGGCCGCGGGCTGTCGCAGGTGCCTTTCAGCAGCGCATAGACGACAGCGTCGTGCATGAGGCCGAGGCTGGTATTGCCGCCGATGACGATGCGCTCCGGCGGAAGGTCGTAGACCGGCGCGAGCAACGCGCGCAGCTCCGGCAGGCCCTGCAGCTCGCCATAGTTGCGGCAGTCGATGGCGCCGGACATGAAATCGCGCCGCCCGGGCATCTCCAGCAGCTCGTTGCACAGATCGAGCTGCGCTGCCGAGGGCTTGCCTCGCGTCAGGTTCAGCTTCAGACCGCGCGCGGCAAAAGCCTGGTAGCGTTCGCGGATCCTTTGGCCGTAGGCGCGCAATTCATCCGCGCGCAGCGTCGTGAGCTGGGGCATGGGGTTCCCGGAAGGTCAGTCACAGGGGACGCGCGATCATAGCAGCCGGCCGCCGGGCGAGACCGGCCGCGCAGCGGATGCCCTGGAAAACTGCCGATTGAGCGCGATATCTGGTGCAATGAACCGGTCCTCTCCCGGCACACGCTCCAGCGAGGGCATCATGAACAGACTTCTCAGCGGCACGTTGTTGATTCTCTGGGGCGCGTTGGCGCTCGCGGCGGAGCGGCCGGTGGCGATCCCACCCCCGGCGCTGGATATCCCGAAGGCAGCGGGCCCGCCCCAAACCGCGGTGCTTGCCGGCGGCTGCTTCTGGGGAGTGCAGGCGGTGTTCCAGCACCTGAACGGCGTTCAGCGCGCGCTCTCCGGTTATGCAGGCGGCGATCGCGCGACGGCCCAGTACGAGGTCGTGAGCGGTGGGCGAACCGGTCATGCCGAGTCCGTGCAGGTAACGTTCGACCCCAGCGTCGTCAGCTACGGCGAGATCCTGCAGGTGTTCTTCTCCGTCGTCCACGATCCGACGCAGCTCAACCGGCAAGGCCCGGACACGGGCACGCAGTACCGCTCGGCGATCTTCTACGGGGACGACAAGCAGAAGGAGATCGCGACCGCGTACATCGCGCAGCTGAACCAGACCGGGAAGTTCGGCCGACCGATCGTGACGCGCGTCGATCAGCTCAAGGGCTTCTATGCCGCGGAGGACTATCACCAGGATTTCCTGCTGAAGCACCCGACGCATCCCTATATCGTGATCAACGACCTGCCCAAGGTGCGCAATTTCCAGCGCACGCTGCCGGAGCTGTATCGCACCAAGGCGGTCACGGTCGGAGCCATCGGTCGCTAGCGACATGCTGCTCGCCCTCATCGCGTTTCTCGGCGGTGCGCTGACGATCATCAGTCCGTGCATCCTGCCGGTGCTGCCGTTCGTGTTTGCGCATCCGGGCAAGTCTTTCGCGCGCAGCACGCTGCCGATGCTGGCCGGAATGGCCGTGACGTTCGCCGGCATCGCGACGCTCGCTGCCGTCGGTGGCGCGTGGGCGGTGCGGCTCAATTCGTATGGGCGCATCGCTGCATTGGTGCTGCTTGCAGCTTTCGGCATCGCACTGATCTCGACACGCGTGGCGAACTGGATCGCGAGGCCATTCGTGTCCCTGGGCAGCCGCCTGGCGGAGAGCAGCAGCGGTACCGAGCGAATCGCGCCTGCGATTCTCCTCGGAGTCGCTACCGGGCTGCTGTGGGCGCCGTGCGCCGGTCCGATCCTCGGGCTCATTCTGACGGGCGCTGCGATCAACGGGCCCAACACGCAGACGACGCTGCTGCTGTTCGCCTATGCGCTGGGTGCGATCGCCTCGCTTGCTTTGGCGACGATCGCCGGCGCGCGGATCTTTCGCGCGTTCAGGCAATCGCTCGGCGCCGCTGAATGGGTGCGGCGCGGGCTCGGCGTCGCCGTGCTCGCGGGCGTGATCGCGATCGCCCTGGGATGGGACACGGGCGTGCTCACGCAGCTCTCATTCGCAAGCACGAATCGCGTCGAGCAATCGCTGATCGATGCGATCCGCGGCCGCGAGACGCAAGATGAAGCGCACGGCGATGCCATGTCCGGCGCGATGATGGCGATGTCCGGCAAGTCGGCCGGCGCGCCGCGGGTCGAGGGAGAGTTGCCGTCGCTGAGCGGCGCCGTCGCGTGGCTGAACTCGAATCCGCTGACGACGGAGAGCCTGCGCGGCAAGGTCGTGATGGTCGACTTCTGGACTTACTCCTGCATCAACTGCCTGCGCACCCTTCCCTACCTGCGCGCCTGGCAGGAGCGCTACAAGGACTACGGCTTCACGATCGTCGGCGTGCACACGCCCGAGTTCGCGTTCGAGAAGCAGGAGAGCAACGTGAGTCGCGCGGTGCGCGAGCTCGGCATTCGCTACCCCGTCGCCATCGACAACGATTACACGATCTGGCGCGCCTTCAACAACGAATACTGGCCTGCGCACTACTTCGTCGACTCGCAAGGCCGCATTCGCGGCCACCACTTCGGCGAGGGCGGCTACGACGAATCCGAGCAGCTGATTCGCGAGCTGCTCACAGAGGCCGGTCACCGCGAGCTCCCGGCGCCGACCGACGTGCTGAATGGCCGAGGCATCGAGGCTGCGCCGGACGAGAGCAGCGTCGCATCGCCGGAAACCTATGTCGGCTACGACCGCGCGGCAAACTTCGTCTCCGCCGCAGCGATTGCGCCGGACCGACCGGGCGAGTACCAGACGCCCTCAGAGCTGCGACTGAACCAGTGGGCGTTGAGCGGCAACTGGACGGTTGGCGCGGAGTCGGCGACATCCAATGCAGCGGGCGGGAAGATCTCGTTCCGCTTCCACGCGCGCGACCTGCACCTGGTGCTCGGTCCGCGCGAGGACGGCAAGCCTGTGCGCTTCCGCGTGACGATCGACGGCCGCGCGCCGGCGCAGGATCGAGGCGTCGACGTGGATACGAAGGGCGTCGGCGTGGTCCACGAGCAGCGTCTGTATCAACTGATCCGTCAGTCGGAGTCGGTGCAGGACCGCACGTTCACGATCGAGTTCCTGGATCCCGGCGTGCAGGCCTACGCGTTCACGTTCGGCTGACAGCCAAGAGGTGCTCCCGATGAAACCGATCTCGCGCCGACGTCTGCTCATCGATAGCCTCAGCGCCGGTGCCGTCCTGATGGCTGCCGGCGGCGCAGCAGCAGGCACGCTTGCGTCGCCGAAGCGCAGTGCGACGGTAACCATCGAGAATTTCTCGGCTGCCGGCGTCAGCGAGGGCGCGGTCCAGGTCCCGCGAGTCGTGAAGACCGATCAGGAGTGGCAGCAGCAACTCTCGAAGATTTCCTACGCAGTGACGCGGCACGAGGCCACCGAGCGGCCGTTCTCCGGCGAGTACGACCGCAATCACGCCGACGGTCTGTATCGCTGCATCTGCTGCGACACCGCGCTGTTCGACTCGCGCACGAAGTTCGACTCCGGCACCGGCTGGCCGAGCTTCTGGCAGCCGATCTCGAAGGCGAACGTGGTCGAGTCGCCGGACAACATGCTTGGCATGCGGCGCACGGCGGTGTCCTGCAGGCGTTGCGATGCTCATCTCGGCCACGTGTTCGAGGACGGTCCGCGACCGACCGGCCTGCGCTACTGCATGAACTCCGCGGCGCTGAAGTTCGTGAAGAGAGCCTGAATGTTTCCCTTTCCACTAAACTCAGCGCGATGAACGTCCTCATCGTTGGCGCCGGCGCGGTCGGCGCGCTATTCGGGTCGGCGCTCGCACGCCAGGGTGCGAAGGTTGCCGTCGTCTGTCGTTCCGACTACGACGCCGTCAGCCGCGACGGGTACGACATCCGCAGCTCGGTGTTCGGCGACCACCGCTTCCGGCCGGAGCGGGTCTATCGCGAAGTAGCGGAGTGCCGCGAGCCGCCGGACTACCTGCTGCTCACCTCGAAGGTGCTGGAAAACGTGGACCGCGCGGCGCTGATCAGGCCGGCGGTCGGACCGCGCACCGTCATCGTGCTGATCCAGAACGGCGTCGACATCGAAGCGCCGATCGCCGCAGCATTCCCGGACAACGAGCTGCTCAGCAGCCTGGCGTTCGTTGCCGTCGGACGCAGCGCGCCGGGGCAGGTCAATCATCTGTCGCTCGGCTCGCTGATCCTCGGGCGCTATCCAGCCGGCGTGACGCCCGCGGCACAGGCCCTCGCGGCAGCGTTCGAAGCCGGCAAGGTCCCCTGCAAACTGACGGAAAACGTCGTCGGCGCGCGCTGGCAAAAGGCGGTCTGGAACGCGGTCTTCAACCCGATCTCGATCCTCGGCGGCGTGCTCGATACGGACGCCATGCTGCGGACGGACGCAGAAGTGGCGTTCGCGCGGCGCGCAATGCAGGAGGTCTGCGACGTGGCGCAGGCCGCGGGCCATCCGCAGAGCCCGACTCTCATCGAGCAGATGCTCGCGACCACGAGGGCAATGCCGGCCTACAAAACCAGCATGGCGCTGGACTACCAGAACGGCCGGCCGATGGAGATCGAAGCGATCCTGGGTAACACCGTGCGGGCGGGGCGCAAGGTCGGCGTGGCGACGCCTAATCTGGACGCGATCTACGCGCTCGCGAAGATGGTCGCGGGTGTAGGTCGGGCTTCAGCGCGACTCTGAGTTGGGCCGAAGCCCAACCTACAGTACAAGTCAGCCTGACTTCTTCTTCGCCAGCGCCTTCGGCGGCTGGCGCACCGTGTGCAGCACGTTGTCCGCGACCCGCGACATCCAGCCGCCGGAATACAGCATCATTTTCAGTACGTGCAGCAGGACCTGGCCGGGTCCTTCGACGGCGAGACGGCAATCCTCTTCGATCTTGCAGTTTTGCATCTCGAACAGGCCGTTGCCCTCGATGATCAGGCTCGCATCCTTGAAGTGACACTCGACGAAAGACTTGCCGTCCAGGACGACGCGCTGGCCGGTGAACGTTTTGCCGCGAACTGTTTTCATCTGCTACTCGCTGCAGCGTCAGGCGCCGGAGCCGGTGCGATGACCGGCCCCGCGCCGCGCCGACTTACTTCCCCTTGCGCGCCTTCCTGGCTGCCTTCTTCTTGCCCCCGGAACGCTTCTTCGCCGCCTTGCGGCCGGCCTTCTTCTTCGCCGCTTTGCGCGCCGGGCGCTTCGCCCCTTTCGCGGCGGCCTTCTTCTTGGCTGCTTTTTTCTTCTTCGCAGTCTTCTTCTTGGCAGGCGCCGCCTTCTTCTTCGGGGCCGCGGCCTTCTTCGGGGCGGCCGGCTTGGCTGGCGCCGCCGCAGGCGCAGCCTCGGCAGCCGGTGCGGCCGCAGGTGCTGCGGCGGGCTGGGCGGCCTTCAGGTCAGCTGCAAGCGTATGCACTGCAAACATGGCGCCGTACGGATCCACGAACTGGGCGATCCAGTCGCCGCCCGGGACTTCCATCGGACCGTTGACTAGCGTACCGCGCGCGCCCTTCACCTTCTTCACGGCATCGTTCACGTCCTTGACGCGAACGTAGCCGAGCCAGCCCGGGCCGCCCGGCATCGATGCCGGCTTGTTGAACATGCCGCCGCGCTGCACGCCGTTGCTGCCGAAGAGCACGTACTTGCCCATGTCGGGGCCCATGTCGTGTTCGGCCTGCTTCTCCCAGCCGAACACGGCCGAGTAGAAGTTGATCGCGGCGTTCCAGTCGCTAGTGGCCAGCTCGTGCCAGGAGAACTCGCCCCGCTTCGGCGGCGACTCCTTGCCGCCATCCATGGGCGAGTAATACACGCCGAACGCGGCGCCCTGCGGATCGGCGAGCACGGCGTACTTGCCGCCGTTCGGCATGGAGGTAATGTCCTTCGACACGCTGCCGCCGCGGCTCTTGACCTGCGCGACGGTGGCGTCGATGTCCGACGTGCCGATGTAATGCAGCCAGTGCGGCGCGCCGGACGCCTGCACCGAACCGCCCAACGGGCCGCTGCCGGCGGCGAACATCTGGTACGAGGGATCGTGTTCCCACGGCTGCGTCTTCCAGCCGACCACCTTCGAATAGAAGGCATGTGCGCCGCTCGTGTCCGGCGTCATCAGCTCATGCCAGACAAAGCGTCCACGTACTGTGTTGTCTGCCATCACGATCTCCCTCGAGAGTAAGTTGATTGTTGGGGGACGGAAGTCGATCGAAAAACGTGAGCGGCGGAGCATACTCTGCCCGCCGCCGCAAATGTAAGGACGTCGCGAGCGCGAGCCGTGCGGGGCTTGCCAAAACGCGGCGATGAGGTACAACACGCTTCGCGCAGAACGGCACTGCGCGTGAGCCCACAAACAACTATGACAATAATTTACCGGCCGCAGTTGTCGCGGCGGGCATTCGTGGCGGCAGCCGGTGCAGCGGTCGTAGCGGCCGCGCTGCCGGCAGCAGCGCAAACCGGCGGACCGCTGCAGATCTGGTTCGTCCGACACGCCGAGAGCGAGATCAACGTACCCGGCAGTCCGCGCCCCGTGCCTGACGGCGGAGTCTCGTATCCGCTGACCCGCAAAGGGGTCGAGCAGGCCAAGGCGCTGGCCGAGGCGACCGCCGCGGCGCCGATCGTGGCGATCTACACCAGCACCTATCTGCGGGCCGTCCAGACTGCCGACGCGGTCGCCTTCCGGCACGACCTGACGCTGACGCTGGCCCCCGAGGCCGTCGAAGTCGATCTCGGCATCAAGCCCGGCTCGCCGGAGGATCCGCGCGCTGTATACGTCGAGCTCGCACGCAAGTGGACTGTCGACAAGGACCTCGAAGCGCGCCACGGCGAGGGCGAGAGTTTTGCGGACGTCCAGCGGCGTTTCCTGCCGTTCGTGCGCGAGGTCATGAACCGCCATGCGCAGGACAGCGGCGTGGTCGTGATCGTGGCCCATGCCGCGACGATCGGCTTCATGGTGCCGGTGCTGGCCGGCAACGTTCCGTCGGACTATGCCCTGCTCCATCCGCTGCCGAACACCGGCATCGTCAAGACCGAGCTGCGCGACAGCCGGCTGTTCTGCCTCGACTGGCTGGGCATCCCGAGCGAGGAGCTGGGGAACAAGGAGTCGGACTGAAGTCCGACCTACAGGGCGTCTCTCCTGTAGGTCGGGCTTCAGCCCGACTCTTGTTATCCTTTCCGGATGCGCAAATTCCTCTGGATCCTGGTCGCCCTGACGGGTGCTTTCGCCGTCGGCGGCATCGCCCTGCACCGGGGCGAAACCATCAACGCCATGTGGATCGTCGTCGCGGCAATCTGCGTGTACGCGATCGGCTACCGTTTCTACAGCGCCTGGGTCTCAGCGAAGGTCCTGAGCACTGACCCCACCCGGGCCACGCCGGCGCTGCGGCTGAACAACGGCCGCGATTTCATGCCGACGCACCGCTGGATCGTGTTCGGCCATCATTTCGCGGCGATCGCCGGCCCGGGCCCGCTGATCGGTCCGACGCTCGCGGCCCAGTTCGGCTATCTGCCCGGCACGCTGTGGATCCTGGTCGGCGCGGTGCTCGGCGGCTGCGTCCAGGACATGACGATCCTGTTCCTGTCGACGCGGCGGGACGGCCGCAGCCTCGGCCAGATGGCGCGCGACGAGCTCGGCCCGGTCGGCGGCCTGGCCGCGATCATCGGCACGCTGACGATCATGATCATCCTGATCGCGGTGCTCGGCCTGGTCGTTGTGAATGCCATGAAGCACAGCCCGTGGGCGACGGCCACGGTGTTCGCGACGATTCCGATCGCCGTGCTGGTCGGCCTGTACCTGCGCAACCTGCGTCCCGGGCGCGTGCTCGAAGGGTCGCTGATCGGCGTGGCGCTGCTGCTGTTCGCGGTCGTCGGCGGCGGCTGGGTCGATCACCACCCGACGCTGCGCGCGCTGTTCGATCTGGAAGGCAAGCCGCTCGCCTGGTTCGTGATCGGTTACGGCTTCATTGCGGCGGTGCTGCCCGTATGGCTGCTGCTTGCCCCGCGCGATTACCTGTCGACGTTCCTCAAGCTCGGCACGATTGCGCTGCTGGCGATCGCCGTCGTGATCATGCGCCCGGAGATCAAGATGCCGGCGGTGACGCAATTCATCGACGGCAGCGGGCCGATCTTCGGCGGCGCGCTGTTCCCGTTCGTGTTCATCACGATCGCCTGCGGCGCGATCTCCGGCTTCCACGCGCTGGTGGCGAGCGGCACGACGCCGAAGCTCATCGGCAGCGAGACGGACGCGCGCCTGATCGGCTACGGCAGCATGATGCTGGAGTCATGCGTCGCGATCATGGCGATGATCGCCGCCACGCTGCTCGAGCCCGGCGTGTACTTCGCGATCAACAGCGGTCCTGGCGTCGTCGGCGCGACAGCGGACGCGGCAGTCGCGACCATCAGCTCGTGGGGCTTCCCGGTCACGGCGGAGCAGATGCACGCGCTCGCGCGCGAAATGGGCGAGTCGACACTGTTCGCGCGGACTGGCGGCGCGCCGTCGCTCGCGGTCGGCATGGCGAGCATTTTCTCGAGCGTGTTCGGCCAGAGCCTGCTCGCGCTCTGGTACCACTTCGCGATCATGTTCGAGGCGGTGTTCATCCTGACCACCCTGGACGCCGGCACGCGCGTCGGCCGCTTCATGCTGCAGGATGCGCTCGGCCACGTGTGGCGGCCGCTCGGTCAGACCTCGTGGTATCCATCGGTATTG
>DATEML010000300.1:0-7114 GCA_035275585.1 Steroidobacteraceae bacterium | reverse complement strand
CCGACTTCTCGATCGAGATCCCGGCGGGCGAGTCGCGTCACCAGGAGACCGCGTACATCGAGTTCCCGCACGACGCGGAAGTGTTCGGCGTGCAGCCGCACTGCCATTCGCGCTGCTACTCGACCAAGTTGCGTATCCGCTATCCGGACGGGACGGAGAAGGTGCTGTTGAACCAGCCGCGCTACTACTTCTCGTGGCAGCGCGAGTATTCACTTCCAGGAACTGCTCGAGGTGCCGAAGGGCTCGCTGCTGATCGCCGATTACGTCTACGACAACTCGACGTCGAACCTGGCGAATCCGGATCCGCACAAGCACGTGACGTTCGGCGAACAGACTTCCGAAGAGATGCTGTTCACATTCGCGCGCTTCCGCTTCAAGGGCGAGACGACCGCTGAGCGCCACGACGAGTGGTTCCGGGAGCTGCAGCAGAACGTGACGTTCGGTGCGCTCGACGACAACATCGACTTCAAGCTGACGGCGGCCGAGTTCCGCAACGATCCGCGGTTCAAACCGGTCGTCGGCTACCTGCCGATGGTCGACGCGGACAAGGACGGCGCGCTGTCGAAGACCGAGATGGCGAACGCGCTGCAGATCATGCGCAAGATGCGCGAGGCGAAGGAGGCATCCGCCGCTCCGCAGGGCGACGCCGCCGTCGAGGCGATGAAACAGCAGGCGACGGGCGGCCAGAACTAGCGCGCCAGCACCGGCACGCCGAAGTCGCGCAGGATCTTTTCGTCCGCCGTCGGTTGCGACTTGATGTAGCCGAGCCCGCCGGCTTGTGCCGCGAGGCCTCGGTTGCGCAGCGCAGCCGCCGTTGTCTGCGACATCATCGAAACACGCAGCTTGAGCGCCGCCGTCGTTCGGGTCAGCGGCCCGATATCGCTCCCTATCGAAAAGTCATCGAGCAGCTGCAGCGACTGCTGCCGCAGACGAGCGACTTCGCTGCGGCTGGCGCCGTACTCCGGCATCTGCGGCAAGCCACAAGCGCCGCGTAGATACTCGACACGCGCCAGATAGATCTCCGCGATGAACAAATGAAACCAGGACCTCTGGTAGTCGGTGATGCATCCCAGCTGAGCCTGGTCCGGCACGATCAGGTAGTGCCCATCCGGCACGCGATGATCGACGAACGTCACCGATGACGTGTCCGAGAGCTCCATCGCACCGCTGAACTTCCACTGGCCGATGCGCACGCTGCTGGCGCGCAGATCGGCTGCGCACAGCACGGCGTGATTGCTGTCCGCCAGCTGTGCTTTGAATAGAACGATGTCGGCAATGCTGCTCAACGACAGGTACTCGCATCTGCCGTCGATCCGCACGCCATCCGCGGCTTTCGTGGCAACCAGCGGCGTGGTGGTGCCATGGATGCGTTCACTCCCTGTGTTGGCCAGGAGCAGCGAGCGATCCCTGATCGTTCGCAGCAGCACCGCGCGCTTCAGCCGTGCGACGCTCAGCAAGGGAATCGGGACGCACTGCAGGACGCAGAACGGATACAAGTGCATCGCGACGGCGATCGCCAACGGGAGGCACGTCGCGCCGAGAGACCGCACGGTTGCCGCCGCCGAGTCGAACACCGCGGAGGGTTGCGAGCCGGTTGGGTAGAGCGGCAGTTGCCGCCGGAGCTGGTTGAACGAGCGCCGGTACGCGTGCCGGGCGGCGCGCTCGTCTGCCGCATCGCTCACGCGCTCGGCCAGGTCTGCGACCAGCAGGCTGTCGCTACTGTGAACTTCGGCTTGCATGGGGCGCACTGTGCACCTGTGGCCGGACGCGTTGCTGGCGTTTGAGACGGGCCGCGGTCTGGCTGCGGCGAGCTACGATTCGGGCGGACGGACGGCGGCGATGCGGATAGAGTACGGCCATGAACGCGCAGCTCGCCATGCGTCACGTTCGTCAAGTACTGCTGGTCGTCGCCGCGGTGCTGGCCATGTACCTGCTGGCGGGCTGGACGGGACGTCTGCTGAGCCCCTTCTTTGCTGTCGGCCACTACGACCTGTTCATCTGGATCGACCGGCTCGCGTTCTTCTTGTGGGGCATGCTCGCCGGCGCAGCGTTGGCGAAACTCCTGACCTGGCGGCTGCGCTTGCTCGCCATGCTCGCTTTGCCGGTGCTCGTGCTGCTCGTCGTGCCGAACATCGCGTACCTGCGAGCGCGCTCGATCATCCAGGGCGACGTCTCCTACCTCGCGATGTGGCCGTACTACGTCTACCTCGGAATTCCGGTGCTGGGCATGATCGTCGGCGGGCTGCTCGCGGCCCGCCGTACGATGACCCACACACACTGAAGATTACATGCCGGGGATCGGCAGGCATTCCATGATCTCGATGGCCTCGCCGGGGAAGATCGTGAAGTGCGGGTGATTCTCGAAGAGCTTCGCCGCGGCCTCGTGGGTCTCGGCCTGGACGACGGTGTAGGCCGCCATCGCGTTCGACGTGTCCTTGATGCCGCTCGCGTCGGCGCGCTTGGTCTTGCCGAGCGGGCTGCCGTTGTCGACGATCGCCGCCTTGTTCTTGTTCACCCAGTCCTGCCAGGCCTTGATGCCCTGCTGCTCGCGCTGCTTGCGCGTCGCTTCATCGAGCTTGTTCCACTTCTCGCGCCCGGCCGGGGTGCCGAGATAGATCGCACAGAACTTTTTCATAGAGAGTCGCCTCCTCGTTGCAGTAGTCGGAAGAACCACATGCCCGCGCCCTGACCGCAGCGGTCATACCCTAATGACGAACGAAGGCGGTCGTTCCAGACAGGCGGCGCTAATTATCCGTGTCCTTCCAGTCGCCCGGCGTCGGCGGATCGTTCATGTGCTCGAACAGATCGCCGCGCGCCGGCTTCTTGCCGAACTGGCAGAACGGCATCGCCATGACCGTGATCGCCACACCGCACTTGTCGCTGATCCACACGACGAAGCCGCCGCCCTCCATGGGGTCGACGCGATGCGTGCGCGAATGCGACCAGTGGAATTCCGGTTTCGGCTTCGCCGGCCCGCTGCTGTCCTTGGGTCGGCCGGCTTCCGCTTCCAGTGCATGCTCGCGCGCGACTTGCTCTGCATCGCGACGCCAGTCGATGGCGGGCGGAGCGCCTGCTTCATCTGCCGTGGGCGGAGCGATCAATTGCGGCGCCGTGCTCGAGGGCGGCGATGGTTCCAGCAGACGCGGCGGAGCAAGCGGCGCAACTTCGGGCGGCGGGCTTTTCGTTTGCGGCACATCCGGCAGAAGTACGAGCACCGGCAGCGCTTCCAGAGATTCGTCGCGCGCGTGCCGCGGACTCAGGAGCAGCTGAAACAGACCGGCGTGGATCAGCACGGCGAGCGCGAACAGCAGCGGACGACTCGGTTCGCGAAGTGCCGCGCTTTTTGCCACCGGACATGCCTCCCTCGCAGGCGCTGCAGACTTGGTCCGCGCACCCTGGCAAATGTTCCACGGTGCTAGGCATCGCGCCGGAACTCTCTGTATCCTTGCGCGCCATGAAAACACTCATCGCGACTCTGACTGCTTCACTTTCCTTGACGTTGACCGCGGCCGCGCACCCCGCTGGCGGGGACGCCGGCCGCGAGGCGTTTCGCGAGATCTACAAGGAGATGGTCGAAATCGATTCCTCGCAATCGACCGGCTCCTGCACGAAGGTCGTGCGCGCCGCCGAAACGCGTCTGAAGGCGGCCGGCTTCGGCGCGGACGATATGCAGGTCGTGATCCCGGATGGCAAGCCGGACGACGGTAACATCGTCGCGCGCATCCACGCGAAGAATCCTGCGAAGAAGGGCGTGCTGCTGCTCGCGCATATCGACGTCGTGGACGCGCGCCGTGAGGACTGGGAGCGCGATCCGTTCAAGCTCATCGAGGAAAACGGTTTCTTCTACGGCCGCGGCTCCGCCGACGACAAGTCGATGGCGGCCGTGTTCCTCGATCTGATGATCCGCCTGAAGCAGGAGCGCAACTTCAAGCCGCGGCGCGATGTCGTCATGGCGCTCACGTGCGGCGAGGAGACCTCGAATCGCGTCAACGGCGTCGATTACCTGCTGAAGAATCATCGCGAGCTGATCGATGCGGCATTTGCGCTCAACGAAGGCGCTGGCGGGCTGCTGTCCGCGGACGGCAAGCCGCTGACGCTACAGGTGCAGGCCGGCGAAAAGATCCACCAGGTGTTCTCGCTCGAAGTCACGAACCCCGGCGGACATTCCTCGCGGCCGGTGCCGGACAACGCCATCTACCGCGTGGCCGCGGCGGCACAGAAGGTTTCGCAGCTGTCGTTCCCGGTGCAGGTGACGCCGGTGGTGCGCGAGTACTTCCGCGTCAGCGGGCCGCTGATCGGCGGCGAAGTCGGTGCGGCGATGAGCGCGCTCGCGAAAAATCCCGAGGACTCGGCTGCGCTCCAGCGGTTGCTGAAGGATCCCAGCTATAACGCCGTCGTCCACACCACGTGCGTCGCGACGCAGATGGAAGGCGGCCACGCGGCGAATGCGTTGCCGCAACGGGCGAAGGTCACGCTGTCCTGTCGCGTCATGCAGGGCACGACGCCGGAGCAGGTCAAGGAAACGCTGGAGCAGGCGATCGGCGACGAGCAGGTGAAGGTCGCGATCGTGCGCCGTCGCGACGGCTCGTCGGCGCCGCCGCTGACCGACGAGATCATGGGCCCCGTGAAGAAGATGGCGGCGAAGCTCTGGCCGGGCGTGCCGGTGGCGCCGATGATGAGCGCGGGCGCGACCGACGGGCGCTTCCTGATGAACGCCGGCATTCCGACCTACGGCATGAGCGGCATGTTCTCGAAGCCCGAAGAGACCAACGCGCACGGGCTGAACGAGAAGCGTCGCGTCCAGTCGCTCTACGAGGGACGCGAGTTTCTCGAAGGTGTCGTGCGCGCCTACGTGAAGTAGAGGTTCGGCCCCGATGCGAACACCGCATCGGGGTCGTAGCGACGCTTCGCCTGCTCGATCGCGTGCCACTGCCGGCCGTAGTGGCGACGCCAGTCCTCTCGCGTCAACTCGACCGCCGCGAACGGATAAAGCGTGCCGCCGCCGTCGCGGTTGAGCTCATACAGCGTGCGATTTCCTGCGAGCGTTCGTGCGAGAGCCTCGGCATCGCTCGGCGGGCTGCGCAGCAGCGCTGCGTAGCACACCAGCGTCGATCGATCCCGGCCGCAGCACTGCGAGCGGCTGCTCGTGCACGATTTGTCCGTAGTCCTTCGCGTATTCCTTGCGGGTGGTTGGATCGAACGACAGCTCGCCGTCGAGTCGCGGCAGGCTCGCGAACGGCGTGCCCTGCGCATCCGCAGCGGACACCCAGGATCCCGTCATTGCATCGAACCCCACGATCAGCGAGCTGCCGGCCACGGCCTGGGCAAAGCCGCGTCGTGAGAATGTACGATCTCCGCGCTCCGTCATCGGCGGCACCTCCACGAGTTGTCTGGAGGTAATACGCCGGGGCCGCGGCTGCAGTTACATCGTCGCGGGCTCCTTGTCGGCAAAACCCTTCACGAGCAGCCACAGGACCAGGGCGAGATTTGCAATGCCGGCGGGCGCCAGCAGCGGAAAGATGACATGGCCGCCCAGCAAGGGCAGGGACACCGTGGCAACTTGCAACGCGGCTGCCGCCATCCCGAACGCTGCAAGCGCGCGCGGTATCAGCGCGAAGCGGAAGGTCGTCGCGTAGAGCACGAAGAACGTCGAACCACCGACGATCAGGTGCGTGAAGTGAGCCCAGTTGCGACCGGCGGCCACGACGCCGCGCAGGCCTTCGAATGCCGCCGGATCCGTAGCACCCGACGCGGCATATGCCTGGCTGAGCGACAGCAACGACATCAGTCTGCCGTTCTCCACGACGGCGAGCGCCAGCGCGGCAACTGCGAAGGCGAGGAAGAGCAACGCCATCCGCTCGCTGTATTTCTTGAAGATGGGCCACACGGTGATTGCAATCAGCGTGGCGAGCGCACCTGCCACGATCCCGAGCAGCGCGGAGATGCCGACGCGCAGCGCGTGAGGCGCTGCGCTCACGAGAAACCCCGGCGGCGCCAGCGCCGGTCCGATGATGCCGAAATTCGTCAGGTAGCCGCCGATTCCCTGCACGAGGATGAGCACCCCGGCCACTCGACCGGTGTTCTTTGCATTCGTCATCGGGAGACTCCCCTATTCTGATTTTTGAGCTGGACGCTTGCGATATTTGCCGTACAGCAGCTCCTCGGCGAATTCCACGCACTTGAAGTCGAGCAGCTGCATGTTCGGGTCGAGACGCCGATACAGCGGCAGCGAAATCTTCCACGGCCGCGTGAACGTGTCCGGATCGGTGATCGTGGCTTCGTACCGCATTACGTCCGGGCCGATGGGCGTGTAACGCTCCTCGACGCGCATCGCAGGACCGTGAAAGTTGCCAGCGCTGTCGAGCCAGGTATCGGCCACCTGCGCCGTCACGTCGATGACCAGTGTGTCGCCTTCCCAGCGACCGAGGTTGTGGCCCATCCACGAATCCACCTGCGCCGGCAGTTGCGGTTGGTCCATGTAGACGATGCGGGTCGCGCCGGCGAACTCGTAGGCGATCAGCATCGATTGACGCTCCTGCGTGATCTGAAACGGATGCGGCAGATAGGTGGCGCGCGGCACGCCGGGCAGGTAGCACTTGGCGAGCGGATCGCGTTCCAGCCAGTTCGCCTTGTTCTCGTCACGGTGTGCGGCGGCAGCAGGCGTGTACGGAATGCGGCCGCCTTCGACGACGCCGAGCCCGCCGGGAATCGCGCCGAGTGCGCCCATCTGCGCAACGGGACCGCCTTGCGCGTTGTGCGGCTCGAGGTTCCAATGGGTCGAGCCCATCGCTTCCCAGATACCGTTGAGGTCCGGCTTGCCGTCCTGCGTGCGCGCAATGCGCGGCTGCGTTGCGCAGGCCGCGAGTGCGAGCGGCACGAGCATCAGAAGCATGAATCGCGACATGGCAGCGTTCCTCATTGCTTGGCCTGCAGCGCGTCGGCCTCTTCCTTGCGCGCGCCGCTGAGAATCAGCTCCATGCTGTAGTTGCCCTCATGGCAGGCGAACTCGTAGATGCGCTTGTCGGTCTTCGCCATCGGGAACACCAGCGTGAACTGGTCCGTGAAGGTCTTCGGATCGACGAGCGTGGCCTGGTACTCGAGCGTGCCGTCCGCG
>DATEML010000299.1:0-12015 GCA_035275585.1 Steroidobacteraceae bacterium | reverse complement strand
AACCCGGGCAACGTCGGCCGCGGCAGCAAGCGCGACCCGCAGTTCGCCGAGATGATCGAGGTCGCGTGCCGCAACGCGAAGCCGGTACGGATCGGCGTCAACTGGGGCAGCCTCGACCAGGATCTGCTGACCCGGATGATGGACGAGAACTCGCAGCAAGCGCAGCCGCTCGATGCCAACGAGGTCATGCGCGAGGCGCTGGTCGTGTCGGCGCTCGACTCCGCGGAGCGCGCAGTCGAGCTCGGACTCGGCCGCGACCGCATCGTCATCTCCTGCAAGGTGAGCGGCGTGCAGGACCTGATCGTGGTGTACCGCAACCTGGCGGCGCGCTGCGAGTACGCGCTGCATCTGGGCCTGACCGAGGCCGGCATGGGCTCGAAAGGCATCGTCGCCTCCACCGCCGGCATGGCGGTGCTGCTGCAGGAAGGTATCGGCGACACGATCCGCGTATCGCTGACGCCGGAGCCGAACGGCGATCGCGCGCAGGAAGTGATCGTCGCGCAGGAGATCCTGCAGACGCTCGGGCTGCGCTCGTTCGTGCCGATGGTGATCGCGTGCCCGGGCTGCGGGCGCACGACCTCGACCTACTTCCAGGAGCTCGCGCAGAAGATCCAGACGCACATCCGCCACCAGATGCCGCAATGGCGCAAGCAGTACGCCGGCGTCGAGGACATGACGGTCGCGGTGATGGGCTGCGTCGTGAACGGGCCGGGCGAGAGCAAGCACGCCAACATCGGCATCAGCTTGCCGGGCACCGGCGAGCGGCCGGTCGCGCCGGTCTACATCGACGGCGAGAAGGGACCGACGCTCAAGGGCGAGCGCATCGCCGAGGAGTTCCAGTCGCTGGTCGAGGATTATGTCGCGAGGCACTACGCGCGGAAGGAGTAAGCAATGAGTGAGCTCAGCAGCAAGAAGTGCGTGCCCTGCGAAGGCGGCGTGCAACCGCTGTCGCGCGCCGAGGCGCAGGTGCTGATGAAGCAGCTGAAGCCGCAGTGGAGTCTGGCGGACGACGCCAAGAGCCTGCGCAGCGAATGGAAGTTCCGCAACTTCTTCCACACGATGAGCTTCGTGAACGCAGTGGCGCACATCGCGAATGCCGAAGACCATCATCCCGACCTGGAAGTCGGCTACGGCTACTGCCGCATCCGCTACAACACGCACGCGATCGGCGGCCTGTCCGAGAACGATTTCATCTGCGCGGCGAAGATCGACGCGCTGCCGGGGACGTAGGTCAGCTAATCCACTGGATGCTTGAACTCGCGCTTCGCGAAGTCGATGCGCTCCACCGGCGATGCTTTGAAGTCGGCGCGCGCCTCGCAAATCCGCAGACGGCGCAGCAATCCCTGGCGGTTCGCGATCTGGATCGCGAGCCCGGGCCGCGCGTTCAGCTCGAGCACCAGCGGCCCGAGGTCGCGGTCGAGCACGACGTCGACCCCGATATAGCCGAGGCCGGTGAGCTCGTAGCAGCGCGCGGCGATGTCGAGGATCGTGTCCCATTCCGGCACTTGCAGGCCGGCGATGGCATTCGTGGTGTCGGGATGATGCGTGACCACCTCGGTGGTGATGACGCCGTCGAGCGTGATGCCGGTCGCAAGATCGATGCCCGCCCCGACCGCGCCCTGGTGCAGGTTCGCCTTGCCGCGCGACCCACGCGTCGGCAGGCGCACCATCGCCATGATCGGAAAGCCGCGGAACACGATCACGCGGATGTCCGGCACGCCCTGGAAGCTGATGCGCTCGAACAGCGGCGAGAAGCGCACCATGTATTCGACGATCACCACGTCCTGCACGCCGCCGAGGCTGAACTGACCGTTGATGGCGTTCGACAGGTGATGCGAGAGGAAGTCCTCGTCGAGGATGTCGCCGCCGATCGTGCGGTAGCGATTGCCGCTGCGGCCACTGATCACGACGATGCCGTCGCCGGCGCTGCCGTGCGCCGGCTTGAGCGCGAATTCGTTGTGACTGCGCACGATGTCCGGCAGCGTGCGGATGTCGTGCTGCGTCTCGATCACGCCGTACAGCTCCGGCACGGCGATGCCCGCGGTGATCGCGAGGCGCTTGGTCTTGAGCTTGTCGTCGACCAGCGGATACAGGCTGCGCGGATTGAAGCGCAGGATGTAGTCGCCGTTGCGCTTGTTGAGGCCGAGCACACCCTCGCGCTGCAGGCTGCCGTAGCTGCCGAACATCAGGTCGCGCTCCGCGACGGGTCTCCCGAGGGCCGCAGCGCCTTGAAGCGCCGCAACTCGAGCAGACGGTAGCCGGTGTAGCGGCCGGACAGCAGCGCCGCCGCGATGACCAGCAGGAGCAGCTCCGGAAAGACGAAGATCAGGTGAGCGACCGCCGCGATGCCCATGACCAGGTACGCCACGGCCGCGACGATCAGGCTGCCAACGCCCTCCTGGATCGCCTCCGACGCGCCGCGCTCCTCCCAGACGATCGACATGCGCTCGATCGTCATCGAGATGATGACCATTGGGAACAGGGCGATCGACAGCCCGGGCTGGATGCCGAGCTTGTGGCTGAGCACGCTGATGCCCGCCATCAGCATGACCACCACCGTCAGCACGCAGGTCAGTCGCGGCACCAGCAGCAGCCGCAGCTTCTCCAGGTAGAAGCGGATCAACAGGCCGAGGAACACGATCACGACGAACAGTACGATGCCCCACATGAGCAGCGTTTCGCGGAACGCCAGCGCGACGAGCACCGGCATGAACGTGCCGAAAGTCTTCACGCCGACGAAGTTGCGCAGGAACAGGATGACGAGCGCGCCGATCGGGATCATCAGCAGCACGCTGTAGACCGCCTGCGTGGCGATCGGCAGCGAGAACAGCGAGAACTCGATCGAGTGCGAGCCGACCTTCTCGGCGCGCCGCTCGGCGACCAGCATCGAGTCGAGCAGGTTCTGCTGCACGGCCAGCGTCACGTCCGGCTGCGAGCCGCCCTCGATGTCGGCGATGCGCTCCTCGCCGCGCCACCAGATGAAGAAGTCGCGCGGCAACCCCTGCTCGAGCGTCCGCGGATTGAAGTAAAGCCACTGCACGCCGTCGTGCACTTCCAGCAGCTGCTCGGCCTGCACCGGGCCCGGCTCGTTGCGCAGGATCATGCCGTGCGCGATGCGCGCCGGAATCTGCGCACCGGCGAGCAAGACTGTCGCGAGGCGCGCCCGGTCGGAAGCGGTGCTGCCGCGCTTCAGGAACACACTGACGTAGGGATCGTTCTGCGCCAGGTTCAGATGCCGCAGCAACTCGGTCGTGAAGCTCGCGACATCGGCGGATTGCCGGCGGACCTCGGCGATCAGTCCTTCCATCGCGATCTGCGACGGCTCGTCGAGCTGCGGCGGCGCCGGGAACGGCGGAGTCGTGTCCTCGGCGATGCGCGTTGCGTCCCGGTAGACCAGCGCGCGGTAGTAGAGGGTCTGCGGGCCGGTTGCCTGGCGCAGCGTCCACTGCGCTTCCCGGCCCGCCGGCGCATTGCGCGTCACCAGGCCGAAGCCGCGCGACACGAAGTTCTCATCGAGCAGCGCGAAGCCGGGTGTCAGGGCCGGGATGCGCAGCGTCGCCTTCACCGCCGCCGGTCCCGGCTCGAAGCGCACGGCGGCCTCGATGTTCCAGATCTGCGTCTGCTCCTGCGGGCGCAGCGGGAAACCGAGCACGTGTACCTTGTAGACGAACAACGCGAGGCCGAGCAGCGTCAACGCGGCCGACAGCGCGTAGATGTGGCGATTGTTCATTGGTGGCGCTGCAAGGGGGCGCCAGCCTACACCAGCAGCCGTGAATCTTGCGCGTCGATGTCGACCAGCAGGTCGACCGGCGCGGCGGCGAAACGGACCGCTGCCGCCAGCGTCGCCCGGCTACCGCCCGACTGCAGTTCCCACCGGGCATGCTCGACCAGCAGAGCGAGCTCCAGTGCACGGCCGATGGTCATCGCGATCCGTCGGGCGTGCGACTGAACCTGCACGGTGTCGCCATGCTCGCGGACCCAGCGCATGACGTGCTCGATGGCGGCTACAGCTTTGGTTCCCGCAGCCGCGAGGCGCTCGTCGCCAACCCCCTGCACGCATTGTCCGATGCGCGCCTGGGCCGCCGGCAGCGCGAGTGTCAGCTCTCCGCGCAGGAGCGCATCGAGCGCGAGAACGTTAGTGGTCCCCTCCCAGATCGGCAGCACTTGCGTATCGCGCAGCAGAGCCGGCAGGCCCGTGTCCTCGACGTAACCTGCACCGCCGAACGCCTCGATGCACTCGCTCACGACGGCGACCGCCTGCTTGGCCGTCAGCAGCTTGGCGATCGGCGTCACCAGTCTCAGCAGGACGCGCTGGTCGTCACTGAGCTCGCCAGCTTCCTGCCGGCCCATGAGCTCGACGAGCTCGAAGGCGAGCAGGAACGCTCCGCGCGTTTCAGCCTCCAGACCTGCGAGCGTGTCCACGTGCAACGGCAGCTCGCTCAACATCGAGCCGAATGCGCGACGCTGGCTGGCATACGAGCGTGCGAGCGCCAGCGCGCGACGCATGAACGCCGCGGAAGTGACGCTGTTCCAGGCACGCGTCACGATCAGCATCGGCTCGATGTTGCGCGTGCCGTGGCGCGTATCGCCAACCAGCTCCGCACGAGCGCCTTCGAGCAGCAACTCTGCAGTCGGGACCTTGCGTGTGCCGAGCTTGTCCTTCAAGCGCTCGACGCGCAGACCGTTCAGGCGCCCGGACTCATCGTGCGTCTCGACGTAGAACATGGCGAGGCCGCTGCCGCCGGGGCCGTTGCCGACCGGCCGCGCCAGGGTGAGCGCCATCTGCGAAGTGATCGCCGAGGTGAACCACTTCTTGCCGTAGAGACGCCACTGGCCGTGCTCGTCGCGCTCGGCACGGGTGAGCGACGCGCCGACGTCGGAGCCGCCGGTCGATTCGGTCATCCACTGGCCGCTGGTCCAGGCACGCAGCGGATCCCGACTCGTGAGACGCGGCACGGCGCGCTCGATCAGCTGCGGGTTCTTCGACACTGCGAGCGTGCGCGCCGCGCCGTCGGTCATCGCCAGCGGGCACGTGTACACGTCCGACGACGGATGAAAGAGAAACACCGCGGCGAACTGCTGGATGCGCGAGTAACGGCCATGCGCGCGCTCGTACGGAATTGCAATCAAGCCGGCCTGAGCGGCGATCTGCGCGGCGCGCTTCCACAACGGCGTGACCTCGATGCAATCGACGCGATTGCCCCATGCATCCCACTGCACGAGCGTCGGCTCGTTTTCCCGATCCGCCAGCTGCAGCGTGTACAGCTCGCCACCTGCGATCGCGCCCAGCTCGTCCAGCTCCGGCGTCATCGCAGCCAATGCGGACGCCGGAACCTTGCGCTGCAGGTAACTGCGCAGGAACTCGTCGTCGCGGTACTGGTTGCCCAGCATCGGCGCCGCCTGGACGAAAATGTCGCCCTTCGTCACTCCCGTCACTCCGTCACTCTCGTCACCTTGCTATCCGCGGCAGCTCGCCGCTCGTGCCCATCGCCCGGCCCATGAAGAACCGCTTCGCGAGCGCGCTGCCATCCACCGCGCCGAGCCCGGTGCGGCGGATCCAGCCGAGCATCTCGTCGGAAGTGCTGAACAGACGATTGAGCCCGTCCACGAGCCCGAGCGCGATCAGATTCTCGCTCTTGCGCCAGCGCTCGTAGCGGCGCAACACCCGCAGCTCGGCGAGCGCTGCCGGATCGGCTCCGCTCGCGAGCTCCTGCGCGAGCACTTGAACGAGCGCCGCGCAGTCTAGGAAGCCGAGGTTGACCCCCTGACCGGCCAGCGGATGAATGGCGTGCGCAGCATCGCCGACGAGCGCGAAACGCTGCCTGCAGTACTGACGCGCATGGATGAGCCGCAGCGGGAAATGCACGCGCTTCGCTGCGATCTCGACCTTGCCCAGCGCGCCGTCGATCGCACGCTCGATCTCCTGCGCCGCCTCTTCCGGTGAGCAGCTTGCGAGGTGCTCCGCATGCGCCGGGCGCGTGGTCCACACGATAGAACTGCGACCGTCGGCCAAGGGCAGGAAAGCGATCGGACCGTCCGCGAGAAACCGTTGCCATGCAGTGCGCGCATGCGAATGCTCGGTGCGTACGTGCGTGACGAATGCCCGCTGGTCGTAGTCCCAGCCGGCCGTCTCGATGCCCGCGAGCTTCCGGCTGAGCGAGCCGGCACCGTCCGATCCGATCACGAGCGCTGCGCTCAGGGTGCGACCGTCGCCCAGCGATACCACGGCGCGATCGCGCTCGAGCGTCATGCCGGCCAGCTCCGCGCGCAGCAGCGTCACGCGGCGAAACGCCTGACACTCGTACAGCGCCCACTGCAGCTGCCGGTTCTCGACGATGTGACCGAGGTTCGGCTCGCTCGTCGCGCTGGCGCTGAAATGAATCGCGCCCGCGCCCCGCGGCTTGCTGCCCGCGTCCCAGACGATCATCTCGTCGTAGGGCGACAGACTCTGCGCCGGAACGAGCGACCATGCGCCCACCGCGGTGAGGATGCGCTGCGACGCGCGCGACACGGCCGAGACGCGCAAATCGATGTCGCCCTGACCAGGCGGCGCCGGAGGATTCGCCTCCAGTACGGCGATGCGCAGCTCGGCGAGGTGGGGATCGGCTGCGGCCAGCGCGGCCGCGCACGCGCCGACCATGCCGCCGCCGACGATGATGATGTGGAAATCGGGACGCATCACAACAGGCTCGCGCCGCGCGCCAGCTTCGGAATCCGGCCGGCCGCGCCCAGCGACAGTTGCGAGAGCGCGCCCTTCGCGGCCGGCATCAGATCGAACGCGAGCAGGCCCACGTCGCGCAGCGTCTTGATCGGACCGAGCGGTTGCGCGAACAGGCGCACCAGGCCGTCCGTGAACCGGACGATGTTGCTGCGATCAGCGACCCGCCACTCGCGATACCGCTCCAGCCACAGGCCGTCGCCAGGATCGAACTGCTCTTTCTGCTGCGCACGTCCGTCGGCGAGCACCTCGGCGAGGCTGGCGGCGTCGCGCAGGCCGAGATTGAAGCCCTGGCCGGCGATCGGATGCAGCGTCTGCGCAGCATTGCCGACGATCGCCAGGCGCTCGGCCACGTGTTCGTCTGCACGCGTCAGCGACAGCGGGTACAGCTGCCGCGCGCCAACCTTCATGAAGCGCCCGAGCCGGAAACCGAAGGCATCCTGCAGCCGCGCGAGAAATGCGGAGTCGTCAGTCTGGGCGATCGACGGCGCGACCTCGGTCGTGAACGTCCAGATCAGCCCGAGCCGCCCTTCGGACATCGGCAGCAATGCCAGCGGACCCGACGGCGTGAAGCGCTCGTACGCCACGTGATCGTGGAAGCGCTGGGCGAGCACGTTGGTCACGAGCGCTGTCTGCTCGTAGTTCCAGGTCTGAGCGCCGATGCCGGCGACTTCTCGCAGCACGGATTGGGCACCGTCCGCGGCGATAGCAAGTCGCGTCTCGACCGACGCGCTGCCCTGCGGACCCAAGTCGCAATCGATCCGTTGCCGCCCGTCGACGAGCTGCATGCCGCGCACGCGCGCGGGCGCCATGATTCGTACCGAGCTCTGCTCGAGCCGGCGCCACAGCGCGGCGCCCATTGCGCGATTGACGACTACGAAGCCGAGCGCGCTCAACCCCTGCTCCGCCGCGTCGAGGCGCGCGAAGCCGAAGCGCCCGCGGTCGGAAACGTGGATGCGACGGATTGCAGTCGCTTCGCGCTCCAGCAACGGCCACACACGCAGCGCGTCGAAGATCCTGCGGCTGCCGTTGGAGAGCGCGGTGGTGCGATCGTCGAAGCTCGGCTGGCCGGACGTGCCGAACGGGTGCGCCTCGATCAGGACGACGTCGAGGCCAAGGTCCGCCAGCGCCAGCGCGAGCGTCGCACCGACGAGGCCGCCGCCGCAGATCGCGACGTCACAGCCGACGACATCAGACCCCACAACAGCAGAACTATGCGCGTCCGGTTCCATTCATCAGCTTCTCGATGGCATCCGGTTCTTTCGGCAGCCCGCCGGTCAGCACTTCGTTGCCGCTGCCGGTCACCGCGACGTCGTCCTCGATGCGCACGCCGATGTTCCACCAGCGCTTCGCGACACCCTTCGAGCCGGCGGGAATGTAGATTCCCGGCTCGACCGTCAGCGCCATGCCCGGCTCCAGCACGCGCCACTGCTCGCCGATCTTGTAGTCGCCGACGTCGTGCACGTCCATGCCGAGCCAATGGCCGGTGCGATGCATGAAGAACCGGCGATAGGCGCCTTCCTTGATCAGCGCCGGCACCTTGCCCTTGAGCAGGCCGAGCTTCACCAGGCCGTGGGTGATCGCACGCACTGCGGCGTCGTGCGGGTCGTTCCAGTGATTGCCCGGCTTGGCCTTGGCGATCGCCGCGTACTGCGCGTCCAGCACGACTTCGTAGACGGCGCGCTGCTCCGGCGTGAAGCGCCCGTTGACGGGGAACGTGCGCGTGATGTCCGACGCATACAGCTCGTACTCGCAACCGGCATCGATCAGCAGCAGGTCGCCGTCGCCGAGCGTCTGCGAGTTCTCGTGATAGTGCAGGACGCAGGCGTTCGCTCCGCCGCCGACGATCGGGTGATACGAGATGTCGGCATTGTTGCGACGAAATTCGTGCAGCAGCTCCGCCATCACCTCGTATTCAGTCCGGCCGGGACGCGCGAAACGCATCGCGCGCTTGTGCGCACCGACGCCAATGCGGGCAGCGTGGCGCATCGTGTCCAGCTCGGGGCGCGACTTGAACAACCGCATGTCGTGCAGCAGGTGATCGAGGGCGACGAACTCCTGCGGCGCCTGCACGCCGGTGCGCGACTGCGACTGCGCCTTCAGGCTGTTGATCCAGCCGATCACGCGCTGATCGAACTCCTGGTGCACGCCCATCGTGTAATAGACACGCGAGCAGTTCTCCATCAGGCCCGGCAGGATGTCGTCGATGTCGGCGACCGGGAACGCGTCGTCCGCGCCGTATTCGCGCGTGGCGCCGTCCGGGCCAGCGCGCCGGCCGTCCCAGGTCTCGCGCGTCGGATCGCGGTCGCGAACGAACAGCACGTACTCCGCCTGCGCGCGCCCAGGGATGAGCACCGCGACCGCCTCGGGTTCGCCGAAACCGGTGAGGTAGTAGAAATCGCTGTCGGGGCGGTAGTGATAGTGGACGTCGCCGTTGCGCGCCTTCTCGGGCACCGCGGGCAGGATTGCGATGGCGCCCCGGCCCATCATCTTTATCAACTGGCGGCGGCGACGGCGGAACTCGTCCTTGCGCATACTCGGGTTCAGTTCAGGCGGGAAGGATCGACGGGTGCGGCACCGCCGGCCGCGCGAACCTCGCGCAGCTCGTCGTGGATCAGCTGCACGCCGGCGCGCACGTACTCGACGATTTCCGCGTAGGCCTGCTCCTCTTCCTCGGCGTCCGCGCCGGTCTCGACCGACGCCTGGCTGATATGCGTGAGATCGCGCAGCACTTCCTCGACCTCGGCCGTCAACTCGTCCCGCGGCACCTGCGGTCCGGTGCCGAAACCGTACAGGAACCCTTGGCACCACTGCGACAGCGCCGACGCGCGCTCCACCAGCGGATCGTCGTCGTCAGGCAACAGCAGCTGAAACTCCATCTCGTCGCCGCGCAAGGCGCGCATGGTGTCAGCGAACAACAGACGCAGCGGCGCGCGGTCGTCTGCCGGGTCGGGCTGCGGTTCCGGCACCAGCTCGTCGAGCCAGCTCTCCACCGGGTACTGCTGCGTGGTGCACAGGGCGCCGCACAGACAGCCATGACTTTCCGCCGCCGCTACCGACGACTGCAGCGTCTGCAGCACACGCGCAACTTCAGGAAAAGTGACCTGAAACATTGCCGTTATGTTAGCACCGGGCGGGTGAGCGTTGTTTGACCGCATGGGGGTGCCGCCGCATAATCGAACCCGCATGAGCGAAGCCAAACCGAAGATCGGCGTCGAGCAGGAGTTGAAGCAGCTCGAACGGCGGCTCGACGAGCTGCTCGGCGCGATCGCGCAATTGCACGAAGAGAATCGCGCGCTGCGTCAGCGGCAGGATTCGATGATGGCGGAACGCGCCACGCTGCTGCAGAAGAACGAGCAGGTGCGGGCGCGCGTCGAAGCGATGATCGGTCGGCTCAAGGCGATGGAGCACAGCGCATGACGGATCGCACGACGCGGGTCAGCGTGCGGATCCTCGAGAAGGAATACCCGGTCGCCTGTCTGCCCGAAGAGCGCTCCGAGCTGCTCGACTCCGCCGAGTATCTGAACGTCAAGATGCGCGAGATCCGCGACGCGGGCAACATCGTCGGCCTGGACCGCATCGCGGTGATGGCCGCGCTGAACCTCGCGCACGAGCTGCTCAAGCTGCGTGGCCGTGGCGATGCCGCGGACAGCGACGTCAGCCAGAAGATCCGCCAGTTGCGCGAGCGCGTCGAGAGTGCGCTCAGCCGAGGGCAGCAGCTCGAGTTGTGAACTCGCGCGCAGGAACCGGATCGAACTTTTCCTCGCGGCCGTTCGTTGCAGCAGCGACGGTCAGGCGAAGACAGATTGTGATATGGCGCCGCCTGCGGTGTTCGACATGTGTCGGGTTACCTCTCGACCCTAACGTAAACACCCCAGGGATTCGGTCTCGTGGCAGCGGTGTGCAAGTCCGTCCCGAACGGAAAGCCTTAGCTGCTGCGGCTGCGTCCCACCTATTGCTCCGTGTCGAGAGCAATGGCTCATGACGGCACATGCGGGTGGCGCCGCCCTCTCCGAACGGTCACGGCTGCGTGCGCAGCTGCGGGCGCAACGTCGTGCCGTTCCCTCTCATGAGCGCGCCACTGCGTCGCGGCAATTCGCACGCATCCTGCGCCGCTCGAAACTGCTGCGACCCGGTCGACGCATCGCGGTCTACGTCGCGCACGATCACGAAGCGGACCCGCGCATGGTCGTGCGACTGGCGCGCCGCAACCGTTGCCAGCTGTACCTTCCCGCGATCGCCGACTACCGCCGTCGCCGCATGGAATTCCGACACTATGCGAGCGACGCGCAGCTGCGCCCGAACCGTTACGGCATCGGCGAGCCGCAGCGCACGGCGACCCGCATCGCTGTCCGGCAGCTCGACCTGATTCTGATACCGTTGGTCGGCGTCGACCCGCACGGCACGCGACTCGGCACCGGCGCGGGGTTCTACGACCGCTGCCTGCATCATTTGCGTGCCGGTCGCCGCTGGCGGCGGCCGAAGCTGCTCGGGCTCGGCTACGAGTTCCAGCGCGTCGGCGGGCTCGCCGCGGGCGCCTGGGACGTGCCACTCGACGCGCTGCTCACGGAGCAAGATCTCTACCCATTCAAAGGCTCGCCATGAACTACTGGCTGATGAAATCGGAACCCGACACGTTCGGCATCGACCACCTCGCCAAGGCCGCCAAGCGCACCAGCGGCTGGGACGGCGTGCGCAACTTCCAGGCCCGCAACTACCTGCGCGAGATGCGCGTCGGCGACCTCGCCTTCTTCTATCACTCGAGTACCGGCGTGCCCGGCGTCGCCGGCATCGTCAAGGTGGTGCGCGAGGCGTATCCCGACCGCACGGCGTTCGATCCGAAGAACGATCACTACGACGCGGACAGCGATCCGGACAAGCCGCGCTGGTACATGGTCGACGTGCAGCTCGAAAGGAAGTTCGACCGGGTCGTCGCACTGGAAGAGTTGCGCGCGCATGCGAGCGGCAAACTGAAGGACATGGTGGTCCTGAAGCGCGGCAATCGACTGTCGATCACACCGGTGACGAAGTCGGAATGGCAGTTCATCGAGTCGCTCGCGGGCAAGTGAGTGAGTACTTTCGTCGTCGCAAGTTGCGTGATGCGCGTCGCTCTCCGCATGACTAAATTGCACGCACCCCTTGCTTGCTATTTTTAATTTATGTATATACTGCGCCCGGACTAACTCGACATGGAGATCTACGACTATGGCAACCAAGAAGAAATCGTCCAAGAAGAAAGGCGGCAAGAAAAAGGCCTCTAAGAAGAAGTAGAACTTCTTCTGGACGATTGTGATGAA
>DATEML010000298.1:0-21208 GCA_035275585.1 Steroidobacteraceae bacterium | reverse complement strand
CTGCTGGATCGCGATCTGGAAATGATGACCCGGCGCCGCCTCGTGCAGCGACAGCGTTTCCATGCCGAACTTCGGCTGCGCCTTCAGGTTGAAAGTGTTCACGTAGAAGATGCCCGGCCGCGAGCCGTCGGCCGACGGCGGTTGATAGAAGCCCCCGGCCGAAGACTGGGCGCGGAACGGCTCGACTGCGCGCACCTCGTAGTCCGCCTTGGGAAAATCGTTGAACAGCTTCGGCAGCTTCGCGTCGATGTTCTTCTTCAGGTCGCGGAAGCCCTGGATCAGCGCGTCGCCGTTGTCATAGTAGAAGCGCGGGTCGTCCTGCAGGAACTTGAAGAACGCGGCCAGGTCGCCCTTGAAGCCGACCTGCGTCTTGACCTGTTCCATCTCGCCGCGGATGCGCGCGACCTCCTTCAAACCGAGCTCGTGAATCGCGTCGGGCGCGAGATCGGTCGTGGTGGAGACCCGCGCGAGGTACGCATACCACTCGCGGCCGTTCGGCACGCTCGACATGCCGACCTGCGTGCGCGCGCCCTCGATGTAGTCGTCGCGGATGAAATCGTACAGGCGCTGATAGGCGGGATTGAACTCCTTCGTGATCGCGTCGCGATACGTAGCCTGCAGTCGCGTTCGGTCGGCCGCGGGGATCGCGTCCGGAAACTGCTTCAGCGGCGTGTAGAACAGGCTCGCCTCGGGGTCTGCGACGATCAGCTCTTTCAGCTGCGGCAGCACCTTCTCCATGAGCACGCGCGGATAGGTCACGTGCTGCGCGATACCTTTGCGCATGTTCGTGATTGCCTGGTCCGACCAGACGATGTAGCCGCGCATGCGGCCGAGCCAATGCTCGTAGTCCGCGGTCGTGGCGAAGGGCTGCGCGCTCGTGCCCGAGCCGAGCACCGGCATCAGCGTCGGCAGGCTCTGGAACTGGTTGATCGGCGCCAGCTCGCCCGGGAACTTCGCGCCGTCGATCGAGGCGCGCAGGTCGTACATGAAGATCTCGACGCTCAGCCGGTCGGCGTCGGGCAGCGCCTCGGCGGCCAGCTTTTGCGCATCGGCGAGCGCCTTGCGGTCCACTGCCAGCGCCGTCGCGATGAACTCCGGCGAGATGTTGTTCGTGAGTTGATCGTCGTAGCGATGATCGCCGATGAAAGTCGCGAGCAGCGGATTGAGCTGCAGCTGCCGCTCGAAGTAGTCCTCGAACAGCTTGTTCAGCGCGGTCGAAGCCGCGCTCGCGCCGATGCCCGCGGCCGGCGTCGATTCCGCCGCGAAGGAGGGGGGCGACGCCAATCCGCAGGCGACCACAGCGGTCGCCAGCACGAAGTATTTTCGCAGCACTGCCGTAGATCCCCTCAGCGACGAAGAGGCGGGCAGTTTCGGCAACACTCGGGGCAAAAGAAAGCCCCCTGCTGTGCTATTTCTCCACGTCCGCTTTTGTAGTAGTAGCGGCCATCAGCTTGATGCTGCCGCCCGAGGTATGAGCGTAGATTTCGTTCCCGCCGCCGTTGATCGTGCCGGTCAGCTTGTGCTCGCCCAGCTCCATCGTCGTGATCGGCAGCTCGGTGCGGACACTGCCGCCGCTCGTGGATGCGTTGACCGCCGCAGCCGTGTCCTTCGGCACGCGCACGATCAGGTCGCCGCCCGAGCTCGACACCGAGATGCCGCGATTCGCGCCGACCAGCTCGGCCGTGACGCTCCCGCCGGAGGTGTGTGCGGCGATCTTGCCGTCGATCGTGGCGCGGATGTCGCCGCCCGAGGTTTTCAGGTCCGAATCGCCGCGGATGCCGCTCGCGATGACGTTGCCGCTGGACGTGCGCGCCGCGACCTTGCCGGAGACGTCGGTGAGATGGATATAGCCGCCCGAGGTTTTGGCATCGAGATCGCCGGTCACGCGCGTCACGTCGATATCGCCGCCGGACGTGCCGAGCCGCGTGTTGCCCTCGATCTGCTCGACGCGGATGTCGCCGCCGGAGGTTTGCATTTCGACGGGGCCGCGCACTTCGGTCACGCGGATGTCGCCGCCGGAGGTCTTGCCACGCGCGTCGCCTTGCAGCTGCCCGACGACGATGTCGCCGCCGGACGTGCGGATGTCGATGTTGTAGTTGTGCGGCACCTTCACTTCCACTCTGCCGTCGAGGTTCCAGCCGCCGAAGAAATCCGTCCACTTGCCGTTGCCGTGCTTCGCCGTGACGGCGATGTCATCGCCGCTCTGTTCGGCGGTGAGCGTGATCCGCTCCAGCGTGCTTTCCGAGCCCTTCATGAGGATGTGCACTTCGACCTGATTGCCCGAGGTGCCTTCGACCCGCAGGTCACTGCCGTCCGACTCGATCGTCAGCCGGCCGCCGGGCGCCACCGTGAAGGTCCGGTCGAGCCGCTTCTCGGCCGCCTGTGCGGCGAGGGAGCAGACGAGGAGACAGATACCCAAACCGTTGACCAGGACGCTGGCGAAACGAACCCGCATGGAAATTCCCCTCTGGCGAGATGTGATGCCATTTGGGACGCTATCACGCTCTCAAAGGTTGCAAGCGGACACAATTCCGTCCGGTCGATATGAAAGAGCGCAATCCCCAGGCCGAGCAGATGGGCGACGAGTCCATGCGGCGCAACCTCGCAGCCCAGGCCGAGGCGATCTGGCCGCAGGAGCAGGCGCTGTTCGAGCGTTACCGGCTGCCGGCGAAGGCGCACATCGCCGACATAGGCTGCGGCAGCGGCGAGATCACTTCGAGGCTTGCAGCGCGGTTTCCGGACGCCGAGCTGGTCGGCGTGGACATCCTGGAAGACTCGGTCGCTTATGCTCGCCGGCGGTACGCAAGCCTGGCGCCGCGCGTTCGATTCGAGCAGGGCGACGCGTTCGAGCTCGCATTCGCCGCCGCCCAGTTCGACCTCGTGGTCTGCCGGCACATGACGCAGGCCGTGCCCGAACCGCAGAAAGTGTTGTCGGAGCTCCACCGCATCTGCCGACCGGGCGGCTGGGTCCACGTGCTGAGCGAGGACTACGGCATGATCCACTCGGCCGCGGGCAAGCTCGATCCCGATCGGCTGTGGCACGAAGGCGTGATTCCGTTCACGCACGCGACCGGAACCGATGCGCAGGTCGGACGCCGCACCTGGGCGCTCATGAACACCCTCGGCTTCGAGGACCTGCACGTCGACTACATCGTCGTCGACACGATCCGCGTGCCGCGCGCGATCTTCGGCGCGATCATCGCGGCATGGCGCGACGGCTACACGCAAGCGCTGGCACGGCAGACGAAACTCGGCGTGGAAGAAGTGCGCGCGCTGTTCGATCAGGTCGTCGACTCGATCGCGGACCCGCAGCAGTACGTCGTGTGGCACATACCGATCGTGAGCGGACGGAAAGCGGCGTCAGGCTGAAGCCTGACATCTTCATATCGACAGCGGCGTCTTGCCTTCCAGCAACGTCCGTTCCAGCTGCGGTGTTTCGCCGCCCTTCCACAACTTCGCACGATGCACCACACGGTATGCGAGCGGGCCGCCGTCCGGCGTGGTGCTGCGCTCCAGCGGTCGCGGCAGGCACACGAACTCCACTTCGAGCGCGTCGTCGCCGGCGCTCACCGCGGCGTAGCCGTGACCGCCGAGATCCAGGAACTGCAGGTGCGGCGACATCTCGCGGTTCGACAGCTTCAGCGCGCGCTCGTAGTCGCCGGTCTTCGCGAATTCGAGACACGAGCGCACGCCGTGCAGCAGCAGCATGTTCACGGTCCGTTGGTACGGTCCGTCCGGCGTCGCCTGGTGCACGAACAACGAGCGCAGTGGATGATCCTTCGGCATGTTGTGTTCCAGGCCCTCGGGCAGGCCCGGCGCGGAGATCGAGCCGGTGATGAACTCGACGCCGACCGGTTCGAACGGACGCGGCGGCAGCGTCTTCGCCGCGCGGCCGGCCCAGAACGAGTGCCGATCGCCGCAGACGATCGCGAAGCCGCCGATGCGCTGCTCGCGCACGAAGTCGAAGATCTCTGCACGCTCGGTCACGTAGCCGCTCCAGTCGCCGCCGCCGAACGATGCGTAGCCCGCACCGGGCCAGGGGCTCGCGGCGACGCCGGGCGGCAGGTTCTGCGGATCGGTGCGCCAGTCGAGCGTGCCGAGCGAGTTGCCCCAGATCTTCCAGATTGCGGTCGAGCTCTGCAGCTGCTCCTTGAACCAGCGTTTCTGCGCGATGCCCAGCATGCTGTGCGGCGGCGAATCCTTGCGCGGGTTCGGGATCTGCTGCGTGCCGAAGCGAATCGTCTGCGGTGCATGGCCGTCGGCGTACGCGCGGCCCGCGTCGAAGATTTCGTTGACTTCCTCGGGCACGAGGTTCGGATAGTCCTTGCTGTTGAACGGATCCGACGCGGACGTGTCCATCGCGCACTCCGTCTGAAAGGAGTGCTGGTCGGTGAGCACGAGGTCGACGGTGCGGCCGAAGCGCAGGCGTCGATAGATGTGCAGGCTGTCGATCGCGGCGAGATTGTTCGGCTCCTGGCCGATGCCTTGCTCGTCGAAGCGCGCGACCGGCGCATCGATCACCTTGGGCGGCGTGAAGCGTTCCAGCTCGCCGCCGCCGGGCTTCGCGATACGCGCCGGCTGGAACTCGAACCACGCCTGGTTCGCGGCGACCTTGATGGTCTGCGCGGGCCGGGCGGCCTCCGCCGTTTTCACGAAGCCCTGCCAGCCGCGCCACGAGAACTCGTGATTGTCCCAGACGCATACGAACGGCCAGCGCGCGCGCGCGTCCTGCAGGTCCGGATCCTGCAAGTACGCGCGATACAGCGTGCGGTAGTCGTCGAGCGTCACGGGTGCATGGAAGTCGCGAATCTTCTCGCCGGTCTTGAAGCGCACGAGGTCGCGCAGCTTGCGGTCGTACATGCCCTGCGGACGATCTTCGGGATACCAGGTGATCTCGTAGATGAAGTCCCCCAGGTGCAGCACGAAGTCGAGCTGGCGCTCGGCGGGCCGGCGCTCGTCCTCGAAGATCATGCGGCGGTAGGCGTTCTGCGCGCCCTGGCAGACGTTCTGGCAGCTGACGAACGTGAAGTTCACGCGGCGCGCGTCGTTCTCGCGCGGGGCTGTCCTGGTTCGCCCGATGCGACTGCCGTGGCCGCCGTCGTCAGTGAATCGATACCAATAGACAGTGGCGGGCTCGAGGCCCGCAGCGAGAATGCGACACGTCCAGTCGCTTGCTTCGGACAGCGTTGCGCTCGACGTGGAGACGACGTGCTTGAATTGCGGATCGTGCGCGATTTCCACGGTGAGCTGCTTCGCGGCCGCGCCAGCTGCCGGCGGACGGCGTGTCCACAGCAGCACGCTGTCAGGATGTGGATCGCCCGACGCGACGCCTTGCGGATACAGCTCGCGCCGTTCCGACCACGACAGTTGCGATTCGCGCGCGGCGCCTCGCGCCCAGGCCAGTGTCGCGCCGAGTGCGGCCGACAGTTCGAGGAATTCACGGCGATTCATGACACGCTCGCGGGGGGAGTACCATCTGCGCTCAAGCATCGCATGCCGCATTGTCATCGCATAGATCCGGACACAGCACCATGACACAACCTCTCGCCGACTTCGGTCTCATCGGGCTCGCCGTGATGGGCGAGAACTTCGCGCTGAACGTGGAAAGCAAAGGCTTTCGGGTCGCGGTGTACAACCGCACGGTGTCGCGAGTGGACGAATTCCTCGCCGGCCGCGCACGCGGCAAGAATTTCAGCGGCGCGCGTACGCCCGCGGAGCTGGTTGCCGCCCTGAAGTCGCCGCGCAAGATCCTGATGCTCATCAAGGCGGGGCCGGCGGTCGACGCGGTGATCGACGAGTTGCTGCCGTTGCTCGATCGCGGCGACATCCTGATCGACGGCGGCAACAGCTTGTACACCGACACGACGCGCCGCACGCGCAAGGTCGAGCAGGCCGGCATGCTGTACGTTGGCTCGGGTGTGTCCGGTGGAGAAGAGGGCGCGCTGACGGGCCCGTCGCTGATGCCGGGCGGCAGCGCGGCCGCGTGGCCGCACATCAAGCCGATCTTCCAGGCTGTTTGCGCGCGCACGCCGGACGGCGAGCCGTGCTGCGACTGGATGGGCGAGGACGGCGCCGGACACTTCGTGAAGATGGTCCACAACGGCATCGAATACGGCGACATGCAACTGATCGCCGAGACTTACGACGTCATGAAGCGCGTGCTCGGCATGAGCAATGCACAGATGCACGAGGTGTTCGCGGAATGGAATGCGCGCGAGCTCGACAGCTACTTGATCGAGATCACGCGCGACATCCTCGCGTACCGGACGGAATCGGGCGAGCAAACCATCGACGTGATTCTCGACGCGGCCGGTCAGAAGGGCACGGGCAAGTGGACCGCGATCGAGGCGCTCGACCAGGGTATTCCGTTGACGCTCATCGGCGAAGCCGTATTCGCGCGCTCGCTGTCGTCGGCCAAGGAGGAGCGGGTCGCAGCGTCGAAGCAGATCCGCTACGACGGCGGCGGACTCGGCGGCGAGCGCGGCGCGCTGGTCGACGATCTGCGTCAGGCGCTGTATGCAGCGAAGATCATCAGCTACGCGCAGGGCTATCAGCTGCTGCGCTCGGCCGCGCAGGCCAACAAGTGGAGTCTCAACTACGGCGGCATCGCGCTCGTCTGGCGCGGCGGCTGCATCATCCGCTCGGCCTTCCTCGGCGACATCAAGAAGGCGTTCGATCGCGAGCCTGGGCTAGTGAATCTGCTGCTGGATCCGTTCTTTCGCGATGCGGTTACGAGCCGTCAGGGCGGTTGGCGACGCGCGATCGTCGCAGCCGTGGGGAGCGGCGTACCCGTCCCGTGCCTCGGCGCGGCGCTCGCGTACTTCGACGGCTACCGCTCGGAGCGCCTGCCGGCGAACCTGGTTCAGGCGCAGCGCGACTTCTTCGGTGCGCACACGTACGAGCGAGTCGACTCGCCGCGCGGCAAGTTCTTCCATACCAACTGGACGGGACACGGAGGCACGACGACGTCGCGGTCGTACAACGTGTGAAGATGTCAGGCTGAAGCCTGACTCTTATACTTTCAACCTCTGCAACACGCGCTCGACCAGCCGATCGCAGCGCGCACCCAGGAATGGGAACGTTTGCGGGATCGTCGCGTCGATGTTCTCGCTCAGGTAGGCGCGCAGCAGGTTGCGTGCGCGATGGTCGCGCGTCTTGACCGTCGCCGACGGGATGCCGAGATACTCGGCCGTCTCCTCCACCGACAATCCTTCGACCTCGCGCAATACGAACGCGCTGCGGAACTGCTCGGGCAGGCGCTGGATTGCGCGTTCGAGCAGCCGCCGCAGGTCGGCGTTCGCAGCGAGCGCCTGCGGATCGGTCAGTGACTGGAGCGGGTCGGTGCTCACGTTGGTCTCGTCTTCCTCGGATGGCCCGCCGAGGTCGGCTTCGATTGCGACATGACTGCGACGGCTGTCGCGGGAACGCACGCGGTCGATGGCTTCGTTGCGCACGATGCGTGCGAGCCATGCGCCAAGGCTGCCGGCGCCGGCGTACGTCGAGAACGCGTAGAACGCGCGCACGTAGCTTTCCTGCAGCACGTCCTCCGCTTCGCTGGCGTCGCCCATGACACTCACCGCGAGTCGATACAGCCGCTGGTTATAGCGCCGCATGATCCGCGCGAACGCGTCCTGATCGCCTTGCGCGGCGCGACTCGCCAGCGCCGCGTCGTCGCCGGAGGCGGCGACGACGTCGGCTGCCGCGAGTGCGGCGACGCTCTGGATGGATTCCGATTCGCTCATTGCTGGAACTTGTCCGGGAACTGCTTCGCGATGCCACCGATGAGCGCATCCGCGAGCGTATAGATGTGGCTCTTCATCGCCTCCCACGTGCGCGCCTCGCCGGCCATGTCATGCGCCGCGAACTGCTGGTTCTGCTGAACGTGATGGCCGCCATGCGCGGCGAGCAGGCTCTTCAAGGTTGCTTCCGGAAGGTTCGGGTTCGCTCCGCTCAGAAACTTCGCAATCTCGTTGGCATTGGCGGTGAGATCGGCGATCGCCTTCTTGGCGCCTGCCGCATCGCCCGCAACGGTCGCCGTCGCATGCGCCTTCACCGCAGTGTAGTGACCGGCCAGCAGCTTGAACAATTGATCGGAGGCGGCCTTGCCGTAGAACGGCTCGATCGCACCCGCGAGCTGCTTGGCGTTTGCGACGACCTGCTTCTCGGCGAAATCCGCGGCGGCCTGGTTCTTCTCGGCGAGCCCGCGCACGACTTCGCGCACCCAGAAGATGTGGCCAACCCACAGATCGCGCTCCGCCGCCTGCGTCGCCGTTACTTTGGCCAGGACGGCGCCGCCCGGCGCCTCGGACGCGCTGGCGAGACCGGCCACCGAGAAGATTGACGACAACAGGGAGGCAGCGAGGACCGTACGTAATGACTTCATTGATTTCTCCGCAACTAGGGATTCCTGTTGCGAGTGACGGAACCCGCTTCCCCGAGGTTCCCGTCCCGGTCCGACTTTTTCCGACCGTCACTGCGGCCGGTTGCCGAACTGCATCTCCAGCGCGACGCCGATCTCCGGGCTCGCCTCGCGGTCCTCGGTGAGCTTGCGGCGGGGGAACGAGACGCCGCCCCGCAGCTCCAGGAACAGCCACTCCGGCGTGAGCTGGCGGCGCAGGATCAAGCGCGCGGAATGCCGGGTCAGCTGCACCTCGTTGTCTGTCTCGCCTTCAGTCTGCAGCTGCCACGCCAGCCCGGTGCGCTCGTTGAGGCTCTGGAACAGCGTGAGCTGCGTGTACCACTCCAGGCCGATGGTCTCTTCGGTGTACTTGCCGAGGTTGGCCCAGCGCAGCACCAGCGTGTCCGAGATCGCGCGGTCGAGGTAGGTGCGCGTCGTGGTGCCGAACCCTTCGGAGTTCTGCCAGAACACCGTCTCGCGGGCGGTGAACACCCAGTGGTCGCCGAACCCGCGCACGATTTCGTAGCGAGCGCGCGCATACGGGTCGAGGGGCAGGTCGACGCGCACGCCGACGCCCAGGTCGAAGTCGTTGCCGGTGCGCGTCGGGCTGGAGTAGCCGAGCCCGACCAGCACGGCTTCCTCTTCCAGCGTGCCGAACTGCCGCGTCGGCAGCGCTTCGAAATCGCCTTCCGTGTCGCTGATGTAGTCGTCCTCGCCGACGCGTCCGGCGAATGCAGTGATGCGATCGTCCCATTGCGGGAGCTGCAACCGCACGCGGAAGCGCAGACGTGGATCGAAGCCGTCGTAGTCGCTCCACAATCCGCCGGCCGATACGGTGCCGTAGGTCGCCCGATACTGGTCGTAGCGGAATTGATCGCCGAACAGGCCGTCGAGCCACGCGGATGAAGCGCAGGCAGTGACCGTCAGGCGCCTGCGTACGCGCTCCAGGACCGAGGCTTCCGGCCGCTCGCGCTCGGCGCAGCCTTCCATCGGTGTCACCGTGGGCTTTTCCTCTTCCTCCTGCGCCAGAGCGGGCGCGGACGCTGCGAGCGTCCCGAACAGCAGCACCGCGATCACGGCTGCGGCGTGGGAGTTAGATTCAGTCCTTCGTGCGAGCGCGCCCATGACCCCTGTGGACTTTCACATACATGAACGGCGAGCGTTCCGATCGGGTTCCATTATCATGGGGCGGGGCGCCCGGATTCAGTCGAGTGCGTCGAGTAAATGCAATGAAGTACCTGCATACAATGGTCCGAGTGACCGACCTGGCGGCTTCCCTGCGGTTCTACTGTGACGCGCTCGGGTTGCGAGAATTGCGTCGCAGGGAGAACGAGAAGGGGCGGTTCACCCTGGTCTTCCTCGCCGCCCCAGGCGATGACGAAGCGCAGGTGGAGCTGACCTATAACTGGGACGCCGAGAACTACGGGATCGGTCGCGCCTTCGGCCATCTCGCCTACGAGGTCGAGGACATCTACGCGACCTGCCAGCGCCTCACCGAGCACGGCGTAATCATCAACCGGCCGCCGCGCGACGGACACATGGCGTTCGTTCGCTCGCCCGATCGGATCTCGGTCGAGCTGCTGCAGAAGGGCGGGGCGCTGCCGCCGCGCGAGCCCTGGGCATCGATGCCGAACAGCGGCGAGTGGTGAGCGCGTCCGCCATATCTATCTATTTGCGCATCAGCTCGAGCAGCATCGCGCGCAGCCATTGCGAGCCCGGATCCGCATCCACGTTCGCGTGCCAGTAGAGAAACATCTCGAGCGGCGGAATCTCCACCGGGAAGGGCAGTAGCTGGGTGCCGCTCTGGCGGCTGCCGAGTTGCGCCTGGCTGCGCGCCATCGTCGCGAGCAGGTCGGAGCGCGCGACGATTTCGCACGCCGCCGCGTAATGCTGGCAGCGCACGCGGATCCGTCGCGACATGCCGAGCCGGCCGAGTTCGACGTCTTCGTAGCCGCCGCCGCGGCGCCGGCCCGTTATCAGTACGTGCTCCATCGCCAGGTAGACGTCAGTCGGCAGCGTGCCGCGAATCGACGGATGATCCTCGCGCGCCAGCACTGCGAGCGGCTCGGCAGTCACGCGCTCGCGACGCACGTCATGCGAGAGCGGCAGGCCGACGTCGAAGGCGAGGTCGATCGCGCCGCTCTGCAGGTCTTCTTCCAGGTCGCGTCGATTGATGCGTACGACGGCGATGTCGACGTGCGGGGCCTCGCGCTGCAGCCGTTCGATCAGCAGCGGCAGGAACGGCAGCTCGTTGATCTCGCGCATCGCGACGGTGAACGAGCGCTGGCTGGTGGCGGGATCGAACCGTCCGGTGCGTTGCAGGAGCTGTTCGAGCCCGCCGAGCGAGGTCGCGATGTTCGCGGCGATCGAGCGCGCGAGCGGCGTCGGCACCATGTCGTGGCCACGCCGCTCGAACAGCGGATCGTCGAGCAGCTCACGCAGCCGGGCGAGCGCGTGGCTCACTGCAGGTTGCGACAGGTGCAGACGCTTGCTCGCCGGCGTGATGCCGCCGTCGCGGTAAATGGCATCGAAGATCGTGAACAGGTTGAGGTCGACCCGGGACAGTTGCATTGGAGTGCCCCCTGCAGGACTCTTGGCGTCCAGTATGCATGGGCTCGATCCGGCGCGATGCAGTCATTGCATTGGCGTTCGCGGCGCGGCCCACGCACTCTTTCCGTCTCAAGCCAGCAGGGGAATCGGTCATGGACTTCGAATACAGCCCGCGCGTGCGCTCGCTCCAGGGCAGGCTCCTGGCCTTCGTCGACGAGCACATCTATCCGAACGAGGCGCGCTATTCCGCTGAAGTCGCGGAAAATCGCCGCGCCGGCGACGCGTTCAAGCCGCTGAAGGTCATCGAGGAGCTCAAGCCGCGGGCGCGGGATGCGCAATTGTGGAACTTGTTCCTGCCGCGCTCACCGCGCGCACCGGAAGGGCTGTCGAACCTGGAGTACGCGCCGCTGTGCGAGATCATGGGCCGCGTGCCGTGGGCGCCGGAGGTGTTCAACTGCTCCGCGCCGGACACCGGCAACATGGAGACGATCGAGCGTTACGGCAGCGAGGAGCAGAAGGATCGCTGGCTGGAGCCGCTGCTCGCCGGCCAGATCCGCTCGGCGTTCCTGATGACCGAGCCGGCAGTCGCTTCTTCGGACGCCACGAACATCTCGTGCAGCATCAAGCGCGACGGCAACGACTATGTCATCAACGGACGCAAGTGGTGGTCGAGCGGCGCCAACGATCATCGCTGCAAGATCTTCATCCTGATGGGCAAGACGAACACGGACGAGGATCGTCATCGCCAGCAGTCGATGATCCTCGTGCCGTCGGACACGCCCGGCGTCAAGGTGCTGCGTCACCTGCCGGTGTTCGGCTACGATGACGCACCGCACGGCCATGCCGAAGTGCTGCTGGAGAACGTGCGCGTGCCGGCGAGCAATCTGCTGCTCGGCGAAGGGCGCGGCTTCGAGATCGCACAGGGACGGCTCGGGCCCGGACGCATCCATCACTGCATGCGCTCGATCGGCGTCGCGGAGCGTGCGCTCGAGCTGATGTGTCGGCGCCTCACGTCGCGCGTTGCGTTCGGCAAGCCGATCTCGTCGCAGTCCGTCTGGCACGAGCGCATCGCGGAGTCGCGCTGCATGATCGATCAGGCGCGGCTGATGGTGCTGAACGCCGCGCACCTGATGGACACCGTCGGCAACAAAGTGGCGCGCAAGGAAATCGCGATGATCAAGGTCATCGTGCCGAACATGACGCTGCAGGTGCTCGACTGGGCGATCCAGGCGCACGGCGCCGGCGGCGTGACCTCGGACTTCCCGCTCGCGCAGCTGTGGGCCGGTCAGCGCACGCTGCGCATCGCCGACGGGCCGGACGAGGTCCATCGCAATGCCATCGCGAAGCTGGAGCTGGCGAAGTATCTGGGCAAGTCGGCCGACGACGTTGCGATGCCGGTCACCCGCGGCGGCTGACCGGCCAGTCGTTCCCCGCGCACTGCGCGGGTGTCCTATGATGGCTCCGGTTTCGATGACTGGAGCGTCAGATGCAGTTCGTGTTGATCGTGCTCGTTTGGTGCCTGCTGTTCGTGATCGCGTGGCCGCTCGCGATCCTGCTGGTATTCCTGCTGCCGATCCTGTGGCTGCTGTCGATACCGTTCCGCATCTTCGGAATCATGCTCGGCGCGGTGCTGGCGTTCCTCAAGGCGCTGCTGTTCCTGCCGGCGCGCCTGCTCGGCCACCGCGGCTGAGCGCGCGGTTCGGCAGCCACGTGCCGTAGGTCCCGCATCGCCAGAGCCATTCCAGCGGACCCATGCGATAGCGCCTCAGCCACAGGTGACTGAGGATCGCGAGCGTCGCGAACACGCCGATCGCGAGCGCAGTGAGTTGCGGGCCGTCGAGCCGGCCGTACAGATGCAGTCCCCAACGCTCGGCTACCGCGGACAGCACCAGCGATTGCCCGACGTAGTTCGTCAAGGCCATGCGTCCCGCGGCCTCGACGCGTGCCCACATCCAGCGCAGTGCTCCACTTTCATAGAGCGCGAACACCGCGCCGGCGATTCCAGCCGCGAGCGGCAGCGCGCTCAATGAATGCAGGAATTCGGGCCAGCGCAGGTCGTGCCGTCCCAGCAATTCGCCGGTCTGCAGCCAGGTCGCGAGCCCACTGAGCGGCAAGCCGATCGATAGGCCGATGAGCGCGATCCGGCGCCAGGCCTGCGGCGTCGCGCGCGTCAGCATTCCGCTGCGGAACAAGCCGGCGCCGATCAGGAACAGACCGAGCGTACGCCACAGCAGGGTGAGCACGAAGTAGAACAAGACGAGCGCGTACTGCTTCGCGTGCAACGCCAGCAGGTCGCCAAATCCGCCTTCCTGGCGCACGCGAAACTCGTCCGGCCAGGCGCTGCTCGGGCCGGCGACGATTGCGGCCAGCAGCCGTTGCGCTTCGCGGTATTCGTGCGCGGCGCCGGCGGCCATCGCGCTCACGTCGAAGACGACGGTGAGGCCCCACGCGGCGGCAACGACGCTGACCAGCCACGCGACGAGCGCGAGCCGCCAGCTCCATCGCGAGAGCACCGCGGCGCCGATCAATGCGACGAGCGTTGCTGCGGTGATTGCGACGTGAAGGCGTCCGGTGCTGCCCAGCTCATAGGTCCACACGAGCGTGAAGCCGATCAGGACCATGCCGATGCGCAACATGTTGGCAGGCGACAGGCGTCGCAGTGCGAGCAATAACGCTCCGGCGATCGCGTACGGCAACAACACTTCCGCCGGATACAACAGCACGCCGTGCGCGAGGCCGAACAGCGCGAGGACACCGACGCGTCGCAGATAGATGGCCGAGAAGTGGCTGCCGCGCGCGGCCAGGCGCTCGCCTTGCAACGCGAAGCCCATGCCGAACAGCAGCGAGAACAGCGTGATGAATTTGAAATCGATCAGCGCGTCGAAAGCCTGCCAGTCGAGCCACGCGAGCTGCTCGCTGCTGGCGAGCGCGACGGGGAGGTTGCCGATGTCCCAGGGTTGCAGCAGCTGGCGAACGTTGGCCCAGACGATGCCGAGCAACGCGACTCCGCGCAGGGCGTCGAGCGCGTGAATGCGCTCTGCGACGGGCGTCGGAGCGCCGTCATCCTCGGCTGCAGAGGCTGGCATGGTCTGCAGAACACCCATGCCGCGTGATTGTTGCAGCCTAGCGCGTCGCGGCCAGGATCGTGCGACGGATCACGGCTTCCAGCACCGGGACCTTGTAGCCGTTCTGCGCGGTAGGAGTCGCGCCGCGTATTGCGAGGCGGGCGGCTTCCGCGGCGAGCTGTTCGTCGATCTCGCGACCGAGCAGCAGGTTCTCGCTTGCCGTCATCCGGCGCGGCACGGGCGCAACGGCGCCCGCAACGATCTTCGCTGCTTCGACCTTGCGATCTTTCGCAGTGAGCACGACCGCGACGTCGCAGATCGGCCAGTCATAGCTGTCGCGCTCGGTCTGCTTGTGATACGCCGCGCTCGTGCGCGCAGCGACGGGCGGCACGCTGACGTGCGTGAGCACCTCGTCCCTTGCCAAGGTTGTGTCCCGGTCGCGATCGAAATCCGGCGGCAGCAGGAAGTCGCTCAGCGCGATCGTGCGCGACTTGCCCTGCTTGCCGGTGACGTGAACATTCGCGCCGTACGCGAGCAATGCAGTCGCCGGCGTCGACGCATGCACCATCGAGGTCTTCGCGTTGTCGAAGATCGCACCGTACTGCGATTGGTCGCGGCCCGTCTCTTCGCGGGCAGCATGAAACTGCTCGTTGCGGAAGTACCAGCAGCGCGGTCGCTGCAGCAAGTTGCCGCCGATCGTCGCGGCGTTGCGGATTTGCGGAGTCGCAGCGTGTGCGGCGGCAGCGGCGAGCGCGGGATAGTTGCGGCGGATCGACGCGTCGCTCGCGATCTCTGCAAGCGTGGCGAGGGCGCCGAGGTGCAACCCCGCCGCTTCGGTGAACTGCACGCCCCGCAACGCATCGATCCGCTGCAGGTTCACGATGCGTGCCGGCGCGAGGATGCCTTCCTTCATCAGGTCGAGCAGATCGAGACCCCCAGCCTTGGCGATCGTAGTGCCCGGAGCGCCCGGCGCCGACAGCAGCGCAACTGCTTCTTCCACGGACCGCGCATCGATCCACTGTAAGGTACTCATGCGGGCTCCTCGTCGTCCGCACGATCGGGCTCGCGCAGGGCAGCGAGCACGTTGGCAGGCGTCATCGGCAGCGTGCGGATCCGCTTGCCGGTCGCGTTGTAGAACGCGTTGGCGATCGCCGCCGCGGTGGCCACGTTCGCAGGCTCGGCAACGCCGCGCGCATCGGTCGACGACTGGCGGGCGAGCTGTTCGATGATGTGTACGTCGATGTCGGGCACTTCGCGTGAGCCGACGATCTTGTACTGATCGATGTTCGCGTTGAGTTGCACGCCGATGCCCGGATCGAGATGGCGCTCCTCGTACAACGCGTAGCTCACGCCTTGGATCACGCCGCCGTAGATCTGGCTCTCGATCAGCTTCGGATTGATCGGCCGGCCGCAATCGTGGACCGCGACGACGCGCTCCACCTTGACTGCGCCGGTTTCGGTATCGACCGCGATCTGCGCGAACTGCACGCCGCCGATGCCTTGCTTGCTGATGTGCAGGTCTCCCAGCTTCACGCGGTAGCCGTCGTAGTCCTCGCGCCGGTCGGCGCGATGCACGATCTCGTCGAAGTTCGCTTTCCTGACAGCCTCGACGAACGTGAGGCCGCGCTCGGGCCTGCCGCGCGCGAACACGCGTCCCTCCTGAAATACGATTTCCTGCGGTTTCGCATCGAGCGACGGAGCGATGCGCGCAGCCAGATCGCGCGCCGCGGCGTACGCAGCGCTGCGCGCCGGCGGAGTAATCGAGCTCGTGACGCGGCTGCCGCCTGCGGCCGGGCCGGCCGGGTAGCGCGAATCGCCGATGCGCGCCTCGACGTCCTCGGTTCGCAAACCAAGCTCTTCCGCAACTGTCTGGGCCATGATCGTGCGCGTGCCGGTGCCGATGTCCTGCGCGCCGGTGATCGCAGCGACCGACCCGTCGCCGCGAATGCGCACTTCGCATGTCGTGGTGCCGTGGACGATGTACGCCCACTGCGACTGCGCCATGCCGAGCCCGCGCTTGACCGGCCCGGGGTCCGCAGCAGGCGGCCGCCGCTGCGACCAGCCTGCGCGCTCGGCGCCAATGCGGCGCTCGACGCGACGCGCGCGCGCATCGTCCGTATCGTTCGTATCGATCTTCTCGCGCAGCGCCAGGGGGTCGATGTCGAGCGCGGCAGCAAGCTCGTCGAGTGCCTGCTCGAGCGCAAAGATTCCCTGGACCTGGCCGGGTGCACGAAACGCCGCGCTCGGCCCGGCGTCGATGAACACGTCATAGTGCTCAGTCAGCAGGTTCGGGATCGGATACATGGCGCTCTGGCAGAATCCGACGCCAGCGCCGGCCGCCACACCGCCAGTTCCGAAGCTCTCGACCTGCAACGCCGTCAGCGCGCCGTCGCGTTTCGCGCCGAGCTTGACGCGCTGGATGCTGCTCGGCCGATTGCCGACACTGACATGCTCTTCGCGGCGATCGAGCACGAGACGCACCGGCGCACGCGCTTTGCGGGACAGATGAATCGCGAGCGCGCCATAGTTGCCGATGCCGAACTTCGCGCCGAATCCGCCGCCCGTGAATTCGCTGATCACGCGGATCTTTTCCTTCGGCAGATTGAACACGTCGGCCGCTTCGTCGCGGACGCTGAGCACGAATTGGGTCGAGGCGTAGAGCGTCAGCTCCTCGTCGCGCCAGTCGGCGACGATGCCATGCGTTTCCATCGGCACATGAGTCTGAACCTGCGTGCGGTACTCGCGCGTGAGGATGTGGTCGGCCTGTGCGAAACCCTGCTGTACATCGCCCCGCGGACCGCCGCCGAGGCCGCCACGGGCGGGCCCGCGAAGATTGCCTTCCTGCGGCAGGCCCGGCGCCGCGCCACCGCCGCCTGCAGTCGCCGCTTGCTCCGTCGGCCCGGGGAAGACGACCGGCGCGTCTTCCTGCATCGCTGCTTCGAGCGACGTGACGTGTGGGAGTCTTTCGTATTCGATGCGTATGAGTTTCGCTGCCGCTTTCGCGGCGCGCATGCTCACTGCAGCGACCGCCGCGATCGGCTGCCCGTGATAGCGCACCAGCGGGTAGCGTTCGTTTGCCTCGACGGAGGGATCGCGCAGCTGCGCAATCGAGAGGATGCGATCGAGGATGTGCACTGCGCGCACGCCGGGATAGGCCTCTGCCGCCGACGTGTCAATCGACTTGATGCGTGCGTGCGGCACCGTGCTGCTGGCGATGCGCCCGTACAGCATGCCGGGCAGTTGCACGTCGAACGTGTAGCGCGCCTGGCCGGTCACTTTCGGCACGGCATCGACACGGTTGACGCGCTTGCCGATGACGCGCAGCTCGGAGTTCGGCGGCAACTCCGGCGGCTCCTCGACCGGAACGTTGCGCGTCACCGGCTGCAGGGAGTCGCCGACGATGCCGGACAGGATCGTGCGCCCTTCGCGCGAATCTGCTGCGTTCATGCCGGACCACCTCGATCCTTGCGCTGGCGCATCGCCGTCGCCGCCGCCAGCGTCGCCTTGAAGATGTTCGGGTACGCGCCGCAGCGGCACAGGTGGCCGCCGATTGCGCCGCGCACGTCGTCGAGCGTGCAGTCCGGATTGCGCTCCACGAGATGCGCGCAACTCATCACCATGCCGGGCGTGCAGAAGCCGCACTGCAGGGCATCGTGCTCAACGAACGCCTGTTGCACCGGGTGTAGCTCGCCGCCCTGCGCCAGTCCCTCGATCGTCGTGACGGTCTTGCCGCGTGCGTCCATGGCGAAGGTCATGCAGCTCGCGACCACTTCGCCGTCGAGCCACACAGTGCAGCCCGAGCAGGCGCCGCGGTCGCAGCCGATCTTCGTCCCGGTCAGACCGAGCTCGTCGCGCAGCACTTCGACGAGGGTCGTCGCCGGATCGACCTGGACGGTGCAGGGCCGGCCGTTGACGGTGAGCGCCAAAGTGATCGACTCGGGCGCGATGGGTTCGGAAGCGGAAGCATTCATCGAGGGGCTCCGGTGGAGAGCGGCGTATACAGATGATACGCGCGACACCGGCGCGGGTTCATTTCCTCGGCCGCGGTGGATTGCCCGACCTGCAGGGGCAGAGAAAAATCAGGCCGGAGCGCGGGTGGTCGACGGACTGGGGGCGGCGCGCGCGAGCGGCTGCGGGCGCCCGAGGTGGTAGCCCTGCACGAAGTCGACGCCCATGCGCTTCGCCGCTTCGAAGGCGCCGGCGTCCTCGACCTGTTCGGCGATCACCTGGAAGTTCAGCGTGCGCGCCAGCTTGATCATCGCCGCGACCATCGCCTGGTTCACGGAGTCGACCGCGAGGTTGCGGATGAACGTGCCGTCGATCTTCAGGTAGTCGAGCGACAGGTTCTTCAGGTTGCCGAACGAGGACAGTCCGCGGCCGAAGTCGTCGAGCGCGAACTGGCAACCCATGCCGTGCAGCACGCCGATGAAGCGCTGCGCGTGCTCGATGTTCGTGATCACCGAGTCCTCGGTGACCTCGAAGCACAACTGCGTGGGCAGCACGCCGGTGCGATCGAGCACGTCGACGACGTATTCGAGGAAGGCCGGATCGCCGAGCGTCTGACCGGAGAGGTTGATCGACAGGCTCCGGTTCGGCGGCAGGCGGATGCCGCCGCGGCCGAGCGCTGTCAGCGTCGTCTGCACCACCCAGCGGTCGACGTCGGACATCAGCCGGTAGCGCTCGGCAGCGCGCAGGAACTCGGCGGGCGAGATGCCGCCGGGCACGCTGTCGTCCTGCAGGCGCAGCAGGATCTCCAGCGCCGGTCCCTCGGTCGCATCCAGCGTCGTCGCGACGATCGTCTGTGCCATCAGCTCGAAACGGTTCTCCTTCAGTGCCGACTGCAGTCGCTGCAGCCACTGGATCTCGCCGCGATGGCGCGCTACGGCTTCATCGCGCGCCGAGTACACGTGCACGTGATTGCCCTGGCGCTTCGCGACGTAACAAGCCGAGTCCGCGGCGCTCATGACTTCTTCCGGCGCGCCGCTCTCGCGTGAGATTTCGAGCAGGCCGACGCTCACCCCGATGTTGAAGATCTTGTCCTTCCACACGAAGCGGTAGTCGTTGACCTTGTTGACCACGTCGTCGGCGATCTGGCGCGCCTTCTCCAGCGGGCAGCCGACCAGCAGCAGGCCGAACTCGTCGCCGCCGAGCCGCGCGACGGTGTCGGAGTCGCGCACCGTTTCCTTGATGAGTGCGGCGACCTCGCGCAGCATGCCGTCGCCTGCCATGTGGCCGCAGCTGTCGTTGACGACCTTGAAGCGGTCGAGATCGAGGTAGCACAGCACGTGGCGCGCCTCGTTGGAGTGCGCCATTTCCAGCGCTTCCTGCAGCCGGCGCTCGAACTCGCGACGGTTGACCAGGCCGGTGAGCGCGTCGTGGCTCGCCTGGTAGGACATTTGCCGCGTGATGCCGCGCAGCTCGCTGACGTCGCGGACCACGATGACGGTGCCGATCAGATCGCCCTTCTGCGAGCGCAGCGGCGTCACGGTCAGCTCGACCGAGCGTTCCTCGCCGCCGCCGCGCGAGATCATCAGGCCGCGCCGCCCGACAGTGACCTTCGACTGCGTCGTCAGGCAATGCCTCACAGGGTCGCCGAGCGAGCGGCGATCGCCTTCGTCGAGCAGCGTGATGATGTCGGTGATGCTCTTGCCGATCGCGTCGACGGCGCTGACGCCGATCAGCTGCTCGCCGACCTGGTTCACGTAGTCGATGCGCCCGCTGACGTCGGTGGTGATCACGCCTTCGCCGAGCGAGTCGAGCGTCTCCCACGCCGTCGGACGAGAGCGCGCGGGGATCGGCACGGCCGCGGCGCGCGGCCCCATTTCGATGAGACTGAGCAGCAGCGCCGGGCCGCCCTGGTAGTCGATACGCACTGCCGAGAGCTCGGCGCGTGCCGTCTGCCCTGACAACGGCTGGAGCTCGACTTCGAGTCGCTCGAGTCCGGGCTCGCCGGCGAGCGAGCGGCGCAGGTGCTCGCGGACGAGTTCCGTGTAGTCGGGATGGACGAGCTCGGGTAACGCCTTGCCCTGGAGGCGCAGTGGATCGTTGCCGGCGACCAGTGCGGCGAACCGGTCGTTGGCGAACACCACATGCTCGCGATGCACGGCCAGCGCTTCATGGAGACCGCCGAGCAGGCCGACCAGCGAGCGTTCGCGCTCGTTGATCATCAGATCCTTCATCGCCATCTGCTCGAGCAGGCGGTTGGCGTTGTCGGCCAGCCGGCCGGCGATGCTGCCGGTGTGCACGCGCTCGGCATAACGCCCGTCGCGCACGATGGCGGCGAGCTGATCCGCCGCGCGCGTCAGTGCCGTGGCACGGCGCTCGCGCCAGACGAGCACGCCGAGCAGCACCACAACCGCGAGAGCCAAAGCACTAGCTAAAGTCCCTAAAAGGGCGCCCACATTGAACCGCCGGTCTTATCCTTCATCCCCTTCGTTTGCGCGACCCGCGTCCGGGTGGCCGCCCGCAGCGCGGCAAGCTCATCCGCAGCGGCGAATATGCGCGCAACGTCTGGATTCTCGTTTAAGGGAGCATAGCGAACGGCCCCGCCGAATGACGCAGGGATTGACCATATTGTACGGCGGCGGCTATGCCGGCTGCCGCTTGGTCACAAGCTTGTGTGACGTAATCAAAGCCCTTACCCTTTGCGGCCCTCGTTTCGCATGCCGATCCCACACCCAAGAACTGGCCAATGAATCTTCAAGTCGCGCGTGAGCAGATGGTCGAGCAGCAGGTCCGTACCTGGGATGTGCTCGACGAACGTGTCCTGCAAACGATGCTCGAGGTGCGGCGCGAGGAGTTCGTACCGCTGCGTTACCGCGACGTTGCGTTCGCGGACTCCGCGATCCCGCTGACGCACGGCCAGACGATGCTGCCGGCGAAGGTGCACGGCCGGATCCTGCAAGCGCTGGCGGTCGCCCCGGGCGAGGTCGTCCTGGAAGTCGGCGCCGGCAGCGGCTACCTCTCCGCATGCCTGGGCAAGCTGGCCTCGCGCGTGCGCTCGCTGGAGATCTTCCCGGAACTGGGCGAGCAAGCGCGCGCCAACCTGCTCGCGGCGCGCATCAACAACGTAGCGGTGGAAGCCGCGGACGCCATGCAGCTGAACGAGCAGTCGAGCTACGACGTGATCGCCGTGACCGGCTCGCTGCCGATCTACGACGAGCGCTTCCAGCAGGCGCTGCGCATCGGCGGGCGC
>DATEML010000297.1:0-3689 GCA_035275585.1 Steroidobacteraceae bacterium | reverse complement strand
CCATTGGAGAGCCGACCGGCGCACGGATCGTTCACTGCCGGGAAGCCCTGATCGCCGGCCTGGAACAGCTCGAAGACGCTTGGCGCGCGCGACGCGCGCTGATACATGCCGCGCACGTGCAGCGACGACATTGGCGACCAGTCGAGCCCCGCCTTGTACGAGCTGACGTTGCCGACTGTGGAATAGTCCGAATAGCGCACTCCTGCCTCCAAGTTGAGCGAGCGCACCGCGGGCACATCCTTCAGGATCGGCACGACCGTTTCCAGGAAGAGCTCTGTGACATCGAACTTGCCCGAGATCGGTTGCGCGGCATTGAAGCCGAGGATGTCGCCGTTCTTCTTGGCCAGATCGGGCGTGAAGTCGGACCGGTCCTCGTGATACTCAGCGCCGACAGCAAAGCCGAGCGGTCCCGCGGGCAGATCGACGATGCTGCCGTTGATCGACGCGCTCGCCAGACTGCGCTCGAATATCGTGGTATCCGTGAAGTCCAGCCTGATGAAGTTCGCCGCCTCCGGGCTGATCGTGCCGACCCCGAAGCCGTTGACCGGCACGCAGTTCGGCACGAACCGCTTGAAGGCTTCCGGACAGCCGGACAGGCCCGCGGAGTACTTGGACCGCGACACGTCGTTGTGAGTGGCGTTGATGAATTCCGTGCGGCCAAACTGGTAGTAGGCGTCGAACTCCCAGTCCTTGAACGGCAGGTCGCCGCGGAAACCGACGGTTGCCTGCTCCAGCTTCGACCTGCTTTCCTGCAGGCGCGAACCCGACTCGAGCATGCGCCGCGTCAGGAATGCGGGCGCATTCGGGTCGGGACGTGCGGCCAGCAGCGCGCGCGCCTGATCGGAAAGCAGCGGGCTGTTCGGATCGAACGCGACGCTGACCGCCGGTGTCGGCGCCAGCTGCTGGGCGCTGCGGCTGTCCACGTACATGACGTCCATGTAAGCGGTCAAGTGGTCGGCAATGTTCAGGTGACCCATCGCGCCGAGGTTGATGCGCTCGCCAGGCGTGAGCAGAAAGTTTACCGGTGCGAAGTTGTAGCGATCGCCCTGCCCGTCAGCGCTCGTCTCGGGCAAGGTGTCGTTGCGAGTGCGCACACCGCCGTCGCCGTTCAGATTGAATGCGTAGTCACGCGAATTGCTGGCGCCTCCAAGGAAGGAGCCGGCCGTCGGATAGGGATTCAAAGGGACATTGGCGAGGCGCGCATTGCCGGTCGCCGAACCGCCGCTGCGGTCGACTCGCGTGAACTCTCGCGCCGCCTGCAGAACCGAATCGCGCTCGTACCAGCTCGCGAAGGCTGTGATGTTGCCGCGCCCTGCGGCGAAATTGCCGCCCATCAGCACGTCGAGCTGCTTGTCCTTGCCATCGCTCTCGGCCGACTGGCCGAATTGATAACCGACGTCGAAGCCCTCGAAGTTGTCCTTGAGGATGAAGTTGACGACGCCGGAGAGCGCATCCGACCCGTACACGGCCGATGCGCCGCCCGTCACGACCTCGACGCGCTCGATCAGCCGCGCCGGGACGTTATTCAGATCGACGATGCCGGAGCTGGTGGACGGGGTGAGGCGTCGGCCGTTGACCAGCACGAGCGTACGCTGCGGTCCGATGCCGCGCAGATCGACAGTGGCAGTGCCGTTGGCCGGGTTGTTGGAGTTTGCTGTCAGGCCGGGTACGACCTGCGGCAACCGGTTGAGAACTTCCTCGACGCTGAGCTCGCCGGTGGACTTGATGGTATCCGCGGACACGGTCGCAACCGGGCTGATCGCCTCGAAGTCGCGAATGCGGATGCGCGACCCGGTTACCACGATCTCCTGGATGCTGGGGTCCTGCGCGTAACTGCTCGGGGCGGCGATGACTGCAGCGCCGGCCAGCAGCGCGAAGCGCACCGCGCGCCGGAGTGAATGAGTCTTCGACATTGACGTAGATCTCCTGGAATAGCCGCGGAGGTCGCGCGCGACCTCCACGTCGTTATCGTTCACTCGCTCGGCTGCTTCTCGCAGGAAACGCGCGCGTTCCAATCGGCGAAGCTGCCAGTCGGATTGTTCTCCCACGCCCATACGTGCAATTCGTAGAAGGGCTCGAGACCAAAGCGGTTCGGTGCGTCGACGAAGTTGAGCAGATGTCCTTCAAGGGACGGCGGGCCCGCCGGCTTGGGATCCTGGCTTTCCCAAGCGCTGGCGAAGACGATGAACTCGACGCCGACGAGTCGAAACGCGCCACCGGAGAGCGGCTCGTAGATGAGAGCTTCGGGCTCATCGGCGTTCAGCGCCGCGTCACCCAAGCGAGCCGGGAGCACGAAATGTACGCCCATGGCCCCGAAATCCGGTCCGCTGACGCACGGCGTCGCCCGCACCCAGTCACTGGATAGCGCATTGATGTCCCTGAATCGCGCCGTGGCGTTGCGCACCTTGTCGATCAACGGGGATCGCTCCCTGCCACCGGATGAGGAATGCTGCGCGACGTTCGGCGATGTGAGCGAAGGCGGTTGCGTTGCCGTGACAAGAACCGGAATTCCGAGTGTGCACGCCAGCAGTGTCGCGCGGGGAAAGAAACCTCGGATCGAATTCGAAAGAGACGGATTCATCATTGCTACCTTGCCGTTTACACGGCGATGTTTGTAAGAGTTCGAGGGGATGAGCACGGTGTTGCCGTCGACGTCGCTCGCATGCGTCATCAGATTGGCTCCGCCCACAAAGGACGAGCGGCGTCTGTCAACCAGTTGACAGTTCCCCTCGATCGCCTTGGACACACTCCAATAGCGCACGCAATCGCGCCGGCCAGCAGCCTCGACATGGGTTTCTTGACACTCACTTTCATATCGCTTCCTTCTCGCTTATGGATACAGGCGTGGATTCCATGCACGCGGTTGGAGAGCGAACGATCGCACCGGCGCAGCGCCGATGCTTGCAGGCCGTCTGGAGAAATCATGGAGAAAGCTGGTTATCCCAGCGCGGGATGATCTACACCTTCGGGCGGTTCGAGCTGGATCTCGCCGCGGCCGAGCTGCGCGCAGGCGGCGCTGTGGTGCACGTCGAGCCGCAGGTGTTCTCGCTGCTTGCGCTGCTGGTCGAGAACAGCGAGCGCCTGATCTCAAGGGACGAAATCATCGAAAAGGTGTGGGACGGCCGGATCGTTTCCGATGCGGCGATCGCGAGCCGGGTGAAATCGGCGCGCCGGGCACTCGGCGATGACGGCCGGGCACAGCAACTGATCAAGACGCTTCATCGCCAGGGTTATCGCTTCGTCGGGCAAGCCCGCGCCGTGCAGAGCCTTGCGGTCGTGACCGCGGCGAAAGCTGAAGGGCTGCGCGAGATGACGAATCGCCCGGAACGCATGCTGCGACCGTCGCTCGCGGTCCTGCCGTTCCGCTTCATCGGCAGCGACGAACGCTACGCTCCACTCGCAAGCGCCTTGCCGGACGAGCTCATTGCGGACTTGGCGCGATTGCGCTGGCTGCTGGTCACCGCACGCGGCTCCTCGTTCCGCCTGCGGGCGCCGCAAGCGGACTTCGGTGACATCGGCCGTCTACTCAACGTGCGCTATTGCCTGTGGGGCACGCTGGAAGCTTCAGCTGACCGGCTCGCAGTCATGGTCAATCTCGTCGATACCGAGAGCGGCGCCGTCGTCTGGGCGGAGCGGTTTGCAGGACTCGTTGACGACGTGCACGCGATGCGCGAACAGATCCGCTCGCA
>DATEML010000296.1:0-2026 GCA_035275585.1 Steroidobacteraceae bacterium | reverse complement strand
ATGGCTACGGCTGACGCCATGTCCGAAGCGCGTCGCCCGTACCAGCGGCGAACGCGTCGTTGGCGGCGCGCGCATCACGCCACGTCACGAGCTGCATGTTGATGGTGGCGGCTTCGGTGTCCCGCAGCCGCTTGCCGCGTGCCAGGAGCTGCTCGAGGGCGTGTGACAGGAGCTGGTTCGAGAGCATGTCCTGCCGCCGGCCGAGCAGCTCTCCAGCCGCGATCTTGTCGAGGATCGCCGTCATCTCGTGGTACTGCGAGCCCGGGTTCAGAACATCGTTCTGAAGGGACTCCACAGCGCTCTGAAGCTGGCCGTGGTAGCCGCGTGCCAGAGCGACCTGATGACCGCCCATCGTCGCTACGGAGTCGGTGATCTCGACGGTGGCGTACTGCCGCTGCAGCATCTGTCTGGCCGCTGCACTCAGCGTCGGCGGCGTTATCGTGGGACGAAGCAGCGGTAGCGCGGTTGAAAAGTACGCCGAGCCCGTCGGGTCGCCGCTGTTGAGTGCCTGGATCCACGGTCGCCCGAAGTCCCAGCGAGACGGATCGTGCGAGGTCAGGGCAATTGGCGGAGTCCGAAAGCGATCGAGGCTCCCGAGCCTCTGCGCCATTCGGAGCACGGTCAGGTACTGCGCCCGCAGCTCCGTGTAGTGCTGCTGCACGCGGTAGGCGATCAACGTCGTCTGAACAAGGTTCGCCGGGTCGATAACAACGAACTGCGCATGGGCCGGCACGGCGATCGTGCAAAGCGTGGTGACGAGCAACAGAAGTCGGCGGAACATGGGTCCTCCCGTTCAAAACCGTCCTGAAGCGACGGCAGCGGTATAGGTCGGCAGCTCGATGTCGCTCGTGAGGTACACCTTCACTCGATGCCCCTCGCGAATCGTGATCGTCGGCAGCCGATTGAGAAAGCGATTCATGACCTGCATCGCGGCTTGAGAGGTCGCGTCACCCACGCCGCCAGCGATGACAATCGTCCGATCCCCGTCGCCGCTTCCAAGTCCAGCGCTGCCCAAGTACTGCGAAAAGCCGCTGATCAGGCCGACGGCCGCTGCCGCACCGAACGTAGATAGAAAGTGGTGGTTGACCTTGTCGCGAAGTCCGGCATCGCCGATCTGGTTGAGGCCCATGAACTGATCGAGGCGGTAGCTGCGACCGTCCGGCATGAGCAGCCGATGAAAGGACACAGCGAGGCGCGTCTCACCGAACGCCTGCACTGGCTTCGTCTCGCCCAAAATCCTGGCGCCGGCGGGCACGAGGACTTGTCGGCCTGTGTGGGAATAGAGGGCGTTGGTTACCAAGCAGTTCACGGGCGCGGCCATCGCGCCGTCCAGCCGATTGGTGAGAACGGTGTCGATGATCGTGCCTTCGAGCACGCGATAAAGCGGTCCGGCGGCGCTGATCGGCGGTGTGTAGTCGGGCGTGCGCCGCTGCGCCGGATCCAGCGGCCGTGATTCGCTGGCTGCCGGTGTCACGGCGGTCTGAGCAGCGGGCGCTCCGGTTCCGAACGCCCCGGCGGTCCTGGTGGTGGCTCGCACAACTGCGTCAGCCACTTCTTCGACAGACGGAGTCGGTGAGCCCGTCTGCGTGGGCGCGGCGCCGGGCATCGAGTCGATCCGTCCTTGATCCGGTCGCTCGCTCTCAGGGCGCCGGCTGAGGACGACGTTGCTCGCAAAGAGGCTCTCGTACTCGCGGCGCTTCCGCTCTTCGGCAATCGGATCTTGTGGTGGAGGCGCTCCCGTGTCGGCGGCGTACGGAGTCGGCTCCGGCTGTGTCACTCCAGTCGCTTGCGCTTCACGGAGCGCCTGAGCTTCCAGAAGACGCAGGCGGTCCTGGTAGTCGCGCACGCGATCGGCACTCGGCGCTTGTGCGGGGGCGGTGGCCTGTGCGGTTCGGGGCGGCGGGTCCGGGCGACCGACGATCAACATGATCGCCAGCATCCCGGCGGCGACGCCAGCCATGATCCACGTTTGCACGCCGCGCGGCAGCACACCGCGAGGTACCGGCCGACGGTCGGTCACGGCGGG
>DATEML010000295.1:0-13999 GCA_035275585.1 Steroidobacteraceae bacterium | reverse complement strand
GCGCGCCACCTGCGTGACGCTGAAGACGCGTCCGGCAAAGCGCGGCCACAAGCCGGTGATGCCGAGCGTGGTTCGCATCTTCTCGTGGTCGCCGCTGGACGCGACGCAGAACGGCACGCCCAGGCGATCCAGCGCTTCCTCCATCCCGGGCATCGCGCGCAACTCGGTGCGGAATGCTTCGAAGGTGCGGGCCTGCAGATCGCGCAGGAACGTTTCGGGTGGAGCGCGGCCGAGCAGGGTCTCGATCACCCGCAGCACGTGCGGCATCGAATAGCCGACGAAGCTCTCGAAGATCTGTTCCTGGGTCAGGTCGAGCCCCAGCTCGCGCAGCATCTGCGCCAGCGTGCGATTGGCGACCGGCTCGCTGTCGACCAGCACGCCGTCGCAATCGAAGATGACCAGCCGCGTCGCGCGCAATTTCGAACTCAATTTCGCACCCAGAGGCGTTCGAGCAGGCTGAAGCCGGTCTGCACCAACAGCGCGAGAACCGCCGCCGGAACGGCGCCTTCGAGGATCAATCCGAGGTCGTCCAGCCGGATGCCGGTCAGGATCGGCTGGCCGTAACCGCCGGCGCCGATCAGCGCACCGAGCGTCGCCGTACCGACGTTGATCACGGCCGCCGTCTTGATGCCGGCGATAATCGAGCGCGCCGCGAGCGGCAACTCGACGTGGCGCAGCCGGGCGCCGCGCGTGAGGCCGAGCGCGGCCGCGGATTCGCGCAGCTCCTGCGGAATGTCGGCGAGACCGGCGTAGGTGTTGCGCAGGATCGGCAGCACGCTGTACAGGAACAGCGCAAAGATCGCCGGTGCGTAACCGATTCCCAGCCACGGAATGAGGAACACCAGCAATGCCAGCGCCGGCAGCGTCTGCAGCACATCGGCGACGGCAAACACTACGCGGCCAATGCCGCGCCGATAGAACGCGAGAACGCCGAGCGGGATCGCGAGCAGAATCGCGGCGGCGAGCGAGATCCCGACCATCGCCAGGTGCTCGCGTGTGCGCTGCCAGACGCGCTCGGCGCGGCTGCGCTCTCGCGGATGCGAATCGACGTTGAGCTGCTCGCGCAGGAAGTCTGCGGCGATCCGCGTCTCAGGCTCGCGCTCCAGCTTCGCACGCGCATTCATGCGCGTCATCGCGCCGGCATCGATGCGGCCGGCGAGCCGATCGAGGATCTCGCGCACGCGCGGCGAGACGTCGTCGCGGCAGACGAACAAGGCGTCGTAGACCGGGAAATAATGCGCGTCGTCCACCAGCGCGATGAGGTCGTACTGCACGATCTCGGCGTCCGTCGAGTACAGGTCGGTGATATCCAGCGCGCCCTCTTCCAGAGCGCGATAGGCGAGATCGTGATTGAGACCGCGCACGTCTTCGTGCGACAGCTGATAACGCTTGCGCAATCCGGGCCAGCCGTCCGCGCGCTCGAGGAACTCGTTGCTGAATCCCATGCGCAGCTGCGGATGCGCGGCGAGCTGGGACATCCGCTCGATCCCGAGCTGCCACGCACGATAGCGCCGCATGCCGAGCACGTACGTGTTGTTGAACCCGAGCGGCTGGGACACCCATGCGTGGGCTCGGGTCAGAGCGGCGCGCAGCTGCGCGTCGTCCGCAATGGATTGCCGCGCGAAGATCTCAGCGCGCAGTGTGCCGCTGTACTCGGGATAGCAATCGATGTCGCCACGCTCCAGCGCGCTCCACAGCACGCGCGTGCCGCCCAGCTCGCGCCTGTGTTTCGCAGCCTCTCCTGCATCGCGCGCGAGCTGCGTAGCGATCTCACCGAGAATGACCGACTCCGTGAAGACCTTCGAGCCGATCACCAGCTCGGCCGCAGCGCAGGGTGCGACCAGTACGGCGGCGAGGACGACGAACGCCCTAAGCATCGCCGAGCATCCCGTGCACGCCGCGCTGGGCACGCACGAACTCGCTGACGAACTCCTGCGCCGGTGCCGTCGCAAGATCGCGATAGGTGCCTTCCTGCACGATCTGCCCCGCGCGCATCAGCACCAGCCGATTCGCGAAGAACGCTGCCTCTGCCATGTCGTGCGTCACCAGAACGACGGTCTTGCGCAGGCGCTCGAACAGCGCGCGCAGTTCCTCCTGCAGTCCGTGACGAACCATCGGATCGAGCGCGCCGAGCGGCTCGTCGAGCAGCAGCACCGCCGGATCGAGCATCAGCGCGCGCATCAGACCGACGCGCTGGCTCTGCCCGCCCGAAAGATTGGTGGGGAATCGCCGCAGCACTTCGCGGCGCAGTTGCACCAGGTCGGCGAGCTCATTGACACGAGCATCGATCCACTTCGCATCGCGGCGCAGATACCGTGCCGCGAGCGTGATGTTGTCGACCGAGCTCAGATGCGGAAACAGTCCGCCCGACTGAATGACGTAACCGACGCGTCGCCGCAGCTCGATCTCGTTGCCCGCGTGCAGCTCGACACCATCGACGGCGACGCGGCCGCGGCTTGGCTCGACGAGTCCGATGACTGCTTTCAGCAACGTCGACTTGCCGCAGCCGCTCGGCCCGATGAGCGCGACGGTCTCGCCCGCTTCCACACGCAGGCTCACGTCATCGAGCGCCGTGGCGTGCGGATAGGAGTGGCTGACGTGTTCGAGCTCGATCACGGGGAGCCGGTCGCTTTGGATTTCTTGTCTTTGCGCGCGAGGATCCCGATCCGTTCCTGACGCGCGCAACACGCGATCAGCCGCTCCAGCCGCCGTCGCCGGGTCTCTTCCTGCTTCGCGCTCATGACGTAGAAGCTGGTCGTGCGGCGATACCAGGGCGCCTCCTGTTGGAAATAGGCATAGGCCTTGCCGTGGGCGGCGAACTGTTTCAGGTAGGGCTTCGCGAGCGTGGTCGGCCGGGACTCGAACGAATAGCCTGCGGGCTCCTTGCGCGCCGCTTGCCACGCGGCGAGCCCCGGCGCAGCGACGAGTCCCGCGGCCTGCAGCTCGCGCATGCGGCGGCGGTTGACGACACTCCACTTGCTGCCGGCCCGGCGCGGCGAGAAGCGCTGCGTGAAGCTGTCCTCGTCGAGTGCGCGGCGCACGCCATCGATCCAGCCGAAGCACAGGGCTTCGTCGAGGGCCTCGCGATAAGTCACGCCGCGCTCGCGGGCGTGCACCTTGAAGAGGCGCAGGTTCAGCTCCGCAGTATTCGCATGGTGGCGCACGAGCCAGGCGCGCAGCTTTGCACGCGAAGCGAAACTCTTCGGCTTCGGCGCGCCACGCAAGTCAGGTGTCTCCCCGTGTCCGCACGGGCGCTAGTATAGGTCGAAGTCGCGCTTCAGGGTTTCAGCAGCTGCTCGAGTCGCTGCAGGTCCGCTGCGATCTGCAGCGCCGGCTCGTCGCCGAACGAGCGCGCGATGCGCAGGCCGACCTTGCCCGCCGGCGGCCGATACAGCATTTCGAGGCGCAAGACGCTGCCGCGCCCGCGGCTCTGGGGCTCGAAGCTCACCATGCCTTCGTGCGTGACCTGCGAGCCGGGCAGCGTGCGCCAGCCGATGCGTCGACCGGGCTGATCGTCGACGATCTCCGCATCCCACTCTACGCTCGCGCCGGCAGGCGCCTTCGCAACCCAATGCGACACGCGATCGCTCACTCGCGCCACCGACTCCAGATGCGACATGAACAGCGGCAGATTCTCGAAATTCTTCCAGAAGCGGTACAGCTCGCCGGGCGTGCTACTGAGGATCACTGTCTGCATCACGGCGATCCGCGGTGCTTCGGAGAATTGCGTCGCCGTCAGGCGCTGGCCCGCGTAGACATCGAGTGCCGCGACGCCGAGGACGCCGGCGGTTGCAGCAGCAAGACGCCGCGGATCGGCATCAGGCGCGCTCGCAGCTGCGCCGAGCAACGCGAGATCCATCGCGTCGCCAGCCACGCGTGCCCACGCCCAGTTGCCGGGAGCGCGCTCGGAAAGCATGCCAAGCCCGGTAACGACCTGGCGCAAGCCCATCATGCGGACGAGCGCCGGGTGATCGCCTGCGCCGACAGCGCGGCCGAACGCGCGCGGCGCGAGCAACTCGGCGAGACCGAGCCCGACGCTGAACCAGCCGAGGATCTGCCCGAGTTGCCGATCATCGGGCGCCAAGCGCGTGCGTGGCGCTTGCGACTCGTCATCGTCGCTCCACACGTCCGGGTCTGCGGAATAGTCGGGTTCCCAATACGGTTCCGCAGCCATGGCTGCCCCCTCATCCAGCAAAGCGAAAGCTGATGGGGTAATGGCAGCGGCGCGCTTTGAGTTCCGCGGCGTACGTGATGTCGTCAACTCTCCGTCATGCGCTTCATGTAATCGTCGAAGCGACGGCCCGGCTCGTCTGGAAATTCTTGCTCGCACAGCTGCAGCGAGACGAAGCGGTCGAGACGGAAGTTGCGGAAGTCACGCCGCAACTCGCACCACGCGCCGAGCGTCCAGGTGCCGCCCCAGAAGAACACTGCGAATGGCCGCACACGCCGCTGCGAGTCCTGGGAGTGGCCGTCGCGGTATTCGAACTCGACGTAGCGATGCCGGACGATGGCGGTGCGCAGCGAGTCGAGGCGCGTACCCCACTGCGGATCGATGAAAAAACCAGGCGCGAACAGCCGCGACTCGTGGACCGCTGCGCGCTTCTGCTCCGGTAGCGCCGCAGCAATCTTGGCGAGCGCGGCGCGCGCCGCATTTGCCAGCCTCGGTCCGCCCCAGGACTCGACGAAGCGCGCGCCCATCACCAGCGCGTCGATCTCGTCATAGCTGAACATGAGCGGCGGCAGGTCGAAAGTCGGATGCAGGCGGTAGCCAACGCCTGCCTCGCCGTCGATCGGCACGCCCGAAGCGCACAGATCGGCGATGTCCCGGTAGATCGTGCGCTCGCTGACCTCGAGCCATTGCGCGAGTTGCGCGGCCGTCGTCAACCGGCGGCCGCGCAGGTACTGCACGATCTCGAACAAGCGATCGGCACGCCGCATGTCTTCCTTCCGAATCTTCTCCCGGCGGGGTCCCCACGAAATCGTTCCACGTTCGTGTCACGACCCAACGACCTCCGCACGATTTTGTGGGGTGCCACTCCATATTGCCAGCTCGTTGCCGTTCGGATCGAGAAAGTGAAAGCGCCGGCCGCCCGGGAAGCTGAAGATCTCGCGCACGATGCGGGCGCGCTGCGCCTTCACGGTCGCAAAGATCTGCTCCAGCTCGCTGGCGTACAGCACCACCAGCGGCGTGCCGCCCGGCTTCGCTTGCGTCGTGAAGCCACCGGTCAACCGGCCGTCTTCGAACGCGACGTAGTCCGGACCGTAATCCGTGAACTTCCAGCCGAAGCAGGCGGCGTAGAAGCGCTTGGTCGCCTCGATGTCGGTCGCGCCGAATTCGATGTAGTCGATGGTGCGATCGTGCTCTGGCTTGCTCATGATCGTCCTCCTCAGTCGAGCGCATGCAGTCCGACGCGATTGCCTTCGCAGTCGACGATGTGCGCGAACGCGCCCATCCCATCCGGCAATGCGGTCTTGTCCAGCACGACGCGCCCGCCGGCGCGCGTCACTCGCTCGAGGGTCTCGTCGAGCCGTTGCGTGCGCAGGTAGATGACGCTGCCGTCCGCCGCGGGCGCGAGGTTCGGCGCATGCGTGAGCGCGCCGCCGATGCCAGGCTCCTGATAAGGAAAAACGGCCATGGCCGCCGGGCCGAGCGTTTCACGCCGCAGCTCCTGCTGCAGAACGGATTCGTAGAACCACACGGCGCGCTCCAGATCCTTGGCAGGTATCTCGAACCAGGTGATCGCTGTTGTCGCTTGCATGTGCGTGCTCCTGTTGGGGGTGAGCGCATCCTGCGCCCCCGCTGCTGACAGCGTTCTGTCAGGAGAGCGAACGGTCCCGAGGCGTGCAGTCGCCGGGTAGATCCGCTATACATAGCCCCACAAAACGACCAAGCGGGATCCACGTGAACACGACCTCCGGCCTGGACGGGCACAGCCGCCCGCGTCCTCCCCGAATCTTTGCGTCCTTCCTGCTGCTGATCGGACTGGTGCTCGCCGTTGGCGGCGTGCGCCTCGCGTCGCTCGGCGGCTCGCTGTACTACGTGATCGCAGGAGTGCTGCTGATCGCTTCCGCAGTGCTGCTCTGGCGCGGCCGGCGATCGGGCGCGTACCTCTACTGGCTGCTGACAGTCGGCACGGTCGTGTGGGCGTTGCTGGAATCGGGCTTCAACGGCTGGGCGCTCGCGCCGCGCATCCTGCCGTTCCTCGTGCTCGGCTTGTTGCTGCTGCGTCCGAAGACGCGTCGTTCGCTCGGCATGTCGACTCAGCGTCCGCTGCTCAAGTCCCGCACCAGCTGGCTCGCGATCGCTGCACTAGCCGCGATTTGCATTTGTGTCGCAATGAACCAGCCGTACAAGACCCTGCCATTCCCGGCGACCGCGAAGTCGACGCAAGCCGAGTCGCGCGATTGGCAACATTGGGGCGGCACCGCCGCCGGCACGCGCTACGTGCCGTTCGACCAGATCAACGCGGCGAACGTCGACAAGCTGCAGGTCGCCTGGAGCTATCGCACCGGCGTCGGCGGCGCCTTCAAGGCAACCCCGCTGCAGATCGGCGACACGCTCTACGTCTGCCTCGCGCGCAACATCATCGCCGCGCTCGATGCCGACAGCGGCGCCGAGCGCTGGCGCTTCGATCCGCAGCTGAAGGACTCGAAGGTCGGCTTCACCACGACGTGTCGCGGCGTCACGTATTTCAAGGCGCCCGCGCCACCTGCCGATTGTCCCGAAAGAATCCTCACCGCGACGACGGACGCGCGGCTGATCGCCGTCGATGCCAACACCGGCAAGCGCTGCACGGACTTCGGCACGAACGGCGAAGTGACGCTGCTCGCGGGCATGGGCGACGTGAAGCCCGGTTTCTACTACGTGACTTCGCCGCCGACGCTGGCGAAAGGCGTCGCGGTGCTCGGTGGCTGGGTCGCCGACAACGTCGAAACGCAGGAGCCGTCCGGCGTCGTGCGCGGCTTCGATCCGATCACCGGCCGCCTGCTGTGGGCGTGGGATCTCGGCCGTCCCGACGTGCTGACGGCGCCGCCGCAAGGACAGACGTACACGCGCGGCACGCCGAACGCGTGGAGCGTCTTCAGCGCCGACGATGCGCTCGGCATGGTCTACATTCCGACCGGCAACGCGACGCCGGATTACTACGGCGGACATCGCAGCCCCGAGTCCGAGCGCTTCGCGAGCTCCGTGGTCGCGCTCGATGCGGCGACTGGCGCCGTGCGCTGGTCATTTCAGACCACGCATCACGATATCTGGGACTACGACGTGCCGTCGCAACCGGTGCTCGTCGATCTTCCTGCCGGCCATGGCATGGTGATACCGGCACTGGTCGCGCCGACGAAGCGCGGCGAGTTGTTCCTGCTCGACCGGCGCGACGGCACCGCGCTGGCGGCGATCGAAGAGAAGCCGGTACCGCAGTCCGACCTGCCGGACGAGCACACCACGAAGACGCAACCGTTCTCGGTCGGCATGCCGTCGTTCGGTAACGATCTCGTCACTGAAGCGAAGATGTGGGGCATCACGCCGCTCGACCAGATGTTCTGCCGCATCCAGTTCCGCAAGCTTCGCTACGAGGGGCCGCTGACTCCACCGTCGCTGCGCGGCAGCCTGCAATATCCCGGCTTCGCGGGCGGCATGAACTGGGGCAGCGTCGCGATCGACGAGCCCGACGGCGTGATGATCGTGAACGCGCTGCACATCGGCAATCATGTGAAGCTGTACCCGCGCGCCACGGTCACCGACAAGACCGTCCTCGGATTCGGCGGCGGTTATCAGACCGGCACGCCCTACGCTGCATTCACGACGCCGTTCCTCTCGCCGCTGTTCGCGCCGTGCCAGCAGCCGCCGTACGGCGAGATCGCCGCGATCGATCTCAAGTCGCGGCAGACTCTGTGGCGCCGGCCGCTCGGCACCGCGAACGAGATGGGCCCGCTCGGTCTGAAGATCAAGCTGCGCATTCCGATGGGCGTTCCCTACAGCGCCGGCACGATCGTCACGAAAGGCGGGTTGATTTTCGTCGGCGGCACGATGGATCGACACCTGCGCGCGCTGGACATCAAGACGGGCAAGGAGCTCTGGAGCGATTTCATGCCGAACACCGCACAGGCGACGCCGATGAGCTACGTCGCGCCGCAGAGCGGCCGGCAGTTCGTCGTCATCACCGTGCCGGCGAGCGGTCGGGAAGAAGAGAGCCACGTGGCAGAACCGAAAGCCCACGGTCCGGCTGCGCAGAAGCAGAACGACAGCGGCGGCTGGGTGATCGCCTACGCACTGCCGAAATAGCGGTGGCACAATGGGGCATGGCTGATGTCCCGCAGATCGCCGCGTCGGTCGCTTCGCTCCAGCAGCACCTGGAGGCGCATCGCTATATCTGCTCGGCGCAGATCGCGACCGCCGTCTATCTCGCGTATCACCTGCGCAAGCCGGTTTTGATCGAAGGCCCGCCGGGCGTCGGCAAGACCGAGCTCGCGAAGACCACGGCGGAGATGTTCGAGCTGCCGCTGATCCGCCTGCAGTGCTACGAAGGTCTCGACGAGGCCAAGGCCCTGTACGAATGGAAGTACGGCAAGCAGCTGCTCTACACGCAAGTGCTGAAGCAGACGCTCGACGAAGTGCTGCAGGGCGCGAAGGGCTTCGCGGAATCGGTGAAGCGCCTGCACGAGTTCGGCGACATCTTCTTCTCCGAGGAATTCCTCGAAGCGCGCCCATTGCTGAAGGCGCTGCAGGAAGAGCGCGGCTGCGTGCTGCTGATCGACGAGGTCGACAAGTCCGATCACGAGTTCGAGTCGCTGCTGCTGGAGATCCTCTCGGACTACCAGGTCTCGATCCCGGAAATCGGCACGGTGCGCGCTCGCCGCGAGCCGCCGCTGGTCTTCCTGACGAGCAACAACACGCGTGAGATCTCCGACGCGCTCAAGCGCCGCTGCCTGCACCTGTACATCCCGTTCCCGGATATCGAGCTCGAGCAGCGCATCATCAATGCGCGCGTGCCGGCGATCCCGCCGCAGTTGCGCGCTCAGCTGGTGCGCTTCATCCACGGCTTGCGCGACCTGGACCTGAAGAAAGTGCCCTCGATCAGCGAGACGATCGACTGGGCGCGCACGCTGCTGCTGCTGCATGCCGACCGGCTCGATGCCGAGCTCGTGAGCAACACCATGAACGTCATCCTGAAGTTCCAGGAAGACATCGAGAACGTGCAGCCCGAGCTGCGCTCGCTGACTGAGAAGGCGATGAAAGAGTCGGGCTGAAGCCCGACCTACGGTCATGGATCAGCTGCTGACACAGTTCATCGGCGCGCTTCGCAACGCCGACATCCGCATCTCCACCGCAGAGACGCTCGATGCCTTGAGCACGGTCGAGCTCGTGGGTTACAGCGATCGGCGCCTGCTCAAGAACAGCCTGTCTCTGGTCCTACCGAAAACGCTCGACGAGAAGGCCGCGTTCGACACCTGCTTCGATCAGTTCTTCTCCTTCGGCGAGCGCGCATCCCGGCCGCCGTCGACGACTGCGGAGAGCGACGCGGCCTCGAGCGGCGACGCCGCGGGTCAGGCCGGCAACGGTCAGGCGGGCGCGGGCGGCGATGCGCAGGATCAGCGCACGGGCAACGCGCGGCCTGGCGCGCCTCGGCAACAGACCAATACCGGCGCAACCACCGGACAAGCTGACGAAGTAGCTACGCTCGGCAGCGGCGAGATGTCGGATCCGCAGTCGCCGCTCGGCCAGCTGCTGGCTCACGGCAATCAGATGGAGATCACCATCGCCATCAACACCGCCGGCCGCCAGGTGAACGTGCACGAGATCGAAGTGTTCACGCAGAAGGGCGTGTACACGCGCCGGATCATGGATGCGATGGGTCAAGCCGAGCTGCAGCAGGAGATCGCGCGGCTCACCGACAGCGCGGCTATTCCGGATCGGCGTCGCGCCGTGGACCTGACCCACCGGCGCGACTGGCTGCGCGAGCGCGTCCGCGATTACGTCGAGCATCAATTCCTGCTGCACGCGGACGTCACTGGCCGCCGCCTGCGCGAGGATTTGTTGCGCGACGTGCGGCTCTCGGCGCTCGAACAGCGCCATCACCGCATGCTCCAGGATCTGGTGCTGCGCATGGCGCGCCGCCTCATATCCGAGCACTCGCGCCGCCGGAAAGTGTTTCGGCGCGGTCAGCTGCACGTACCGCGCACCTTGCGCCGGAACATGAAGTACGACGACGCGGTGTTCGATCTGCAATGGAAATCGGTCAAGGTCGACCGGCCGAAGGTCTTTGCGGTCTGCGACGTCAGCGGCTCGGTCTCCGCCTACGCGCGCTTCATGCTGATGTTCCTGTACAGCCTGGAGGAAGTGCTGCCGAAGGTGCGCTCGTTCGCGTTCTCGTCGGATCTCGGCGAGGTCTCCGAGCTGTTCGCGCGCAACACGATCGACGACGGCGTCGCGATCGCACTCAAGCAATACGGCAGCGGCTCAACCGATTACGGGCAGGCGCTCGCAGACTTTCGCCGGCTGTGCCTCGATGAGATCGACAACCGCGCGACGCTCATCATCCTCGGCGATGCTCGCAACAACTACGGTGACGCACGCACCGACATACTCAAGGAGCTGTACGACCGGAGCAAGCGCGTGATCTGGCTCAATCCCGAGCCGCGCGCGATGTGGAACACGGGCGACTCGGAAATGCGCCACTACGCACCGTACTGCCACCAGGTCGACGAGTGCAGCACGCTCGCGCATCTCGAGCGCATCGTCGGGCGATTACTCCGCGCGGTGGTCTGACTCTCATGCACTCTTGTTCTGCTGCTTCACGACGCTCGTCGCCATCGCGATCATCGACGAGATGTCGCTGAGGTTCGCCGGCACCACCAGCGTGCTCGATGCCTCGTTGGCTAGCTTGCCGAACTGCTTCACGTACTCTTCGGCGACTCGCAGCTGCATCGCTTCCATGCCGCCGCGGCCCGCCAGCGCTTCGCCAACGCGGCGCAGACCTTCGGCTGTCGCGGTTGCGACTGCGAGAATCGCTTCAGCCTGGCCGTGCGCCTGGTTGATCTGCAACTGCTTGTTGGCTTCGGATTCCTTGATTACGCGCTGCTTCTCGCCCTCGGCCTGGTTGACCTTGGCGTCGCGCTCGCCTTCCGAGGTCAGCACCACGGCGCGCTTCTCGCGCTCGGCGCGCATCTGCTTCTCCATCGCGTGCAGCACGTCCTTCGGCGGATTGATGTTCTTGATCTCGTAACGCAGTACCTTCACGCCCCACGCGGCCGACGCGTGGTCGAGCTCGCTGACGACGTTCGAATTGATCGTCGCGCGCGCCTCGAAGGTGCGGTCCAGGTCGATCTTGCCGATCTCGCTGCGCAGGGTTGTTTGCGCGAGCTGGATGATCGCGAACCGGTAGTTGGTGATGCCGTACGAAGCGCTGCGAGCGTCGAGCACCTGCATGTACAGCACGCCGTCGACGCCCACCTGCACGTTGTCCTTCGTGATGCAGACCTGCTCGGGGATGTCGAGCGCCTCTTCCTTCAGGTTGTGCTTGTAGGCAATGCGCTCGACGAACGGGATCAGGATGTGAAATCCCGCCTGGATCGTGCGGCTGAACCGACCCAGTGTCTCGACGACGTACGCGCTCTGCTGCGGCACGACGATCGCCGTCTTCATCAGCACGATGAAGACGAGCACGACGATGGCCAGAACGACGTACAAGGTGCTCATGCAGCTACTCTCCTAGGCGGCGCGGACATGCAGGGTAAGGCCATCGACGTGCGAGATCACGGCTTCCTTGCCGGCATCGATTGGGTGCTGGTCGACGTTGCGCGCGGTCCACGACGAGCCGCGATATTGAGCGCGGCAGCTCTGGCCCGGCTCGAGACGCACGGGAATCACGACGCGGTCGCCCAGCGTCAGCGGCTGCTCGACGTGACCGGTGCGCCTGCGCACCAGCAGGTACACACGCTCGCGGAACGCGACCATGGTGACGAGAGCCAGCACCGCGAACGCAAGCCACTGCTGCCACGCGACCATGGTGGGATCGGCGAGGTCGAGCAGACCGACGAGCGCCGCCGAGACGCCGAGGAAAACCAGGTAGAACTGCGCGTCGATGACGAACAGCTCTATGGAAAGCAGCGCCGCTGCCAGCACGAACCATGCCCACCACGCCATCGCACTCTCCTCGTCCGAGTGGACCGCAATGACCGCGCGTATCTTAGCAGGCGCTCTCCTTCACAACGGACGCTACCAGAGTAGTTGGCCGGTCGCCGGCCGCAATTCGCCGGTGTCGCTGCTCGCTCGTCAGCGCAAGTTTTGTGGCGAAGTAGTGCCGCAAGGCCGCGGCGTCCAGCGTTTGACCGCAGAGGCCGACGTGGCCGTCCGGACGCAGCAGGTAGAACGCCGAGCGCGGCACGTGCGCGCGCGCTTGCTCCGCCTCATTGCCTGCGGTGATCGGAATCGTATGAATGCGCAGCAGCCCATCGAGGTCAGGCAGCGTCTGCGCCGCCGTGCGTCCGAAGACGAGCAGGTTGAAGCGAGTAGCGTCGAGCGCCTGAAAAAGATCCTGCACCGGGCCGCCGGCCTCGAGCTGCAAGTGCATCCACGGGAACCGGTCACCCGACTGCGGCGCCTCCTTCGGCAGCTCGTCGGCTGTGACCGAGAGCGGGCCGCGGCGATAGTGAATGCCGGTCTGGGAAACCGTGCGAAACGCCAGCCGTTGCACGCGTCGGCGGTTGACTGCGAACGCCGCAATGCGTGCCAGGATCTGCGTGCGGAAGAGACCAGCGAACCAGCTGTCTGACACGACGAGGCGGAAGCCGCGATCAGTCGTATCGAGTAGGCGTTGCGCGACCGGATGACGCTCAGCTTCGTACGAGTCGAGCAGCGATGCATCCGACTTGCCCTCGATGACGAGCGCAAGCTTCCACGCCAGGTTGTACGCGTCCTGCAGGCCGGTGTTCATGCCCTGCGCACCGACGGGGCTGTGCACGTGCGCGGCGTCTCCGAGCAGAAAGCAGCGGCGATCGCGAAAGCGCGCCGCGGCGCGATGGTGGATCCGGTACGTCGAAAACCACGAGCACGCTTTGATTGACAGGCTCGCTCCAGCCTGGCCTTGCACCGACGGGATGATGTCGGCGAACTCGAGCCCGGCCTTGTCGCGCAGTTGCGGCGGCACGATGCCGACGATGCGCCAGTGATCCTGGCCGCGCATCGGAAAGAACAGATGGAAGCCCGCGCGCCACAAATAGACGTTCACTTCTTCGGGAGCCATGTTGCCGGTCGCCTCGACGTCGGCGACGAAGAACACGTGCTCGTAAGGCGCACCAGGAAAGTCGATGCCACTCAATGTACGCACGGCGCTGCGCGCGCCGTCGCAGCCCGCGACCCAAGATGCTTCGACCGTACGCGTGTCGCCGTTCGCTTGTCGAAGGGTCGCCACGACGTGCGAGGAGTGCTGCTCGATTGCCAGCAGCTCGGTGTTCCACTGCACGTCGATGCCCCACTCGCGCAGCTTCTCGCCCATGAGGCGTTCGTTGTCGTCCTGGCCGAGCACGAGGATGTAGGGATACGGCGTCTGCTGACTGCCGGCGTCGCCGAGCGAGACTGCGCCGATCTGGCGCCCCTCCGACCACAGGTGCGCGCCGTTGCCGCGCTTGCCGAGCTCGATCGCCCGCTCGGCCAGGCCCATCTTGGCGTAGATCTCCAGCGTACGTGCCTGCACACCGAGCGCGCGGGTCTGCAGCGATGGACCGGGATGACGGTCGATGATGAGCGGGCGCAGGCCCCGACGCGCGAGCTGGTTGGCGAGCATCAGGCCGGTCGGACCGGCCCCCACAATCAAGACGACGATCAGGGCGTCGGGTTTCACTGATTCCTCCGGCGGCCGTCAGGCCGCGCTGGTTGGCATGGAGGCATCGTAAGGACGGGTCACCCACTTATTGGCTATTTATTCGCTACAAAAGAAAAGCCCCGCGCATGCGGGGCTTTTTGGGTCCATCCAGGTCGGGCCGAAGCCCGATCTACAGT
>DATEML010000294.1:0-26046 GCA_035275585.1 Steroidobacteraceae bacterium | reverse complement strand
AAGACCGCTCGGTGCAGTCGGTGCCTGTGTGTCCGGCGCGGCCGAGGTCGTCGCGCTGGCGACGTTCGAGTAGCCGCTCAGATTGTTGCCGGCGTCGGTGGCGCGTACACGATAGCTGTAGCTCGTGGAAGCAGTGAGGCTGCCGCTGCTGAACGTCGTGGTCGCAGACGTGCCGATCTGTGCGAAGTTCGAGCAGCCTGCGCCCTGGCAGCGCTCGATCAGATAGTTCGTGACGCCGACGTTGTCGTTCGACGCGGTCCAGCTGAGATTGATCTGCGTGCTCGACGCCGCTGTCGCGCCAAGACTGCTCGGCGCAGTCGGCGCCTGCGTGTCGCCGCCACCCGCGGAGGTCGCGCGGAACGCCGCCATCTGCATGATCCAGTTGTGCGCCCACGTCAGCGGGGCCGTCGCGCTGTAGCTGCCGATCGCAGTGACGACGCGGTCCTCGAGGATGTCGGAATCCGGGTTCGTGATGATGCGCGAGGTGAAGCCGGTCCCGGCTCCCGCCGTGCCGCTCTGTACGAGGTTCGCGCCGATCAGCAGGTTCTCAGCGTTGGTCGTGGTGACTGCGCCGCTGCTGCTGGTCGCGCTGCTGCCCGTTGCCGCAGCCACAACGTCGAGCGGACTGACCGGATCGACGCCGCTGTACTCGGCGATACGCAGGTCGACGTAGTTGGCGGCGGCATCGAACTGGATCCTGACGACATTGGTACCGGCGGCCGAAGCCGTGATACCGGCGGAGTAGTAGATCGACTGGGTGGCGACGCCCGCCTGAACCGTGGGGCCGACCGCCAGTGAGTAGACGTTGCCGCGCGTGTCCGTGACCGTCTGGATGTGCGAAGTCGTATCGCTCCACCCGACGACGACGACATTGAAGTTGCCGGCGGCCTGCGCCGCGGTGAACGTCGCGGTCACTACGGACTGTGGCGACTGCGGTACTGCACTGTTCACCTGCACGAATGCAGGCGCTGCGAGCGCCGATGTCATGCCGAACCAGGTAACCGCCAGCAGCGCCGCGTTCGTCACGCGCGCTGCGATGCCCTTCTTCATTCGCCAGCCAGCCACGCAGTGGCTCCTTTTATTACGTTGTTCAGATGCGGGAAGCGGACTGAAAAGTCATCCATGCCTGGAGCGGCGTGCGCAACCCGCCGCCAGCATAGAAGCGCACTTCGTCAAAGCCAATGACCTTTGGACATAAACGTCATGCGCCTTTGGACATGGCGGGCTGCGGCGGCCCCGCGTCGTACGGCGCGATGACATCTGTCGATAACTTTGACAGATCGGTGCCGCGCAGATAGTCGCCCATGGTGCTGCCCGTGCAATGCGAGTCGACGTTCGGCGCGCCGCGCAAGTCGCGCACGTCGTCGATGTGCACGGTGCGGAAGTCGATGCTGAAGCGCGTGCGCCCCGACGTGTTCTCCACCGACGAATGCAGCTGCGCACCGGAGAAGATGAGCAGGCCGCCGGGCGGCGGCAGGATGCGGATGTCCGGCTGCATCTCGACCGCTTCGAGCGCCTTCGGCTGCACGCGGGTGTCGACGCCGATCTGCTGCGCGGCGTTGAAGCGGCTGACGCGATTCCACTCCTGGTAGTTGTAGCCGCTCGAGCTGTTGCGCACCGGGCGCGCCCAGTACTGCGGATGAAACGCCATGCAGTTGGTGCTGGTGATCGGGAACACCGGCATCCACCAGTTGATCTGGCAGAACGGCGCCGAGTACCAGGTGTCGCGATGCGGATGAAATGCGAACGCGATGCCGGTCGTCAGGTAGTCGTCGCTGGTCGAGGTGCGGATGCGCGGCACGTCGAAGTAGGTCGAAGCGGTATCGCAGCCGACTGCCGCGAGCATCTTCGGCAGCAGGCGCTTGCACTCGGGATGATGGATGAAGCGCGGCTTGAACTCGCCGAGCATGCGCGCGTATTCCTCGACCGGCAGATCGTGCTGGGCCAGCTCCGGATTGCGGCTGCCGAACACCTCCGCAACCATCTCGCGCGCGAATTTCACCATTTCGAGCGAAGCCTCGCTCGGCGAGTACACGAACAGATCGCCCGCGTAGAGCAGGCGCCGGCGTTCCGCATCGGAGATCGCTGCGTCGTAGTGCACGTTGGTCATGGCGATATGCTCCCCATCACGCTATGCAGATCTTCTCGGCGTGGAATCCTTCGGCCCAGCCCGACTCGCACCCGGCCTCGACGCCGCGCAGCCGCATCAGGCCGCGGAACACATCCGCGTCGAACCAGCGCTTGCTGCGCTGGCTGGCGTAGCTGGCGTGCAGGGCCTTGATCTTGGCCTCGACCTGGCGCCGCTCCAGCGCCACGTAGGCGTTCGGCGTGTCGAGCCCGCCTTCGTATTTCGGCACTTCGTACTGCAGCACCAGGTGGCCGCGAAACGCGTTCCAGGTGAGCTCGGCGACGATGCGATGATCCTGGTGCCGATCGGCGCGGTGGTGCGTGAATACGACGTCGGGCGACGGCAGCTGCTTCAGCGGCTCGAACGCGGCCTTGATGTCGGCGTACTGCGCCGGGAAATAGGTGTCGCGGAACTGGTGCGTAATGACCCGCCACTCGCTGGCGTTGCGAAGGAAACGCCGCGCGCTCGCCTGCAACTCGTGCGCGCGCTGCGCCGGCGCGCTGAACGAAACCCAGACGACCTCGACCGGGCGCGGCGCGCTCAGCAGTTTGAGCAACGTGCCGCCGCAGCCGATGTCGATGTCGTCGCAATGCGCGCCGAGGCACAGCACGCGCAGCGGCCGTCGCGGTGTGGAGCTCAGTTGCAGTTCGAGCATGACGCCGGTTCCCGTGCGACCCCGTCAGGGGTTGCCCTGCTTCCACACCATCCATGGACACTTGCCCTGCGCCTCGAGGCGGTCGAGCGTGATCTTGTCCTTGAACGTGTCCATGGCGTGCCAGAAGCCGCCGTAGCGATAGGTCATGAGCAGCTTGTTCTCGATGAGCCGCTGGAACGGCTCGACCACGAGCTCTTCGCCTTCCTTCATGTAGTCGAAGATCTCGCGACGCAACGCGAAGAAGCCGCCGTTGATCCAGATCTCGCCCTCGTTCATCGCGCCCATCGAGGTCACGACCCCGTCGGTCCCCGAGTGCACCGTGTGAAACGACTGCGCGCTGCGCACCGATGCGAACGTCGCAACAGCGCGCCGCTCATTGAACTCCGCCAGCACCTTGTCGAGCGGCAGGTCGGAAACGCCGTCGGCGTAATTCGCAAGAAAGGCCTCCTCCTGCTCGACGTACTTGCGCACGCGCCACAGCCGCTGGCCGATATTGCTGTGCATGCCGGTGTCGACGAACGTGATCTTCCAGTCGTCGACGTCGCGGCTCAGGTACTCGATCGTGCGGCCGCCGTCCTTCATCACGAAGTCGTTGGTCATCGCTTCGTTGTAGTTGAGGAAGTACTCGCGGATCAGGTCGCCGCGATAGCCGAGGCACAGCACGAACTCCTTGTGACCGTAGTGCGCGTAGTAGCGCATCAGGTGCCAGAGGATCGGCCGGTAGCCGATGTTCACCAGCGGCTTCGGAATGGTGTCGGAGTGCTCGCGCAGACGCGTGCCCAGCCCGCCACAGAACAACACGACTTTCATGCGCTCCTCCCCTCTTCACCCGCCGCGGAACACGGCCGCAGGAGCGCGGCGCCCTGCAGTGCGTCGGCGGCCGCGGCCACCGAGTCGAACGAGAGTCCCGAGCGCTCGGCGATGTCCAGCAGACTGGCCGATCCGTCGGACTGATTCAACACCCACAGCAGCGCGTGCTCGACCTCGCCCGGATGGCTGCCGCCGGTCAACCGGTACAGCCCGCGCTTGCCGAGCCGCGGCTCGCACTTCGGATTCAGATTCTGATAGCGCTCGTTGCGGTCCGCGACTCGCAGCAGCGAGGCGCAGGCGAGCAGCGACTGCGCCAGCGAGCCGCGGTCGATGATCGAGAAGTCGTCCGCCGAGCTGTGATACTCCGGGTATTCGTTGTTCGCGGTGCGCGTAAGCCGCCCGACCGGCAGGTTGAACCCGGGCGAGCACAACTGGCGCTCGTCGTAACCGTATGGCGAGAAGTCGACGAGGCGCGCGCGCGGCGCAAGCTTCGGCAGCACGAACGCGGCGATCCGGTCGATTTCCGCGTTGCCGCGGCGACTGCGCTTGTACGAGAGTTCGCCGCGATCGCCCAACAGCCCCATCACCAGCCCGTGACGGATTCGCTGCACCTGGTGCTCGTTGCGCGCCAGCCAGGTGATGGAGCCGATGGTGCCCGGCGCGAATACGAACCGATAGGTGAAGCGCGGCCGCGACGCAGCCAGCTCGCGCGCCAGCAGCGTTGCCAGAGCGATACCGGTGAGATTGTCATTGCACAGCGAGGGATGGCAGACGTGCGTGAAGATCAGGAACTCCTCGTCGCTCGTGCCGCGCACGACGCATTCGCCGTAGGTCAGGTGTCCCGGCGCGAGCGTGCTGTCGATCAGCACGCGATAGTCGCCGTCCTGCAGCCCCTGCAGCGTGCGGTGCGTAACACAGAAGCCCCAGTCTTCCTTGTAGTAGCTCGTGCGGTACGGGATCCAGTCGGGATGGTCCGGCAGGCTGTGCAGATGCGGACGCAGCTGCGCCAGCGGCAGCGTCGCCCGCACCGGCGTGCTGTAGCTCATCAGGTGCAGCGTGTGCTGGCGCAGGTCGGCGATGCGCCGCCCCTGCGGATCCTCGACCCAGGCCTCGCGCACGTTCCATTCATTCGGCACTTCCCAATCGAAGACCGGCGTGCCGGAGGGGACCTCGGTCAGCTCGAGCGGAATCTGCTCTGCTACGGCCGCGAGCGTGCGCCGCACGCCTTCGCCGGTGATGCTCCTGCAGACGGGATACAGGCGTTCCATCATCTGCCATGCCTGCTGCGCAAGGCCCTGGCAATCTTCCGTCGTCCGCAGCGCTTCGAGGATCATGGCGACGACCGCGCGCCGCGAGCGCGGGCCGCATCCAGCTCGCGGCGATAGCGCTCGACATCGAAGTCGGCGTACGCAGCGTCGCGCGGCAGGATCGTGACCGGAGCGCGTATCGGCCAGGCGATGCCGAACGCGGGATCGTCCCAGCGCGCGCCGAAACCGAGCTCGGGCGCGTAGAAGTCGGTCATCTGGTAGTGCACTTCACTCGCGTCCTGCAGCGTCTGAAAGCCGTGCAGCATCAGCGGCGGAATGTACAGCGCCTGATACGAGGTCGCCGACAGCTCGATGCCGAAGTGACGCAGGAAGGTCGGCGAGTCCGGATCCATGTCGACGATGACGTCGTAGATCGCGCCGCGCGTACAGCGCACGAGCTTGGCCTCGCGCGACGGCGGCAACTGCACGTGCATGCCGCGCACGGTGCCGCGGCGCTCGCTGTGCGACATGCTCGACTGCACCAGCGTGTCCGGCAGGCCGTGCGCTGCGAACTCGCGGGCGCACCAGGTGCGGGCAAAGAAGCCGCGCGAGTCGGCGTACGGCTCCAGGCTCACGACGAAGGCTCCGCGCAACGATGTCTGCTGAAACTGCATGCGCGCGGATCGCCCTCACGTCCAGTAGAAGCTGCCGTCGATCTGCCCGGTCGCCTGCAGGTACTTCAGCTGCTTCAGACGCGTGAAGGCGCGGAACTGGAACGTCTCCGGCTGCATCTCGATGCGCTTGAACAGCTGATGCAGCTGGCGCGCGCCGTCGCGTGGCGTGTTCTTGCAGGCGAAGCCCGGCAGCTCGCGATGAATCCTGTCGAAATTCACGCGATAGCTGCGCGTGTCGCCGGCGCTGGTGCCGACGCTCAGCTCGCAGCCCGGAAACTCCTCGGCGACGATCTGCGCCAGCTCGCGCACGCGGAAGTTGTCGGAGTTCTGGCCGACGTTGAACACCTTGCCGTGGACCGCTTCCTGCGGCGCGATGACCGAGCGGTAGATCGCTTCGCAGATGTCGTCGACGTGCACGACCGGCCGCCACGGGCTGCCGTCGCTGGTCATGGCGATGCGCCGGGTCGTCCACGCCAGCGCGCACAGGTCGTTCAGCACGATGTCGAAGCGCATGCGCGGCGACGGACCGTAAGCAGTGGCATTGCGCAGGAACACGGGCGAGAAATCGCGGGCCGCCATCTGGCCGACGTCGCGCTCGACCAGCACTTTGCATTCGGCATACGCGGTCTGCGGATTCGGCTTGGCCGTCTCGTCCAGGAAATCGCCGGTGCCCGCGCCGTAGACGCTGCACGACGAGGTGTAGACGAAGCGCCGGATGCCGGCGCCGCGCGCCAGTTCGGCCAGCCGCACCGAGCCGCGATGATTGATCTCGTGGGTGATCTGCGGATTGTTCTGGCCGAGCGGATCGTTGGACAGCTCCGCCAGGTGCACGACCGCTTCGCAGCCTCGCAGGTCGTCCGCGGTGATCTGGCGCAGGTCCTTGAGCAGGGTGCGCGCCGTGACCGGCATGCGCGAGTTGTCGCTGAACAGCCAGCCGTCGCGGTAATAGCCCGTGTCGGTACCGATCACTTCGTGACCGTGGCCGCTCAGCAGCGGCACGAGACGAGAACCGATGTAACCCTCAGTGCCGGTAACGAATATCTTCACGTCTGAGCCTCCCCTCGCGGGCGTCCCATTATCGGTCAATTGCGCCGTCGCGAATTTGTACGCAAGTCACAAACGGGCGCGTCGGATGTCTTTACAAATCAGGGCCCCGCGAGGCCTGCGAAGCGCTGCCGATACCACTCGACCGTGGCGTCCAGGCCCTCCTGGAGCCCTACGCGCGGCCGCCAGCCCGTCAGCCGGGCCGTAGCCTCGACGTCGCTGCAGCGGGTCTGCTCCATACGGCGGTCGGCGATCGCGCCGAGGTGGAGCGCGTCCGGTTTCTGCAGACGACGCGCGATGCCAAGCGCCACATCCTTGACCGGCGTGAGCACGCCGCAGCCGACGTCGATCGTCTTGCCGACCGTGCGCAGCGTCGCGGTCGTCGCGAGCAGCGCGGCGACCACGTCGTCGATGTACACCCAATCGAACGCCTGCGCGCCGCTCGAAAGTTGCGCCTGCTGCCCGCTCAACAGCTGCGTCACGACGTAGGGCACGAGCTTGGTGAGGTCCAGCTGCCCGGGGCCGTACACCATGAACGGGCGAGCGATCGTGACGGGCAGCGAAAAGACTTCCGCGTACATGCGCGCGTACGCGTTCGCGGCGAACTTCGCTGCTCCGTACGGAGAATTCGGCACACCGCGCGGCTCCAGATCGGGCTCCTGCAGCGACCCCAGGCACAGCACTCGCGGGTTGCCGTGTTTCGCCGCTGCCGCCAGCACATGAACAGTGCCCAGCAGATTGTCGCGCAGGATCGGCAGCACCAGATCGACGCTGCGCGACCCGGTGACCCGCGAAGCGAGGTGGAATACGACGTCCGGACGGACGCTCGCGAACAGCTGATCGACGCGCGCAGCATCGAACACATCGCAGTCGTGCCAATGCGCGACCCGCAGATCGGGGTGAGGCTTGCGGCCCCAGCCATGCACTTCCGCGCCTTGCGCCGACAGCTCGCGACACAGCGCCGTGCCGATGAATCCGCCGGCGCCCGTGACGGCACAACGCCGATCCTGCCAGGTCAACGAGCCAGCGGTCGGCGCAGCCATATCGTCAGTGACCCGCGGCGAGATGCCACTTCCATGCGGTCTCGATGATCGTATCCAGGCCCGGAAACTGCGGCTTCCAGCCGAGCCGCTGCTGCGCCTTCACGGCGCTGCCGACCAGCGCATGCGGATCGCCGGCGCGTCGCGGCGCGGCCTTCCAGGGAATCTTCCGGCCGGTCACCTGCTCGGCCGCGGTGATGACCTCGCGCACCGAGAAACCGTTGTTGTTGCCCAGATTGAACGCCTCGCTGGCGCCGCCCGCCTGCAGATGACGCAGTCCCAGCAGGTGCGCCTGCGCCAGGTCGGTGACGTGAATGTAGTCGCGGATGCAGGTGCCGTCCGGCGTCGGATAGTCGTCGCCGAACACCTCGACCGCGCCGCGCACGCCACGGGCTGCCTGCAAAGCGATCGGAATCAGGTGCGTCTCCGGCTCGTGCCACTCGCCGATCCGACCCTGCGGATCGGCGCCGGCCGCATTGAAGTAGCGGAACACGACCGAGCGCAAGCCGAACGCGTGATCGAAGTCGCTCAGGATGCGCTCGACCATCAGCTTGCTGGCGCCGTACGGATTCACCGGACGCTGCGGATGCGTTTCTTCGATCGGCGTCGTTTGCGGCAACCCGTAGGTCGCGCAGGTCGAAGAGAACACGAAGCGGCGCACGCCGTGCCGGACCAGGCACTCGAGCAGGTTGAGTGTGCCGGCCACGTTGTTGCGATAGTAGATGTCGGGCTGCTGCACCGATTCGCCGACGTATGCGTAGGCGGCGAAGTGCATGACCGCATCGACGTCATGCTCGCGCAGTACGCGCGTCACGACGTCCGGATCGGCGATGTCGCCGACGACCAGCGGCGCGTCACCGGCCAGCTCCCGATGCCCCCGACTCAGGTTGTCCAGCACCACGCAACGGATGCCGCTGTCACGAAGCAGTTGCAGGGCGTGCGAGCCGACATAGCCGGCGCCGCCGGTCACCAGTACCGTCATCTGCGCTGTCTCTCCGCGCCGCCGCTAGGCGGCGAATCTCGTGTCGATGCGCTCGAGCCGCGCGCTGAACTGCGGACCGAGGCCCTTCGCAATGATATCGGCGATCTTGAAGATCAGCTCGTTCCAATCGTGTTGCCGCGCCACTGCGCGGCGTGCGGCGGTCGCGGCGCCGGCGCCCGGACCCGCCGCGCCTGCGAGCGCCTCGCTCAAGGCCGCGGACCATTCGTCGGCGCCCGTGGCGAGGTGGATCAGATGACCGAAGTCGAGCAGCGAGCGGATGCGCGACGCCGCGATCGGGCGCCCGCCGGCCAGGTACTCGTGCAGCTTGAGCGGATAGATGTTGTTCGTGTAGCCGTCGACGACGTACGGCATCGTGCAGACATCGAAGTGCTGCGGATATGAGGCCAGCTCGAGCGCGGTCTTGCCGCCGAGCATGTGCACGTTTGGCAATGCAGCCATGGCATCCGCGATGGTATTCAGCTCCGGCGGCAGCGAGCGCGGACCCACGTACACGAATGACCACTGCGGATGGCGGCGGGCGAGCTCGTGCAGCAGCTGCCAGTCGAGCTGCCGCTTCAGCACGCCGGTGTAACCGATCCGCGGCCGTGGGATCGGCGCCAGGTCGGCGGGCTCGGGCGCGACGCGCTCGTACAGCGCCGAGTCGACGCCTTCCGGCACCATCGACATGTGCGGATTGATGCCGCTCTTGCGCTCGAGCAGCCCGGGCGAGATCACGATCGCGCGATCGCTCGCTTCGAGCACGCGCGCTTCCTGCGGAGAGGCGTTCACGGCGTCCTTGGTGAACGAATACTCGTCGTCGATGTGGTACAGGCTCAGGTCGTGCTCGCGCCGGTGCAACGCCGCTTCGAACGTCGGGTACCAGAGGTGCAGAACGAGCTTGCGGCAACCGCGCGCTCTGAGCTTGGCGAAGCCGCGTCGCACGCGTTCGCGCAACAGCGCGTCGCTCAACCAGGCCGGGCGGATGAAGTGCGGCAGCCACGGCTCCGGCCGGTAGATCTCGAACGACTCCGGCAATCCATCAGTGCCGCGCAGCGGCTCGGTGCGCAGCGCGCGCTGCACCGTCTCGCGCCAGTGGTGCGCCGGCTCGAGCCACACGACGTTGAAGTAGCGCGCGAGGCGCGGCAGTACGTGATGCGGCGTCATCCAGTGAGTGCCCCAGTGGTGATAGGGCAAACCGAGCACTCCGACTTCGGGCAGGAGCGGCGCCTGGCCAGCGCGGCCGTTCATCGCGACCGGCCCAGCAGTGCGTAGTACAGCGGGCGCAACAGCTGGCGGCCGGCGTGATCGAGATCGCTCTGCAAGCGGCGGCGATTGGTGCCGAGCCAGCGCACCATCTCGCCCATGCACCACAGCCGATCGGCGATGCGGATCGGCGCGCGCGCCACCGCGGCGAGGTACTCACGGAACTCGCGGAAATGCGGGAACAGGAGCTTGCCCTGATACTTCTGCGGATCGAACCAGACCGTGCGGCTCTGACGATCCGGCGCGACCGAGGTCGACTGTCCGGTGTGCGCGCGGCGGAAGAACAGGTACTCGGGAATCCGGTGAAAGCGTCCGTGCAGCGCCAGCTCCGCGAGCAGCACGCGATCCGAATCGGCGTAGTCGCCGTGCAGGCAGGTCGTGCGCAGCACATCCGTGCGCGTCAGCCCGAAATCCGGCTCGCAGATGTGATCCATGCGGATCACGTCGCGAAAGCGCTCGCGCAGGTCGCGTGAGTCGAAGCGCAGCAGCGGATCGCGACGCGGCAGCGGCTGGTCGTGCTCATCGATGTCGCGCGTCTGCGTGTAGCACACGACGACGGTCGGGTCCGCATCGAGCACCGGCACGGTGCGCTCGAGGTAATCCGGGCTGCGGATGTCATCGTGATGCGTGAGCAGGAAGTACGCGCCGCGGGCCCGCTGGTACACGCTGTTCTGGTTGCGGCAGAAGCCGAGGTTCACCTCGTTGCGCGTGTAGCGGATGCGCGCGTCGCGCGCGGCGTAGTCGCGGCAGATCTCGCCGGTCCGATCGGTCGAGGCGTTGTCCGAGATGAGCACCTCGAAATCCGCGAACGTCTGCGCCAGCACCGAGCGCAGCGCCGCCTCGACGAACTGCTCGCCGTTGTAGACGGGCATTCCCATCGTCACCTTCGGCGCGAGGGTGCCCTCTGCCGAGCGTTGCGTCGCTCCCGTGCTCACCTGGTTGGTTCGCTTCGTTGTGATGTGACGGCGCGCAGGTACAGCACGCTGTCTTCTTGGAATGGCGATGCAAGAACCTGTCGTGCCCCGCCGTCGACCGGCTGACCGCTCAGCCGCCGCCCGGTGCCCGGGTCGAACCACTCCGCCATCAGCCTCCCCGCCGTGTAGCGCAAATCTACTGTAACCGGAACCCGCGAATCCATGACATAGATCAAGTACTCGGCCGGATCCGCCTCCGGAGCGGCCAGGCAGTAGCCCGTCGAGGCCAGCTCGGGCCGGGGTCGCATGCGCGCCAGGTCGATGCGATCGGCCCAGTCGCGGATGTAGCCGAGATTACGTCGCAGGCTCACCCACTGCGCGGCATCCGGTTGCCAGCCCTCCGGCCGGGCCTGCCTGCGCAGCAGGTCCTTGGCGATGTCCCGCAGCGAGGCCGTACGCACGTCGAACGGCGCGGGCGCGCCGCAGCCGACGGAGGCGCCGTCGTAACCGTCCATGAAGCTGGGCTGAGCGCCGCGCAGGAACGCGCGCCAGGCCCAGCTGCGATCGCCGCCGATGCCCCACAGGTGATCGGTGTCGACGATCACGACCTTGCGGCCATCCGTCACCGGCGGATCGTCGCGATACGCAGAGTCGGGCAGCTCCTGCCACGGCGCGATCCACTCGGCGGGGCTCGCGAACAGCTCGGCGTTGCTGCCCGGCCATTGGTACTGGCTCATGCCGACCGGATGGCGCTGCGGCTTGCCGGCCTCGTACGCGTGCACGAAGTCGATCATGTGGTACTGCCACTGCTTCGAGTTGGCATAGCTCTCGTTGCTGATCTCGAAAAGCACATTGTCCAGGTCGTTGACGCTGTCGATCACGCGACGCACGTACTCTTCCTGGTAGGCAGTCACCGCGGGCACCAGCAGCTGATGCGTCTCCTCGCCGCCGTCGTTGCCGTTCGGATCACCGTCTACGTTATTGATGTTGTTCTGGCGATTGAACGGATGGCCGTGCCACGCATTGCCGCGCCGCAGGCTCGAGTGCGCATTGTCGATCGCCCAGCCGTTGAACAGCATGATCGACACGTAGATGCCGCGCTCGCCCGCCTGCTGCACGCGTGCTCGCAGCCGCTCGAAGTAAGCGGGATCGAGTTGCCGCAGATCGAACTTGGGACGGCCGTCGAGCGCGACCCCGGGCCCGGTGCGCCGGTACACCGGACCGGGGAAAAAGTAGTAGTCGTCGCTCGTCGTCCACGGCGCCCAGCGCGCCTGCTCCCAGGCCCACAGGCGGAAGAAGTTGACGTGATGCGCGGCCAGGAAATCGAGATAGCGATCGTAGTCGAACGGCGCCGGCAACTCCCCCGGCCCGTTGTCCTGCAGGTTCGACCAGGTGTGATCGCCGACCAGCAGTACGATGCGGCCGCTGCCGTCGGCGAAGTAGCGCGGATTTGCTGTCGCGACGCGCAGTGGACCGCGGCCCAGCACATTCAGTTCGAGCGCGCGCGCGTCGGCCGGCAAAGCCGGTGGCCGATACTCGGGCACGCCGCTGCGATAGTAGGCGTATGCGGCAACCCCGCACACCAGCACCACACCGAGCACCAGGATCGTTGCGAGCCTGGTCCGTGACACGATACGCCCAACCTCGCTGCGGAACTCACCGCTTCATGTCGTCGTCTGCGTCGTCTGCGGCGCGCCCGTCGGTGCCGGCACGCGCTCCAGCCAGATCTCGCGCCAGTACGGATACAGGCGCCGCGGACAGAACAGTCGCTTGTTGCTGTACTCGGCACAACACACGGCGCCCTCGAGGATGATGCAGTCGCTGGCGATCGGCAGCATCTTGCCGTTGCGCTCGTCGATGATCCTGCCGACCCGGGCGCGCACTTCGTGCACCTTGCCGCAGTAGCGGACCATTTCCGGATCGAACGACAGGCCACGATTGCGATTACGCGCGTTGACGGTCTTCAGGATCTCGTGCTGCTCCTTGACTCGCACGTACTCGCCCGGCGTCAGGTCCAGCGTCTCGCACGGCGTCTTGTCGAGCGTTCCCTGTGTATACGGATAGGGCGTTGCCCCCCGCCACGCCTGCAGCCGGTTGTAGCACCACATCTGGGCGCGGTAGCCGCCGATCCTCAGAGTCTTGAGGAAGATGCGGAACAGCGCGGCGCGCACCACTGCCAGCAAGCCCACGTTGCCCGTCCAGACGTCGCGCCAGTACTGACGCAGATCCCACCAGCGAATCGGCGTCGAGGCCAGCAGCAGATCGGTTGCCTGGCAGCGGTAACGCACGTCCGTCTCGCCCGCTTCCGGCGCCCGCTGGGTCAGAGCTGCGAGACGCTCGCGGGTCATCGCCGTCGGCGCCGTTGCCGCAGTGGTTGGGCGAGGGGCTGGCGTTTTGCCTTCGACGCGCTTCAGCCACGCTTCCTTCCAGAAGACCGAGCACTGCGCCTCGCAGCCGCCGTGCGCCTTGCCGCTGCAGCGGATCCCTTCCAGGTGAACCGTGTCGAACAGACGACGCGAGCCGCTGTAGTTGATCGTGTCGCAGGTCTTGTCGGCGCGCGCTTCGACTCGAAAGCGCTGGCCCGCGTATTCCAGCAACTCCGGCATGCACGGCAACGCATCGATCGCGCCGCTGTCGTCCAGCGTCGCCAGAATTTCTTCGGCGCTGCGCACCTCGACCAGATCACCGCGCCGCAAGCCCAGCGGACGCGTCGGGACCGGGCCCTCGCCATTGGTTGTCTTACTCATCTCGGATGAACCGCCCCATCACGTGACCCGCACCCAGCTGGTCATCTAATCTAATAATCTAATTGTCGCCGCTCTTGGCGCCCATTGGCCAAGAGCCCATCACAGTCCGTATTCTGGCAGGTAATCGCGGCTCGACGAATGCCAGCGCGCGGCGCTCGGCGCCGTCGGGTCGACCGGCGATCCTCCACAATATGTAAATCGCGGTGCAGTAAAGGACCACTCCCAGCGCCACGCAAGCCAGCGTCGGCAGCACGAGCGCGGCGCTCGAATGCAGCCCGCCCGCCCACTTGCTCGCCAGCAGACGCACCACCAGATACATCAGGCCGCCCGCGACGAACGGCCGATAGAAGACTCGCGTGAGCTCCCGCATCGGCAGTTTCAGCGCCCTGCGCAGGAATGTCACGCTGAGCGGTGTAAACAGCACCTGCGCTAACAGATACCCGAGCGCAGTGCCGATGGCTCCGCCATAGATACTGCCGACGATGGCGAGCGGCACCAGCAGCGAAGTCTGGACGATGCCGAGGATGGTCGCCGTTCGCGGCGTCCCCATCGATAGATAAATGTAGTGATTGTTGGATTTCAGCGCGAGAAACACCCCGTACACCGCCAGCACTTCCATGACCGGAATCGCCTCCAGCCAGTTCGGGCCCAGCACCAGCGGCACGATGAGCTTGGCGGTCGCCGCGATGCCGGCGCCGGCGGGAATCGCCAGCAGCGCGACCAGGCCGATGACTTCCAGATAGCTTCGCCGCAGCAGGCCCAGATCGTGTGCCTTCTGCGCGTAGCCGGGGTAGATCGCGCGGTTGATCGGCGCGATCAGGTCGCTGGTCGGCAGGTTCGAGGTCTCGTAGGCGATGTTGAAGATGCCGAGCTGATGCGCGCCGGATACCTTGCCGACGATGAAGTCCGCCGAGCGCGTGCCCGCGAAGTACACCGCGTTGCCGACGATCAGCCACTTGCCGAAGTGGAACAGCTCGCCGCGCGCCGCCAGCGAGAAGCGCGGCCGGTAGCTGTGCATCAGGTAGGTCAGGCCAACGTTCAGCAGGCGCGCAGCGACAGTTCCGGCGACCAGCGCCCAGTAATTGCGCAGGATCAACGCCAGCGGGATCGCGATCAGGAAAGTGCCGAGCTTCTTGTAGAACATCAGGTTGAAGTCCTGACGGAAGCGCAGGTCCTTGCGGAACGATACGACGCCGATGTTCTCGAAGCCCTGGACGAACGCGCCCAGCGCCAGCACCTGGATCACCGCGGCGAGACGTGGCTCGGTGTAGAACTCGGTGACCGGTCCGGCCACGAGCAGCATCGCGATCGCGATCCCCGTGCCGAGCAGCACGTTCATCGTCCAAGCCGTGTCGTAGTGCTCGCGCGTCGCCTCGCGATTGCGGATCAGCGCGACGTCGAAGCCCAGCGACACGAACAGCTCGAGCACCGCCAGGATCGCCGTGGCCATCGCCACCAGGCCGAAGTCCGCGGGCACCAGCAGGCGCGCCAGGATGACGGTACTCGCCAGCGCGATCGTCCGATCGAGAAAGCGGGCGAGCACCATCCAGATCGCCCCTTTCGCCATCTTCAGATCGACGCTGCCGCCTTGCACCGCGCCGCCCCGCGGCGCGCCCCCCTCAGTGGTTTCTTCCGTCATCTTTACTTCTTGGCTCGACGAGCCTGCGCGCGGCGCGCATTGCGACGCGGAGGCGCGCTGGACATTCGACAGGTGGGCGACCGGTGCGGAGTTTGCTACAGCAACGTGACGGTTGGAATCGGCACGACGAAGCCGCCGCCCCATTCGCGGATGAAGGCGGCCTGCTGCATGATCTCTTCCTTCAGATTCCACGGCAGGATCAGCACCAGGTCCGGCCGCGTCTCACGAATCGCGTCGGGGTGCAGGATGGGGATGTGCGTGCCCGGCGTATAGCGTCCCTGCTTGTGCGGGCTGCGATCGACGGTGTAGTCGAGGAAATCCCGACGGATGCCGCAGTAGTTGAGCAGCGTGTTGCCCTTGCCGGGCGCGCCGTAGCCGACGATCTTCTTGCCGGCCGCCCGGGCGTCGATCAGAAAGCGCAACAGCTTGCGCTTCGTGTCTTTGACGCGCGCCTCGAAGTCCGCGTACGTCTCGAGCCGCTCGAACCCGAGTGCGAGCTCACGCTCGCGCAGCGCCCGGGCACGGCTGCTCAGCGGCTTGTTGTCCTCGACATGCGCGGCGTAGATGCGCAGCGAGCCGCCGTGCGTAGGCAACTCTTCGACATCGAACAGCGCCAGGCCGTGATGGCGGAAGATGCGCTCCACCGCGACCCACGACAGGTACGAGAAGTGCTCGTGGTAGATCGTATCGAACTGGTTCTGCTCGATCAGCTGCTGCAGATGCGGGAACTCCATCGTGATCACGCCGCCGCGCTTCAGCAGCACCTTCATGCCTTTGACGAAGTCGTTGATGTCCGGCACGTGCGCCAGGACATTGTTGCCCAGCAACAGGTCCGGCTGGCCGTGCTCCGCCGCGATCTCGCGCGCCGACTGCTCGCCGAAGAACTTCACTGTCGTGGGGATGCCCTTGGCGATCGCCGCCTGCGCCACGTTCGCTGCCGGCTCGATGCCGAGGCTCGGCACGCCCCCGCGCACGAAGTGCTGCAGCAGGTAGCCGTCGTTGCTGGCGATCTCCATGACCTTCGAGCGCGGCCCGAGCTGCAGCAGGCCGGTCATGTGAGCCGCATAGCGCCGCGCATGCTCGACCCAGCTGTCCGAGTACGACGAGAAGTAGGCGTAGTCGCTGAAGATGTCCGACGGTGCGACGTACTGCTCGAGCTGCACCAGGAAGCAGGCGTGACAGACCCACGCGTGCAGCGGATAGAACGGCTCCATGTGATTGAGCTGGTGCGGCTCGATGTGCGTCTGGCACAGCGGCGACATGCCCAGATCGACGAAGCTGTGCTGCAGCGGCGTCGCACAGAACCTGCACTTCGCTCCGGTGCCACGCGCCCACGCCGTGGCGCCTGCGGGATTCGGCGTCGCAATCGCATTCATCGTTGAACCTCGTGGCCTGCTCAGGCGGGCTGGTACTCGTCGCGCTTCAGCAGCTCGTCGAAATAGGCGATCGTGTGCTTCAGGCCCTCCGCGAGCGGCGTGGTCGCCTGCCAGCCGAGGCGGCTCTGCGCCAGCGACGCATCCGGCTGCCGCTGGCGCGGATCGTCGGACGGCAGCGGCTTGCGCACCAGCTGCGACTTCGAGTTCGTCATCTTGATGACCAGCTCGGCGAGCTCGGCGATCGTGAACTCGTCGGCGTTGCCGAGGTTGACCGGGCCGGTGAAATCGTCCGGCGTCTTCATCAGCCGCACGAACGCCTCGATCAGGTCGGCGACGTAGCAGAACGAGCGCGTCTGCGTGCCCTCGCCGTAGATCGTGATCGGTTGGTTGGTCAGCGCCTGTACGATGAAATTGGACACGACGCGGCCGTCATGCGGATGCATGCGCGGCCCATACGTGTTGAAGATGCGGCCGACCTTGATGCGCAGTCGGTGCTGGCGGTAGTAGTCGAAGAACAGCGTCTCGGCGCAGCGCTTGCCCTCGTCGTAGCACGAGCGCTGACCGATCGGGTTGACGCGGCCCCAGTACGACTCGGGCTGCGGATGCACGTCCGGATCGCCGTACACCTCGCTGGTCGAGGCCTGGAAGATCTTCGCCTTCACGCGCTTCGCCAGACCGAGCATGTTGATCGCGCCGTGCACGCTGGTCTTCGTGGTCTGCACCGGGTCGTTCTGGTAGTGGATCGGCGAGGCCGGGCAGGCCAGGTTGTAGATCTCGTCGACTTCCACGTACAGCGGGAAGGTGACGTCGTGCCGCATCACCTCGAAGCGCGGGCTCGACAGCAGGTGCGCGACATTGCGCTTGCTGCCGGTGTAAAAGTTGTCGACACACAGGACGTCGCGGCCGTCCGCCAGCAGGCGCTCACACAGGTGCGAGCCGAGAAATCCGGCGCCGCCCGTGACCAGCACTCTAACGTTCCCGGGATCCTTCACTACTGCACCTCTTTTGCGCGGCGGGGCCGAGCTGCGAGCGCGCCTACCACGCTGCTCGTATCCGTGAAGTATTGCAGACCATGCCGCGGCCGGTCGTGATATGTATCACGAGGGCATGCTGGCGGGCCGCCCGGTCCGGCGATAATGGCGCCCGGCCCGGCCCCGGATGCCGGCCAAAGTAAACTTTCACAGAGGAACTATGACCGATCTGCTTCACGAGTTGATCCTGCGCGCAGCTAACCGCGCGCCAGAGGATCGCGCCATCGCCCACAAGGGCAGCGCTCGGTCCTACGCGGAACTGACCGCGGAGATCGAGAGCTGCTCGCGCGGCCTGCTCGCGCTCGGCCTGCAGCGGCTCGAACGGGTCGCGGTGTATCTGCCGAAGCAGTTCGAAACGGTCACGACGATCTTCGGCGCGGTGCATGCGGGCGGCGTGTTCGTGCCGGTCAATCCGTTGCTCAAACCGGAGCAGGTCGGCCACATCCTGCGCGACTGCAACGTGCGCTTTCTCATCACGTCGCAAGCTCGCGCCCAGGACTTGCTGCCGACGCTGGCGCAGTGCCCGGACCTGCGCGGCCTCGTGCTCACGGACGCTCGCGCTGGCGTGCCCGGCGTGCCGGCGCACATCGTGCAGATGACCTGGTCGGATTTCCTCGCCGGCGACAGCGCAGGCGCGCCCCATCGCAACCTCGATGCGGACATGGCGGCGATTCTCTATACGTCGGGCAGCACCGGGCGACCGAAGGGCGTCGTGCTGTCGCATCGGAACATGGTGACCGGCGCCGAAAGTGTCGCGCAGTACCTGGGCAACACGCGCGAAGACCGGCTGCTCGCCGTGCTCCCTTTCAGCTTCGACTATGGCTTCAGCCAGATGTCGACGGCGTTCCGCGTCGGGGCAAGCGTAGTGCTGATGGACTACCTGCTGCCGCGCGATGTCATCAACGCGGCCGCCCGCGAGCGCATCACCGGACTGGCCGGCGTGCCGCCATTGTGGTCGCAGCTCGCCGACCTCGCGTGGCCCGCGGAAGTCACGCAACATCTGCGCTACATCACCAACTCGGGCGGCGCGATGCCGGGCGCGACGCTGGCGAAACTGCGCGCGGCGTTGCCGAAGACGCAGCCATTCCTGATGTACGGCCTGACCGAGGCATTCCGCTCCACCTATCTGCCGCCGTCGGAAATAGATCGCCGGCCCGACTCGATCGGCAAGGCGATTCCGAACGCGGAAATTCTCGTGGTGCGCGCCGACGGTTCCGAGTGCGCTGCGAACGAGCCCGGCGAGCTGGTGCATCGAGGCTCGCTGGTGGCGCTCGGCTATTGGAACGACCCGGCGAAGACTGCCGAGCGTTACAAGCCGGTGCCCGGCCAGGACAAGGGGCTGGTGCTCACCGAGATGGCCGTGTGGTCCGGCGACACGGTGCGACGGGACGAGGAAGGATTCCTGTTCTTCATCGGCCGGCGCGACGAGATGATCAAGACCTCGGGCTATCGCGTCAGCCCGACCGAGGTGGAGGAAGTAGTGTTCGCCACCGGCCTGGTCGCGGATGCCGCTGCAGTGGGCGTGTCGCATCCCGAGCTGGGTCAGGCGATCGTGGTCGTCGCCACGCCTGCGCCCGGCGCGAGCCCCGACAAGGACGCCCTGCTCGCCGCGTGCAAGCGACAGCTGCCGCTGTTCATGGTGCCGCACCACATCGAGTGGCGCGAGACCCTGCCGCGCAACCCCAACGGCAAGTACGACCGTCCGCTGCTCGCCCGCGAGCTCAAGGCGCTGTTCGGAGCCGACGCATCATGACTCTCGAGCTGCCACAGCACGCCACTCATCCGTTCTTCGGAGTCGCGGCCGACTGCCTGACCATTGCGGGCCGGCCGATCACCGACGTGGCTGCGCAGGTCGGCAGCACGCCGTTCTACGCGTATTCGCGTCAGTACATGACCGAGCGCGTCGAGCTGCTGCGGCGTACGTTGCCTGCGGGCCTGCATCTGCACTACGCGATCAAGGCGAACCCGCTGCCGCAGGTCGTGCAGCACATGGCGGGGCTGGTCGATGGCCTCGACGTGGCGTCCGCGCGCGAGATGCAAGTCGCGCTGGCGGCCGGCATGGATCCGGGCGCGATCAGCTTTGCCGGTCCCGGCAAGACCCCAGCCGAGCTGGCGGCTGCGGTCGCGGCAGACATCGTGCTCAACGTCGAGTCGGAGCTCGAGATCGAGCGCCTCGCCGCGATCGCTCGCGCGAGCGGCAAGCGCCCGCGGGTCGCAGTGCGCGTCAACCCCGACTTCGAGCTCAAAACTTCGGGGATGAAAATGGCGGGTGGGCCGAAGCAGTTCGGCATCGACGCCGAGCGGGTACCGCAGGTGCTCGAGAGCCTCGGCGCGCTGCCGCTGCAGTTCGTCGGCTTTCACATCTTCAGCGGCTCGCAGAACCTGCGCGCCGAAGCGATCGTCGAGGCGCAGCAGAAGTCCGTGGCGCTGGCCGTCGAGCTCGCCCGCCACGCACCGGCGCCGGTGCGCATCCTGAACATCGGCGGCGGCTTCGGCATTCCCTATTTTCCGGGCGAGCAGCCGCTGCAGCTGGCGCAGATCGCCGCGAATCTGCGCGAGCTGCTGCAGATCACGACTGCACAACTGCCGCAGGCGCAGCTCATGATCGAGCTGGGACGCTACCTGGTCGGCGAAGCCGGCGTATACGTGTGCCGTGTGCTCGATCGCAAGATCAGCCGCGGTCAGGTCTTCCTGATCACGGACGGCGGCCTGCATCATCATCTCGCCGCTTCCGGAAACTTCGGCCAGGTGCTGCGCAAGAACTATCCGGTCATCGTCGCCAACAAGGTGCGCGGCAGCGAGCGCGAGATTGCATCGGTGGTCGGCCCGCTGTGCACGCCGCTCGACCTGCTGGCAGATCGCAGCGAAATGGCGCGCGCAGTGCCGGGCGATCTCATCGCGGTGCTGCAATCAGGTGCGTACGGCTACACGGCCAGCCCACTCGGCTTCCTGAGCCATCCCGCCCCCGCCGAGATCGTGGTTTAGCCGGGCTGGCGCCGGGCGGCGCCGGCAGCAACCGCCGCCGTCAGGCTGTGCGCGAGGATATCCAGGTCGGCAAGGGTCAAGTTCTGATGACAGAGTATCTGCAGGACGTGGTGTCCCCAATCGCGTCCCACATCGCGCACGGCGTCGATTGCACCCGGCCAGTAACGGTCCCAGCGCAGCACGGGCAGGCGTTGCGCGCGCAACTGCGCGTAAACCTCGTCCGGCGACTCGAGCCGCACGGCGAACACATAGGGCACGGCTCCCGGCGGCAGTTGCGGAAACAGCGGGACCAGCCCCGGACCGGCGGGAAGCAACTGCGCGAGTCGCTCGTAATTGCGCCGCCGCAGCGCCACGATGCGTCGGCGATCGAGGCGCTCGAACAAGTGCCGCTCGACGCGTCGCAATCGCATGGGAGCGAGCAACGGGTCTGCCAGCGCTGCAGCACGCACGGCTTCGACCGGCTCGCTGCCGCCTTCCTGATCTGCAAGAGTCGCCCTGTTCCTGCCGCGCAATGCGGACAACACCTTCGCGGCGAGCGCGACGGGCGCATTCAGGCCCGGCAGGGCCGCGTGCTGCGTGGCCAGCTCGAGGATGTTCCAGGCAGCCTTGAGCTCAGCAGCTGCGCCGAGTGCGGGCAATCGCGGCTCGCTCAACGTGCCGGCCGGACCTGCGAGCACGCCGCCTTCGATCACCGGAAAAAACTTCGGCAGGCTCGCGATGGCGAAGTGTCCGAAGTTGCCGACCGGCACTTCCGACCACTTGCCGAAAAATGCGTGCGCGCAATCCTCTATCAGCAGCAGACCTGCCTCGTCGCAGAACGCGCGAACCGCCGCGAGCGGCACTGGCAACCCGAAGAAGTGCACGGCGAGCAACGCCTTGCAGTCCGGGCTCAGGTGCGCACGGATCCAATCGAGATCCGGCAGACCTGCACCAGTGATCGGATAGAAGAGCACCGATGCGCCGCTGGCTTCGACCGGCGCAGGCATGGTCGGACAGTAGTAGTTCGGCAGCAGCACACGCGCGCCTGCACCGATGCGTGCCTGTCGGAGCGCGAGCGCCAGCGCGCTGCGCGCGCTGCGCGTGAGCACGAACTCCTTCGCATCGAGCATGCTCGGGAGCGGACTGGGAGATGCTTGGCAGATTCCCCATTGCAGCAGCGGCTGGCCAGGCATCCGCGCGGTTTTTCGACTACTCTGCACTGAGGAGGGCATCGGCTCGGATTATGAAATGGACATTGCACACCGTCGAGCGCTTCGACGACTTCGCCGCGGCGTGGGACCGCATCAACGATGCGACGGGCGGCCTGCCCTTTCTGCGCTCGGTCTTCATTCGCAATCTGCTGCGACACTTTCGTAGCGGCGGCGAGCGCCTTGCCGTGCTTGGCGCGCCCGGCCGGGAGCGCGCGCTGTGTATCGTTGCGAGCAAGCGTCCGGGAGTATGGGAAACCTATCAGCCCTCGCAGCTGCCGCTCGGGGCGTGGGTGATGGAGCGCGGCCTGGCGCATGCCGACTTGTTGGCCGGCCTGATGCGTGCGCTGCCCGGATTTCCCTTGCTGATCGCAGCGACGCAGCAGGATCCGGTACTGCACGAGCGTCCCGCTGCAACGGCCGCGCTGCGCACGGTCGACTACATTCAGACCGGCTGGATCGAAGCGCCAGCCTCGTTCGACGAGTACTGGAAATCACGCAGCAAGCAGCTTCAGCAGAACATGCGCACGCAGCGCTCGCGGCTGACGCGCGAGGGGACGGAGCCGACGCTGGAGGTCATCACGCGCGCCGAGCAGGTCGCCGACGCCGTCGCCGACTTCGGCCGGCTCGAGAGCGCCGGCTGGAAGGGCCAGCAAGGCACTGCGGTCACCATCGACAGCGACCAGGGCCGCTTCTATCGCGCGATGCTCGAGGATTTCTGCCGCCTCGGCGCGGCGCGGATCTATCGCTATCGCTTCGGCGAGCGGGTCGTCGCCGTCGATCTGTGCATCGAGTCCGCCGACGTGCAGGTGCTGCTCAAGACCACGTACGACGAGAGCATCAAGGGCCTGTCGCCCTCCTCGCTCCTGCGCCAGGACGCATACCGGCAGCTGTTCGACGAGGGGCGCATCCGTCGCATCGAGTTCTATGGCCGCGTCATGGAGTGGACGACGCGCTGGACCGACTGCCGGCGCACGCTCTATCACGTGAACGCATACCGCTGGGGAATCGTGCCGATCGCCGTGGCGCGGCTGGCGGGATTGCGCAGCGCTTTGCGCCGACGCGCGGTTGCCGCGACGCCTGCGAACTGAGCCGCCGGCACGCGAGGCGCGAGTGCGAATTCTCTATCACCATCGAACCCAGGGCCGCGGCGCCGAGGGCAACCACATCGTCAGCATCGTGACGGGGCTGCGCGCGCTCGGGCACGAAGTCGACGTGCTGTCGCCGCCCGGCGTGGATCCGTTCGATCCACAGCTCACGCTGCCGATCGACGAGCAGCGCGGCGGCGCGAGCGGCTGGTCGTCGCTGTGGAAGACGCTCAGCCAGCACATGCCGAAGTGGCTGTTCGAGATCGCGGAGATCGTCTTCAACGTGCCCGCCTACTTCCGCGTGCGCGCGGCCTTGAAGCGGCACAAGTACGACCTGCTGTTCGAGCGTTATGCGACCTACATGATCGCCGGCGCTCTCGCGGCACGGGCGGCCGGTTGTCAGTTCGCGCTGGAAGTGAACGACGTCAGCGGCGTCGCGGATCGCGTGCGCCCGCAGCTGTTCCCGAGATTGTGCGCCTGGGTCGAGCGGCGACTCATTGCACGCTGCGATCTCGGCCACGCCGTATCGTCGTATCTCGGCGAGCGGCTCATCGAGATCGGACTGCCGCGCGAACGACTGGTCGTCGCGCCGAACGGCTTCCAGCTGGAGCGAATGCGCCTCGCCCACGATCGCGACATGATGCGACGGCGCTATGGCCTGCAGGACAGCCTGGTGCTGGGCTTCGCCGGCTGGTTCGTCGGCTGGGATCGCCTCGACTTCCTGATCGAGGTCTTCGCGCAGCTGCAGCGGCGGCACCCGCAGCTCAAGCTGTGCCTGGTGGGCGACGGCAAGCCGATGCAGGCGGTCAGGGACACGATCCGCGGTACCGCCCTGGAAGCGGCCGTGGTGCACACCGGTGCCGTGCCGCGCACCGAGGTGTACGATCACATCCAGATGTTCGACATCGGGATCCTGCCCCACTCGAATCTGTTCGGATCGCCGATCATCATGTTCGAAATGATGGGACTGAAGGTGCCGCTGGCGGCGCCGCGGCTGCCGCCGATCCAGGACGTGCAGCGCGACGGCCAGACGGCGCTGCTGTTCGAGCCGCTGGACCTGGAGAGCTGCGTGCGGCAGGTGCTGCGTCTGGTCGAAAGCGCCGAGCTCAGAGCGACGCTCGCGGAGCGCGCCTTCCAGAAACTGGCCGCTGAGCACACATGGACGCGCACGGCCGAGCGCATTCTGGCGGGCCTGCAGGCGCCGCGTGCCGGCCTCAACGCCTCACTAGAGGGACAGTCGTGATGAATACGCCCAAGCAACTTGCGATCGTATGCGCGCTCGCCTTGTGCAGCATCGACGCTGCGCTCGGCTCCGACTGGACGTTCCTGCCCGAGCCCGCCGAATACGCCGTGTGGCCCGAGCATTGCCGCGTGCAGTACACGTACATCACGCGCGGCGCGAACGAGTACGGCCAGAACTACTCGCAGACGGACATCGCGGAGTGGCGCGACCGCATCGGCGAGAAGACCTTCATCGGCATTCACCACTACTGCGCGGCGCAGATCTACCTGAACCGCGCGCGCTTCCAGACCGACCCGAAGCAGCGCAACTACCTCATTGGCAAGGCGCTCGACGACGGTAACTTCACCTACACGCGCACCGACCCGCAAAGCATCGTCTTTCCGAACGTGGCCGCCGTCCTCGCGCAGGCCCGGTTCGAGAACAACGAGCCGGACGCCGCCATCAAGATCCTGGAGAACGCGATCGACGCTCAGCCGGAGCGCACCGAGGCATATACCGTGCTCGCCATGATCTATCGCAAGCAACGCAATACCGAGCGCGCGCTCGACGTGCTCGAGCGCGCCGACGCCGCGGTGGCCGGCAAATCAGCGGAGGTCAAATACAATCTCGGCCTGCTGCAAGTCGAAGCGGGCAAGCTCGATGCCGCAGTCGACAGCGCGCGCAGCGCCTATGAGCTCGGCTATCCATTGCCGGGCCTGAAGAACAAGCTGCAGAAGCTGGGTCATTGGCCGCCGCCGGCGAGCACGGCCGACAGCAAGCCGCAGTAACAATACGACGAGCCTCAGTAGTCGATATCGCCGTAGTTGAGAAACCAGCCGGGCGACTGCTCGGCGCCGGTTGGCGCGAGCTCATGGATCACGAGCGGCCGCGTGCTGCGGCGACGAAAGCCAGCGCGCTCGAGCAGATCGGTCCAGCGCGGCGGCGCGTGGCAGCCGATCTGTAGTCCGGCACAGCCGCGCTCGCGATAGATCGCGGTTGCCTCGCGCAGGAGGTCGAGCAGGGTCTGCGGCTCGTCGTGGCCGAACAGATCCACGACGTCGGCGTACTGGCCCGACTCGGAGACTATGAGGTACGCGCGCAGCTGCCCGGCGCGCCGCGCGGTGTAGATGTCGTAGCGCAGATAGTAGTGGTGGCGATAGCGCCAGCTCAGATACTCCGCCGAGCGCGCGACGCAGACGCCATAGCCGGCACTGACCTGCGCCGCCAGCTCCGAGAACTCCGTGCCCAGCTCACCCTCGTGCCGCGCAATCGTGCAGTCACCGCGCCGTCGCAGGGAATCCGGCAGTTGCAGCACGCTATCGGCCACGGCCGCAACGCTCCGCGCCAGCACGCCGTCACCCAGCACCTTCTGCACGTATGTACGTGTGCGCAGCGGCTTCGCAAGCCGCGTCAGCTGTTGTGTCCCCAGCAATCCCATGCGCTTGTAGACCGCCGCCATCTGTCCCTGCGGCAGATCGAAGAACGCGGCTCCCTCTTCCGCCGCGCCGGCAACGCACGCGCGCTGCAATTTGACCGCCGGGCCGAGCGCGCGAAACTCGGGATGAATCCAGAAGTCCGCCATGACGCTGACTTTGCACGGCCGCCCAGCGACGTACACGAGCTGCGGAATGATCGCTCCCGAGCCGATGATCCGCTCGTCGCCAGTCGTGGCGATCCAGGCGCGCGCCGCGCCGCGTGGATTGTCCTGGTAGAACCAGCGGAAGCGGCGCTCGGTCGAGCGCGGAGTCAGGTATTTGAGCAGCAGATCGACGAGCACTTCCCGGTCGGCTTCGATGTCCGCCGGGCGAATCCGGACTTCACTCAATGAGGACCTGCCTGCACAACGCGGCGCACGGTCGATCGTGCGATCGGCGCAGTATCACCGACCGCCCCGCCGCTGCCAACCGCCGACGAGCCGCGGGTCAGTTCGCTGTTACGTTCGTCGGCGGCTGCGGGCGCACGGCCGGCTGCGCGGGGCTGCCCGGCGCCGCGATCGGCTGCGTCGAAACGATGA
>DATEML010000293.1:0-13062 GCA_035275585.1 Steroidobacteraceae bacterium | reverse complement strand
GGACAACATGATCTTCACGTTTGGCTTCACCGAGAACGTGCAGAACATCAACAACACACCCGATATCGGCTTGCAGCTGGGGTTCGCCTACGTTCCCCATGTCCACACGGCTCGTCCGATCGCACAGCGCTGACACGCGCGCAGGAGGCTTGACCATGAGCGTCCGAAGTGCTGCGCCGCTTGCCCTGATAGTCGTGTCGCTCGTCGGTTGCGGCAAGGGACAGGGTCAAGCTCCGCAGCCGCCGGAAGTCATGGTCGCGCAGGTCCTGAGCCAGAAGATCACCGATTGGGACGAATACACGGGACGCTTCCAGGCGATCGACACCGTCGAAGTGCGGCCGAGAGTGTCGGGCTACATCGATCAGGTGCAGTTCCGCGAAGGCCAGCCCGTGAAGAAGGGCGAGACGCTGATCGTGATCGACCCGCGGCCGTATCAGGCGGACTTCGATCGCGCCAAGGCCGGACTCGCGCTGGCGAAGGCGCAGCGGGAGCTGGCCACGCTCGAGGCCGAGCGCGTGCACAGGCTGAAGGATTCGGGTGCGGTGTCGCAGGAAGAGTTCGATGAGCGGCTGAGCGCGCTGCATCAGCAGGAGGCGAGCGTCGCCGGCGCGCAGGCGGAATACGATGCGGCGGCGCTCAATCTCTCGTTCACGAAAGTGACGGCGCCCATCGACGGTCAGGCGAGTCGCGCAGAGGTCACTCGCGGCAACCTGGTCACGGGCGGCAACAACGGCGGCACGCTGCTCACTACGATCGTCTCCACCGATCCGATGTACGTCTACTTCGACGGCGATGAGCACGCCTACCTGCGTTACAACCAGCTGGCGCGCGCGGGCGAGCGACCGAGCTCGCGCACGTTCGCGAATCCCGTGCGCGTCGGGCTCGCGAACGAAGAGGGCTTTCCGCACGAAGGCCACATGGATTTCGTCGACAACCAGCTGAACGTGCGCACCGGCACGATCCGCGGCCGCGCCGTGCTCGACAACAAGGACGGCCTGTTCACGCCGGGCATGTTCGCGCGCGTGCAGCTGCTCGGCACCTCCGAGCGCGAGGCCATTCTGATCGATGAGCGCGCGATCGGTACCGATCAAACGCAGAACTTCGTGCTGGTCGTCACCGCCGACAACAAAGTCGAGTACCGGCCCGTGCAGCTCGGGCGGTCGATTCGGGGTCTGCGCATCGTCAACAAAGGCCTGACAGCCAGCGATGTCATCGTCGTCAACGGACTGCAGCGCGTGCGCCCCGGCACGCCAGTCACGCCGAAGCGAACGACGATGGGCTTGCCGCAGGCACTGGCGGACGGTTGACGGCGCCGTCATGAACATTTCTTCCTTCTTCATCGATCGACCGATCTTCGCATCGGTGCTGTCGATCATCATCGTGGTTGCAGGGCTCATCGCGCTGCCGCTGCTGCCGGTGAGCGAGTTTCCGGAGGTCGTGCCGCCCACCGTCGTGGTCACCGGCCGCTATCCGGGCGCATCACCGACGACGATCGCCGAAACCGTCATTACTCCGCTCGAGCAGCAGATCAACGGCGTGGAGAATGCGCTGTATCTCAACTCCTCGGCCGATCCCGACGGCAGCTTCACGATCACGGTGACGTTCCGCCTCGGCACGAATCTCGATGACGCGCAGGTGCAGACGCAGAACCGCGTGAGCCAGGCCGAGCCGCGTCTGCCGCAGGTCGTGAGCCAGATCGGTCTGGTGACGCAGAAGCGCTCGCCGGATCTCACGATGGTCGTGTTCCTGCGCTCGCCGGACCGTCGCTATGACTCGCTGTACCTGCGCAACTACGCGGTGATCCAGGTGCGCGACGTTCTCGCGCGGTTGCCGGGCATGGGCGACGTGCGCGTGTTCGGCTCGGGTGATTACGCAATGCGGCTATGGCTCGATCCCGGCAAGATCGCGGCACGGGCAATGACCGTCGATGAAGTGCTCAACGCCGTGCGCGAGCAGAACGTGCAGGTCGCCGCAGGCCGCATCGGCGGCCAGCCGGCGCTGCCGGGTACGCAGTTCGGCTACATCGTCAATGCACAGGGACGGCTCACGAGCGAAGCCGAGTTCGCCAACATCATCATCAAGACGGGCGACGATGGCGACGTCGTCTACCTGCGCGACGTGGCACGCATCGAGCTCGGCCCGGAGACCTACAGTCTGCGCAGCATGCTCGACGGTGCACCGGCCGTCGGCATCCCGGTCTTCCAGTTGCCGGGCGCCAACGCGCTCACTCTGTCGAACCAAGTGCGCGCTACGATGGAGGAGCTGTCCCACAGTTTCCCCGAAGGGTTGACCTACGACATCACTTACGATCCGACCGTGTTCGTCCGCAACGCGATCCGGGCCGTGGTGGACACGCTGCTGGAAGCCGTGCTGCTGGTCGTGCTGGTCGTGGTCGTCTTTCTGCAGACCTGGCGTGCGAGCGTCGTGCCGCTGGTCGCAGTGCCGGTCGCGATCGTGGGGACGCTCGCCGCGCTGTTGCTGCTCGGTTTCTCGATCAACGCACTGACGCTGTTCGGACTGGTGCTGGCAACGGGCATCGTGGTGGACGATGCCATCGTCGTCGTCGAGAACATCGAACGGAAGCTGGAGGGCGGTCTCGATGCGCGCGCGGCGGCGCACGCTGCGATGGCGGAGGTGACACGCCCCATCATCTCGATCATGTTCGTGCTCTGCGCGGTCTTTGTCCCCGCCACGTTCCTGGCCGGAATCACCGGACAGTTCTATCGTCAGTTCGCGGTCACGATCGCCGCCTCGACGATCATCTCGACCTTCAACTCGCTGACCCTGTCGCCGGCGCTGGCGGCCCTGCTGCTGCGGCCCAAGCACGCGCCGCCGGACCGGTTTCAGCGCGGGATCGATGCGGTGCTCGGCCGCCCGTTTGCGGCGTTCAATCGCCTGTTCGATCGCACCTCGCACTCGTACGGGCTGCGCGTAGCCGACGTGGTGCGCTGGCGACGGCCGATCCTCGGCGTGTTCGTGGTCCTGCTGGCCATCACCTGGCTGATGTTCCGCGTCGTGCCGGCCGGCTTCATTCCGCCGCAGGACAAGGGGTACCTGATTGCGCTGGTGCAGCTGCCGAACGCCGCATCGCTCGACCGCACCGAACAGGTCGTGCGACAGGTGTCCGAGCTCGCGCTGGAGACTCCCGGCGTCCAACACGCGATCGGCTTCCCCGGCCTGTCCGCGAACGGCTTCGCGAACATGGAGAACGCGGCGCTGCTGTTCCTGCCGCTCAAGGACTTCTCCGAGCGCACGAGTGCCGCAACTTCGGCGGCCGGGATCGTGCGCGCTCTTTCGGCGAAGTTCGCGAGCATTCCGGATGCCTATGTGCTGGTCGTGCCGCCGCCGGCGGTGCAGGGCCTCGGCACGACCGGCGGCTTCAAGCTGTACGTCCAGGATCGTGGCGGGGCAGGGTACAACGAGCTTGCGCGGGTCACCGGCGAGGTCCTTGCCGCAGCACACGCACAGCCCGAGCTGCTCGGGCCCGCGACCTACTCGAGCTTCCAGAACTCCGTGCCGCAGCTGTACGCGGATGTGGACCGGAACAAGGCCAAGCGCGAGGGCATCGCGCTGTCGAGCATCTTCAGCACGCTGCAGACCTATCTGGGTTCTTCGTACATCAACGACTTCAACCTGTTCGGACGGACCTTCCGCGTCTACGCGCAGGCCGAGGCGCGTTTCCGTGCGCGGCCGGAGGACATCGCGAATCTCAAGACTCGCAATGCCGCCGGCGAAATGGTGCCGATCGGATCGGTCGCGACGGTCAAGTTCGTCACCGGTCCCGATCGCGTCCTGCACTACAACGTCTATCTCGCCGCAGACGTGAACGGGCAGGCGGCTCCCGGCTTCTCTTCGGGTCAGGGGACTGCGGCGATGGAGCGGGTTCTCGCCAACACTCTGCCGCCCGGCTACGGCTACGAGTGGACGGAGCTGGCGTTCCAGCAGAAGTCCGCCTCGCGCGCCTCGCTGCTCGTTTTCCCGCTGTGCGTGCTGCTCGTCTTCCTGATTCTCGCCGCGCAGTACGAGAGCTGGGCGCTGCCGCTGGCGATCGTGCTGATCGTGCCGATGTGCCTGCTGTTCTCGCTGCTCGGGGTCCGCTTGAGCGGCTGGGACAACAACGTGCTCACGCAGATCGGCTTCATCGTGCTCGTCGGGCTCTCCTGCAAGAACGCGATTCTGATCGTTGAGTTCGCGCGCGAGCGGGTCGAGCAGGGCATGGAAGTGATCGAAGCGGCCATCGAAGCGTGCCGGCTGCGGCTGCGGCCGATCCTCATGACCTCGTTCGCGTTCATCATGGGTGTAGTGCCGCTCGTTACGGCGACCGGTGCCGGCAGCGAGCTGCGTCGCGCAATGGGTGTCGCGGTGTTCTCCGGCATGCTCGGCGTCACGTTGTTCGGCTTGTTCCTCACGCCGGTCTTTTTCGTTGCGATCGAGATGGCGTTGCGGCGCAAGCGATCGCCTGCCTTGCAGCCTGCGGCGGCAACGGGAGCGCCACAGTGAAGCCCCGTGCGGGAATGCTCATGCTCGTGCTTGGGGTGGCGGCAGGCTGCGCCGTCGGTCCGAGCTACCGCGAGCCGAAGCAGTCGGTGCCCGATCATTTCACCAACGCTCCGCAGCCCGGCGTCGGCGAAGGCGAGGTCATCGCGCAGTTCTGGACGCTGATGAACGATCCGGTGCTCGATCGGCTGGTCAGCGACGCGCTAACCGCCAACAAAGACCTCGCGCGTGCGGTGGGCAACTTGCAAGCTTCGCGCGCCGCCTCACGCCTGACGGGTTTCGACGCGTATCCGACCATCACCGTCGGCGGATTCTATTCGCGCTCGCTGTCGAGCGATCACCAGCTGCCGGGCACGACTCGCGAGCAGCGAACGATCGACACGTACGATGCGGGGTTCGACGCCTCGTGGGAGCTCGACTTGTACGGACGGGTGCGACGCTCCAAGGAGGCTGCGCGCGCCGATGTCGGGGCGGCCGAGGCGACACTGCGCGACGCCATTGTCAGCGTGACGGCGGAAGTCGCGCGTAACTACTGCGTGCTCCGGGGTCTGCAGGACCAGCTCGCCGTCGCAGAGCGCAACCAGACAAACCAGCGTCAGACGCTCGATCTCACGCAGGTAAGGCTGGATGCCGGCCGCGGCACGCAGCTCGACGTGTCGCGGGCCGCCGCACAGCTCGCAACCACGGAGGCGACCATTCCGCCGCTGCGAATTTCCGTCACGACGACGATTCATCGCCTCTCCGTGCTCACCGGACGGCAACCGGATGTACTGGCGCCCGAACTCTCCGCATCGCGGCCCATGCCGACGCTGCCGGCGCTGACTACGATCGGCGGCCCGGAGACGCTGCTACGCCGCCGCCCGGATGTGCGGATCGCGGAACGCAATCTTGCCGCCGCAACGGCGCGCATCGGTGTCTCGGTGGCCGACCTGTTTCCGCGCATCACTCTCGTCGGGTCGGCGGGTTATGACGCGGGAGCGTCACGCGGTTTCGGCAACTCAGATTCTCAGACCTACTCGTGGGGCCCGAGCATTACGTGGGCGGCGTTCGACCTCGGCAGGGTGCGGGCGCGCATTCACGTCGCGCGCGCTGAAACAGACATTGCATTCGCCGCCTACGAGGCTACAGTCCTCAATGCGCTCGAGGACACGGAGAACTCGCTGGTCAGCTATGGCGAGTCGCAACGTCGCGAAGCGACTCTCGAGCGCGCGGCCACGCAGAGCACGACGGCGGCGCGACTCGCGCGGCAGCGATTCGAGGGCGGGCTCAGCGATTTTCTGAGCGTGCTGCAAGCCGAGCGTGACGCCCTCGCTGCGGAGGACAGCCTGGCGCAGGGACGCACACAGACCGCTACGTCGCTGATCGCCGTCTACAAGGCACTCGGTGGGGGCTGGATGGCTCCGCCGTGAACTGAGCTTATCGTCCGCACCAACCTGAGGACTTTCCCATGCGTACCGTCGACCTGAAGCTCGAAGTCGTGGTCATCCCCGTCGCCGACGTCGATCGCGCCAAGCGCTTTTACGGGGATCAGCTCGGCTGGAGACTCGACGCCGATTTCGTAGCCGGCAAGGAATTCCGGGGTGTGCAGGTCACGCCGCCGGGCTCGCAGGCCTCGATTCACTTCGGCAAGGGCATCACGGCGTCCGCGCCGGGCAGTGCGCGCGGATATCTCATCGTGTCCGACATCGAAGCGGCGCGCGCTGAGCTCGTCGATCGCGGTGTCGCGGTCAGCGAAATCGTTCACGGTGCCCCGGGCCAACCGCCAGCGAAGGGTCGGGATCCGCAAAGGGGCAGCTATCTGTCGCTCGCCACGTTCAGCGACCCGGACGGCAACACCTGGGTGCTCCAGGAGGTCACTACGCGTCTGCCGGGACGCGTGGCCGGCGACGAGACGACGTACGGCTCGTTGAGCGATCTGGCGAATGCGATGCGGCGCGCCGAGTCGGCGCACGGCGAGCATGAGAAGCGCTTGGGTCAGCGCGACGCAGACTGGCCGACCTGGTACGCCTCATACATGATCGCGGAACAGCTCGGTAAGCCGCTGCCGACCTGAGCGCCCGTTGCGAACGGGAAAAAGAAGCCCGCAGTCGTCTGCGGGCTTCTCGCTGCGTCAGGGAGTGAGGGGTAGCCGAACGCAGCTAAGGTGTTGTGTCGTGTGCCTGCAGGTGCTCGCCGACGAACCAGCTCTGCAGCTCGTTGGTGCGCACGACCTGGCTGACGATGAGGTCGTTGGTGCCATCGTCGCCACGCTCCGCCGCTTCGCGTGCGAGCGGCCGGGCTTCCTGCAGGATGATTTCATGCGCATCGAGCAGACGGCGCAGTTGGCTCGTTACACTCTCGCGCCCGCGCGGTGCGCGCGCGATACGCGATTCCTCGACGACGTCGTGTGCCAGCGCCAGCGCTACTCCGCCCAGGGTCTGCACCCGCTCGGCGAGCGCATCCACGAGCTCGAGCTGCTCGCCATAGTGTTTGTCGAACATGAGGTGCAGCCCGTAGAACGTCGCACCGCTCGTCTGCCAGTGCGCCTTCTTATATAAGTCGCGCAGCGCCATCGTATGTGCGACCAGGCGATTGAGCGAGGCCACGGACTTGGCGCGCACGGCTTCGCCGAGGCCGACGCGGGAAGGGCCGAGAGTGCCAAAGGCCTGGACGACCTCACCGCCTTCGGGGGCGCGACTCAGAATCGAATTGCTCATGACTGGCTCCTTCGGTTCACGACTGGGACGCAGTGGCGGTCGTCGTTGCCGTCGCCGCTTCACTGATCATTTTTGCGACTTCAGCGGCGTGCGAGATCATCACGACGTGCGAGGCGCCTTTCACGACCTGGACGCGACGTGCTTTGGCGCGCTCGGCCATGAAGGCGTGCGCCGCTGCCGGAATGGCGTGGTCTGCGCTTCCGTAGATGAACCAGCTGGGCAGCATCTTCCACGCCGGCTCACCCGAGGACTCCTGGAATGCAACGTCGGTGATCGGACGCTGCGTTGCCGCCGCGAGCTTCACTGCCGCGGCCGGCAGGTCTGCTGCGAACGGTTCGCGAAACTGCGACTGTGTGATGTAGAGATCGTGGGCTCCACCTGCGAGCGCTACCGGCGGCGCGAGCGCAGCACCGAGTGTCGCGCCGGGGAATTTGCCGACCAGACCGGCAGCGCTCTCGCCAGCTTCGGGCGCGAATCCCGCGACGAAGACCAGCGCCTTGACGTTGTCGTTGCCGACGGCCGCATTGCTGATCACGGCGCCGCCGTACGAGTGGCCGACGAGGATCACGGGTCCTGGAATAGTCTTCAGGATGCCGGAGACATATGCTGAATCGCTCGCAACGCTGCGCAGCGGGTTGGCGACAGCGATCACTTCATACCCGTCGGCCTGCAGCTTCGGGATGACGCCGTTCCAGCTCGAGGCGTCGGCGAAAGCGCCGTGTACCAGGACAATCGTGGGTGCTCGCGGGCGGTCGCTCGTGCTCGCGGCGTGTGTCGCCGATATGAACAGAAAGCCGAGTACGGCTGCGACCATCAGTCGTGAGATGTGCCGGTGCATGGAACGTTCTCCAGAAGTGCCTGCCGGCATCACATCAAATGCAGGCGCGCCACGCGATTGAACCATGGTATTGATTGCGTCTCACCAGTATCGAGGAGTTTTCCGTGGAGTCGGCAGCGCAGTGGATCGAGCGGCTGGGATTGCAGCCGCACCCCGAAGGCGGTTGGTATCGCGAGGTGCATCGAGCGGCGGCGCGTGTCGAGACCGAGCGCGGGCCGCGTTCCGCGCTGACGACGATCTACTATCTGCTCGAGCACGGTCAGCTGAGTCGCTGGCACGTCGTCGAGTCGGACGAGGTCTGGCACTTCTACCGCGGCGCACCGCTCGAGCTGCTCGCATATGACCCGCGCTCGAGCGTGTTCCGGCGCACGGTCCTGGGAGCGGAGGGCGAGTGGATCGGCGTGATCGAAGCGGGTGTGTGGCAGGCCGCGCGCAGCCTCGGCGCGTACTCGCTGGTCGGATGTACGGTCGGGCCCGGATTCGAGTTCGCCGATTTTCGATTCGTGTCGGCGATCGAGGGGCACGCGGCGCATTTCTCGGGCGCGTTGGCGACCTGCGCAGAATTACTCTGACGTGCAGCGCCAGCGGCGAGCGGAACCTTCGGCTCGCGAGCGCCTTTATTCTCTAGTCGCAGAGATCGCTTGGAGGAGCAGCATCTATGGCACGCAGCGTGGCGGCGTGGACAAAGCTTGAATGTGACGGCGCCGACGTCGCGTTTCGCGAGCATTGGGGTGGGCTCGTTGAGATCGTCTGCGGTGAATCTCGTGTGATGCTGTGCCACTGCGGGTGTGAAAGACTGACAAAGCTGCCGCCAGAGTCCGCGCTTCCCTTGTTGATCAAGCTGTTGAAGGCCGGACGCTCGGAGCAGCGCAACCGTGTCCAGGCCGAGCTGCTTTCTGCCGTGCTCGAGCGGAACATGGATCAACGACTCGCGGGTGCGAGCCCCTCGGCCGACAGCGTTGCTACGCCCATTCTCGACATGTCCGGCAAAGCGCCACAAGGAGCGTGAATTCGCCTCCGCGCGACAATTCTGTTCTGAGTCAGTCAGCCGCTTGCGACCAGGCACGCCAGGATGGCGAACAGAAACCCGAACGCGCCGACCACTATCCAGAGCGGATTGCGATAGAACTCGTCGTCGTTGGCCGCCTCTGCGAAGGGAGCGGCGATGTGCTGCACGACGTCCGTCGCAATCTGCTGAATGCCGTGCTGATCGGATCGATCGATGTCAGGTGTCGGAGACCGCATCAGAGCCTCGAGTGGTTGACTTGAGAGGCTCCACGATGGTGCGCTTCAGGCGCCAGCACCATCGCACCTTCGTATCGCGATACCAATGTATCGCTACACTAGCGAACTGAAAAAATGGAGACGGACGATGGCCAAGAACGTGATTTGCCTTTGGTACGACGGTACGGCAGAGGCAGCCGCCAGGTTCTACGCTGAGACTTTTCCGAACAGCGCCGTGACAGCGGTTCATCGCGCCCCCGGCGATTATCCGGATGGCAAGCAAGGGCAGGTACTCACAGTCGAATTCACGGTCGTCGGCGTGCCCTGCGTCGGCCTGAACGGCGGCCCGGCGTTCAAGCACAGCGAGGCCTTCTCGTTTCAGATCGTCACCGAAGACCAGGCCGAGACCGATCGCTATTGGAATGCGATTGTCGGCAATGGCGGCGCCGAGAGCCAATGCGGGTGGTGCAAGGACAAGTGGGGCTTGTCGTGGCAGATCACTCCACGAGCACTGCTCGAAGCCACGACCGATTCTGATCGTGCGGCCGCGAAGCGCGCTTTCGATGCGATGATGAAGATGAAGAAGATCGATATCGCAACGATCGAAGCAGCGCGGCGCGGAACGGCTCGCGCCTAGCTCAGGCGCTATGCTTCGAGGCGATCATGCTGGGCCCGATCCCGGGGCTCGATCGCGTCATTCCGCAGCCAGCGCTGCACGATCGAATCGATCTCGGCGCGATACGCATCGAGCGTCTGGGGTTTCACGCGGTAGTCAGCTGCGCCCGCTTGCCGAGCCTGCTCGGCGAACGCCGGATTGCTGCTGGAAGTCCAGAGCACCACCGGCATCTCTTGCATGCCCGGGCTTTCGCGCAGCGATTCCAGTACCGCAACTCCACCCATGCCCGGCATGTGCAGATCCAGTATGACGAGCTTCGGCAGGCCCGGAGGGCGGCTGGCATATCCATCGGTCGCGCGAATGAAATGCAGGGCCTGTCCACCGTCTGTCAACCGCAGTACGGTCATGTCCGGTGCAGCGCGACGCAGACAGTCAAGGGTCAGAGCAGCATCCTCGTCTGAATCGTCGACGACCAGGATCTCAACGATCGTTCGCATGGTCAGGGTTCGGCAGTAGTCGTAGTAGTGACGGATCAACGGACGGCCCGGGTGCAAAGGTCCGCCACATCGCAGACGCTGCGCCGCACGACGCAGTAACCGTCGGTGAATGTCGGGCGATGCCGACGCTACTGTGCTCGGCGTAGTCTTTTGCCTTGCTCGATCAATCCAGCATGTTGGCGGGGACCTTGCCGCCATGCGCGGCGAGCTCTTTCATCACGCGCTTGTGCAGCCAGATGTTCATCGCTGCAGAGTCCCCAGGGTCGCCTGTATAGCCGAGCTCTCGGGCCAACTCCTTTCTGTTCTCCGCGCTCGAATCCAGACCGACCAGCTTCATCAGGTCCACGATCGAAGTGCGCCAGTTGAGTTTCTGCGCATTGCCGGCCGCCATTTTCGTCAGCACCGCTTCGACGTCGATGGGTTCCGCTGCTGCTGGCGCTGGCTTCGGCTGTGCAGCAGGCGCAGCAGTGGTGGCCGAGGGTGCGCGGCCGGCTGCCGGCGGTGTCGCTGGTGCAGTGGGTTTCGCCTCGGCTTTGCTCCCGAAGATCGCGTCTTTGATTTTGCTGAAGATGCTCATGGGACCTCGCCACGCCGCGTACACGGCCATTGCCTGGAGTACCCAGGAACGGCGGTTGAACGCATTAGTTCCGGCGCGGTCAGGACGCGCGTTGACGTTTCGCGCCCGATTTTTTTTCTTTGCGCTTCTCGGCGAGCGATATGGGGGCACCGCTGCTGGCAGTGGTCACGACGGCGCTCTTCGACAGGCTCTTGCGCAGCACCTCCATGAGGTCAATGATCTGCGCGCTGCCGGCCTCGGCGTCTTCATCCTCGAGCCCGCGTGGATGAACGACATCCTCGTCATCTTTCTGCTTCGTGTCCGCCAGTTTCTTGAGCGCCTGTGCGTCCTGATCCTCGAGCTCCGCGAGGTCCAGCTGCGTACGCGTCAGGTCATCGATTGCCTTCGCAAATTGCTTGACCTTCGACGCAGCAACCTTGCCGCGCTTACCCAGCCCGAGCGTCTCCGGCGTGCGGATCTCGTCCGCGTATCGCAATGTATCCGCCCGCAGGACGCCATGGTCCGCGATGATGGCGACCAGGTACTCGTGGTCCCGCATCACGAAGCTGCCGATCCCGACGCGGCCGGTCTTCTCCATGGTTGCGGTCAGCAGGTAGTACGCCTTAGCCGTCTTCCCGGCCGGCGCGAGGAAATAGGGTCGCTGGAAGTAGATCGGCGGAATCTGCTCGAGCGGTACGAAATTGCGCAGCTCGATGTCCCCCGACATCTCCGGCGCGACGGATTCGAACTCTTCATCGGTGATGACCACCATCTTGCCCGCGTCGTTCTCGTAGCCGCGGACGAGCTCGTCCTGGTCGAGCTTCTTGTCTTCCTTCGAACAGTGATACTCACGGCCCAGGGCGTGTCCCGACTTGTCGACCAGCTTGAGCGCGGTCTGTCGCGGACGCACGGCGGTGACGAGGTCCACCGGGATGCTCACCAGCCCGAAGGTGATCGTGCCTGACCACAGCGGACGAACGCGTGCGCCTGCTGCCTCTTCGGCTGGCGCGTCCGCTTGCTCGCGTCGTTTGCGATTAGGCAACTTTCTTCTCCTTCACGGCGGCGATACTGGCACGCAGGCTGTCCGCGAGGCTCGCGGGAGCGGCTTTCTTGCGCGGTCGGACCGACTTGATCTTCTCGCCGCGGGCCTTCGCCTCGATCAGCTTGCACAGGCGCGCACGATATTCGTTCTGCCACAGTGACGGATCGAAGTCCGCTTCGATCGAAGAGACCAGTTGCTGGGCCAGCTTCAACTCGCTCGCTGCCGGGACGATGGCCTTGGAGGGCTTGACGCCCGAGAAGCTCAACACCTGGTCGGCGCGTCGGAGCGTCGTCATCGTCAGGAAGCCATCGACGGAGCTCAACGCGCCCACATAGCGTTTCTTGCGCATGACCCAGCGCGCGATGCCGATCACCTGCTTGCGCTCGAGCGCTGCTGCCAGCGCAAAGTAGCTGCTGGCGTCGCCGTCCGGCCCGATATAGTAGGGACGCTCGAACCATTGATCGCCGAGCACTGTCGGTGAAACAAAGCGAGTGATCTCGATATCGCGCGACTCAGCCGGGACGAGTTTCTCGAGATCGTCGGGCTGCAGGATCACCGCGGTCTGCCGGCTCAACGCAATGGCCTTGCGGATGTCCTCCCGCTTGACCTCCTCGCGGGTGTCCTTGCGAACGATGTGTTGCTCGACCGGCGCCAGGTCCTTCGCGTGCAGCAGGTGGAAATGGATCGTGCGATCTTCGACTGCCGAATACAGCTTGACGGCGAGCTTCTGTCTGCCGAGCTCGAGTTGTCCCTTCCAGATTGCCCTAGCCATGGTCGGGCTCTTCGACGGCATCGACACACGCAGGGCAGACGCTGTGGCCGGCTGCATGTTGCGTCCTGCAATGTGGACAGCTCGGGCTATCGCAGACGGGGCACCGGAATTCGATCTCGTAGGCGTACAACTGGCCACAGTGGAGACATTCCTCGTCTCCGCTCATCCACCAGGCTGTGACTCGCAGTTGGATCTTTGCCTTGCCTCTGGCCATTCAGACTCCGGCGATTCCTGGAATCCTTACGCTAGGTAGAAAACGGAACACGGCGGTTCGGGTTCCACCGGGGAACGCCATCCCGTGGTCGTATGTTTTGCGTGTATGGC
>DATEML010000292.1:0-12359 GCA_035275585.1 Steroidobacteraceae bacterium | reverse complement strand
GAAAAACCAAATCGGGCAGCAAAGCCTCGGGCCTGTCGGACGCCGACGTTGAACGCCTGATCGCCGAGCGTCGCGCGGCCCGCACCGCCCGGAACTTCAAGGAGTCGGACCGGATCCGCGACGAGCTGGCGAAGGCCGGTGTCGCGCTGGAAGATAAGCCCAATGGGACAACGACTTGGCGGCGAGGCTGAACGGGGCCGGCAGGCCGCCGGGAATCACTGGCGAGCGTTGCGGTCTTTCCGTATCATTCGCGCCCCCGGGTACGGGGCATGGCGCAGTCTGGTAGCGCATCTGCTTTGGGAGCAGAGGGTCGGGGGTTCGAATCCCTCTGCCCCGACCACTCGGCAACGGAGCTTGCGCCCGTAGCTCAGCTGGATAGAGCACCGGCCTTCTAAGCCGGGGGTCGCAGGTTCGAGTCCTGCCGGGCGCGCCAGATCGCGCGGCGGCGAGACGAGTGGACGATGGTGGACGTAGCTCAGTTGGTAGAGCCCCGGATTGTGATTCCGGCCGTCGTGGGTTCGAGTCCCATCGTCCACCCCATCTTCAAGGATGGTCACAGGGATAGCGTGGGCTGTTAGCTCAATTGGTAGAGCAGCTGACTCTTAATCAGTTGGTTATAGGTTCGAGTCCTATACGGCCCACCAACTTCCTCAACTCGCGATCGAGGCTTTAGAAGAGGCTAGTCACGACATCAGGGAAGAGTGCAGCAGCCAACACGAGCTGCTCAACCGGAGTAGAAAGAGCGGCCTGTTGCTGACGACGGCGCACATATGCACGCAACGCCTGCACCCACGGCGCACGGAACGCGTTCAGGTGATACATGCGTCGCTGATCATCCGCCCAGCCGTGCCATCCCTTCTCTTCCCCGTAGTATTCGATCACGTTCGTGTGCGGCCAGATTTGCTTGAACGTCTCGTGACGCAGGAGCAGGCTCGGCGATGATTTCTTCTGGCTCTCGTCGTACGTGATCTTGAGGGACAGCACGGTCCCGTCGCGGTGGATGAGCAGGTTCGATGCAACGAGCTTGTCCTCGTAGCGGCACTCCCACACGCTCGCCCAGCCGTTCGCGGCGTAGGCGGTGAACAGCTCGCGGTAGTAAGCGCCTTGTGGGTTGTCAGGATGCAGGGCTGAGCCGTTCTTACCCTTCCAGCCGGCAGATTCCAGGATGCCGAACGCGTCAACGGCAGCGCCGATCGCGGCGGGGTCTGTCACGGCCTCCATGCGCACTGCGATGGTCTTGATGCGGTTGCGAAATTTGCGATCGTTGGCCTTTACACTATCGCGCCTGGACTGCCAGTAGTCCTCGAACGAGCCGCTAACCACAGTGCGCGCCGTCTCGATGTAGTTGACGGTCTGGATGCATTCGACCGGCTCATGTCCATCGGGACGCTTGAGCATGTCCGGGTCGATGTGCGTGACAGACAGCATGAGTCCGCGGCGCGCGAGCAAGCGCGCGAGATCGGCAAAGTCGACGTCATCACGTTGCACCCACAACGCCACGGTCTGGTTGTCCGGGTGCCAGGCGTTCGCCACCAACCGCCCAGTGAGCACGACCATCGCGACAGGACTGCCACCGCGCCTGCAGACCCAGACCGATTCCTTGCCGGTGCCGAAGTGCTTCAGAAGCAGTTGAACGTTGATGCTGTGCAGAGCAGGGTGGCCGCTATTCAGCGCAGGACCGCCAGCCGCATCGTTGAGTGCGTCCCATGCCGAGGCGTCAAATTCCTCGACACTCCATTTCATAGTCATCCGTTCCTCTCGCGTGCGTATTAGAGAGCACGACCGGGCTTGTGCTGTCCGTGACCCCCGCGTTGTCGCTTCTTATCAAACGCCCATCGACTACGAGACCTCATGGGTTCTCTTTCCCGGGCTTGGCGAGATACTCTTGGAGCGAGCACAACAATGAACCGGGCCATAGTCGTACTCGTCGGGCTGATCGGTCTCTGCGGACAAGCAGCGACTCAAGCCGCTTCCACTGCGCCCGTGGCGGCGGAGCACGGGATGGTGGTCTCCGCGCAGCATCTCGCGACGCGCGTTGGCGTCGACATCCTCAAACGCGGCGGGACAGCAATCGACGCGTCCATTGCCGTCGGTTATGCGCTCGCTGTGACATTTCCTGCCGCCGGCAATCTCGGTGGCGGCGGGTTCATGACCGTCCAGCTCGCCGATGGCCGCAAGACCTTCATCGATTTTCGCGAGACGGCGCCGCTGGCAGCAACGGCGGACATGTATCTCGATGCGAAGGGCAACCTCATCCCTGATCGCAGCATCCGCGGACACCTCGCGGTCGGCGTGCCGGGCACGGTCTCGGGGCTCGAGTACGTGCGCGAGAAATACGGCACGTTGCCCCGCGCGGCGCTGATCGCACCGGCGATCGCCCTCGCGGAGCAGGGGTTCGTGCTCGAGCAGGGCGATGTCGATCTGCTGAACGAAGCGACCGAGGACTTCCGCAAGGACGCGCCGTCCGCGGCGATCTTCCTCAAACGCGGCGCGCGGTATGTGGCCGGCGAGAGATTGGTACAGCCCGATCTCGCGCGCACGCTGCGTACGGTTTCGCGACTGGGCGTGGGGGGATTCTACAAAGGCTCCGTGGCGGCAGCGCTCGTCGCGGCGAGCAAAGGCGGCGGGGGCATCATCACGCAAGCGGATCTCGATGCGTACCGAACGCGCGAGTTGCCGCCGCTCGAGTGTGACTATCGCGATTTTCACATCGTGTCAGCGCCGCCACCGAGCTCGGGCGGAGGCACGCTGTGCCAGTTGCTGTTGATTCTCGAGGGGTACCCGCTCCGCGATCTCGGGTACGGCTCAGCGCAAGCGGTGCATTACCAGATCGAAGCGATGCGACATGCCTACGTCGATCGCAATCATCTGCTGGGCGATCCGGCGTTCGTGAACAATCCGCTCGGTCGACTCCTGGATCGCAAGTACGCGCAAGCGATCCGCACCGCGATCGACCCGAAGCGGGCCGGGGATTCCGCAAAGATCAGTCCGGGCGTTGCTCCGCACGAAGGCACTCACACGACCCACTACTCCATCGTGGATTCGCAGGGCAACGCAGTGTCGGTGACGTACACGCTGAACGACTGGTTCGGCGCGCGCGTCACGGCTGCAGGCACGGGCATCATGCTCAACAACGAGATGGACGACTTCACCGCCAAGGTCGGGGCGCCGAATCTCTACGGGCTGGTGCAGGGCGCTGCCAACCGGATCGAGCCGGGTAAGCGGCCGCTGAGCTCGATGACGCCGACGATCGTGACACGCGAAGGCAAGCCGTGGCTGATCGTCGGCACGATGGGAGGCAGTCGCATCATCACGGCAGTGATGCTCACGATGTTGAACGTCATGGACTTCGGGATGGACGTACAGGAAGCCGTCGACGCGCCGCGGATCCACCAGCAGTGGCAACCGGAGACGACCTCGGTGGAGCGGTTTGCGCTGAGCCCGGACACGCGCCGTGTGCTGATCGACATGGGGCACAAGTTCACGGAGTCGGCACCCGAGAATCACATGACGGCCATTCTGATCGGCGCGCCAGCGCTCAATGCGAAGCCGGTCGCGCGCAATCGGTTCTACGGCGCGAACGATCCGCGGCAGCGGACCGGGCTGGCGCTAGGCTACTAGCGGGCGACGGTGAGTTCCTTGCGCGGCGAGTAAGGAGTCAGGTTCAGCGTCTGGTCCTGAATCTCTCCCACCAGCTTGCCGTACTTCGCGCCAGTCTCCTTCTTGATGTCCGACCATTCCCGGTCGGCCATGAACTTCGCCCAACGATCTTTCATCGTCGCCTCGTCGCGCCATTCGAGCAGGTAGACGAACTCGGTGCGTGCGCCATTCTTCGCTTCCCACATCGCGACGATGTTGAAGTCGTACTTCGCCATGATGCGCATCGCGTGATCGCGAAAGCGGTCGTGGAAGGCCTGCTTGTTGTTCTCAAAGATCTCGTAGATGCGCAGTTGGTGGACGACGTCGGCGAGCGTCGTCATGGGCAGGAGCAGGCAGGTGAGCAGGAGTGTCAGGCTGAAGCCTGACCAGGGGAACCGCGGGAACCGGTCATCGCAGTCTCCTCGGCGTCTTGACGGCGCAGTAACGACTGCAGACAGCGGCGGTTCCCGCGAGTTCGGTCTTACAGGCAGCTCAGCCCCCAGTCCTTGCGGCGTAAACTCCGGGCAACGTGAGGCCGTAGACTTACTTTGGTGAGGATGCGGCTACGGCGCTTCCCTGAGCCGTCGCAACGCGCGCTGCCCGGGGCTTGCTCGCTTCCAGGATACGAGCGAGGTCCGAACGTGCCAGCGGCTTCGTGAGGTAGTCATCCATGCCGGCGGCGAGGCAGCGCTCGCGGTCGCCCTGCATCGCGTTCGCGGTGAGCGCCACGATCGGCAGGCGAGTCACGGGCGACTGACCGACGCGCGAGGCGCCTTCCCACGCCCGGATCGCGCGCGTCGCCTCGAAGCCGTCCATCTCCGGCATCTGGCAATCCATGAAGACGATGTCGAAGGGGATGCTTTGAACCATCTTCAGCGCCTCGTGACCGTTGCTCGCGACGTCCACGCGGCAGCCCAAACGCTCCAGCATCCGCACTGCAAGCTTGGCATTGACCACGTTGTCCTCGGCGAGCAGCACGCGACGCGGCGTGATCTTCGTGGTCTCCAGGTACTGTTCCGCCGTCGCACGTGCGGCGCTGGCCGCGCTCGGCGCATGCGTCGCATCTTGTCCGATCGTCCGCGGCGCCGCGTTGATGGCCGACTGCAGCACGTTCAGGAGCTGCCGCGCGCGGACCACGGGCTTGACCATCACGGCGAAGAACCCTGCTTCTTGGAAGCGCTTCGACGTGGTCTGGCCGGCGGAGGAGAGCATGACCATTGCGGTGCGCTCGAGCTCGCGGTCCGCGGCGATCTGCCGTCCCAGCATCAAGCCGTCGACGTCCGGCATCATGTGATCGATGAGCGCGAGCCGATACGGATTGCCTGCGGCGGCGGCTTCACGCAGCGTCGAGAGCGCTTCGGCTGCGTCGCTGACGCACTCGTGTTCGACGCGCCAGCTCGTGAGCTGCCGCGACAGCACGCGGCGGTTGATTTCCAGGTCGTCGACGACCAGCACGCGGCCGTGCGTCGTGAACGTCGGCGGCAACATCAGCGTTGCGGACGGCGCGACGCGCAACGGCAGGCGGAACCAGAACGTCGAGCCGCCGCCTTCGCGGCCGCGCATGCCGATCTCGCCGCCCATCAGCTCGACCAGGCTCTTGCAGATCGCGAGTCCGAGCCCGGTACCGCCGTAGCGGCGCGTCGTCGACGAATCCGCCTGGCTGAAGCGCTTGAACAGCAGATGCTGGCGGTCGGCCGGCACGCCGATGCCCGTGTCGCTGACGCTGACCAGCAGATGCTGCACGCCCTCGGTGCCCTCGCGCGAGCGATGCTGTTCGAGGCGCACGGCGACGTGCACGTAGCCGTTCTCGGTGAACTTGAGGCCGTTGCTGACGAGATTCAGCAGCACCTGGCGCACGCGGCCGCAATCGCCGATCAGGCCGCGCGGCACGTTGTCGGAGATCTCCAGCGCGAGCTCGATCTTCTTTTCTTCGGCGCGCGCCGCGAGCAGGTCGAGCACTTCTTCCACCGCCTGATCGAGATCGTAGGCGACGTCTTCCAGCTCGATGCGGCCGGCTTCGACCTTCGAGAAGTCCAGAATATCGTTGATGATGACCAGCAGGCTCTCGGCCGAGCCGCGGATCGTGCGCGCGAAGTCGGTCTGCTCCGTATCGAGCCTGGTATCGAGCAGCAGGTTGCTGAACCCGATCACGCCGTTCATCGGCGTGCGGATCTCGTGGCTCATCGCCGCGAGGAACTCGCTCTTGGCGCGATTCGCCGCTTCGGCTTCGTCGCGGGCCTCCGTCAGCAGTTGGCCGTGCGCGTCGATGCGCACGAACGCGTCGTCGAGCGTGTGCGCGAGATCGCCGAGCTCGTCGTTCGGAGCCACGCGTTGCAGGGCGGTGGTATCTCCGGAACGGCGTTTTTCGACCGCCACAGCGATACGGTCCACCGGGCGCAGCACGTGGTGTCGCAGCTGACGCCACGCTGCGAGCGAGAGCAGGATGACGACGACGAACAGACCGGCGGCGACCTGCTGAGCGTCATGAATGAGATCGCGACGGATCGCGCGCACGTCCATGCGCACCAGCACCGCGCCGCGCTGCTCGCGGTCGCTGTCGAACAGCGCGCCGTTGATCGAAATCGGCGCGATGAAATCGAAATCGGCGCCGTCGAGATGCGAGACGAAGCGTTCGTGGCCGCCGATGACGCGTTGCAGGTCGACGGCTGTATGCAGGCGCGGATCGCGATCGGCCTGGCGGTCGATCAGGTTCGAGCTGCTGGCGGCGATGATGCGCTGGTTCGAATCGACGACGATGATCAGCGAGGTATCGGGCGACACGCTCACTGCGAGCACGACGTGCTGCAGCTCCTTGACCTCATCGAGACTTTCGCTGCCGACGCTGACCGTGTCTATCAGCTGCACCGCGCGATAACGCAGCTGACGCATGAGCTGCGCCTCGATGCTGAGATACGAAAGAACGCCGATCCCGGCCGCCGCAAGGATGCCGAGCGCCAGCAGCGGCAGCATCACCTTGTAACGCAGCGGGCGAGAGGCGCGTTCGCTCATTGCTGCACGGCCAGCGCGGCGGGATGCGCGTTCAGAAGGTCGTGCTCGGTGCGCACGCTGGAGAGCAGGCCCTGCTCCTTCAGGAGCTGCGAGACGCGCGCGACGACGCTAGTCAGACTCGACTTGTCGCCGAGAAAGCGCTGCTGATCGGCGAGCGGCACCAGCGCGATACCTGACTGCAGCGCGCGCTTGAACTCTTCAGGCGTCACGCGCTCGCGCTCCGACATGATCCGCCACGCTTCCTCGGGATGCTCCTGTGCATAGCGCACCGCGCGATAGAACGCGCGGATCAGGCCGGCGACGTCGTCGGCGCGCTCGCGGCAGATCTGCTCGTCGAGCGCCAGGACATCGACGATCTCGCCGGGAATGTGACTGCTGGTGAAGATGGGATGCGCGATGCCGGCGCCTTCGATCTCGGTGCTGTTGGGCGGATACGAGGTGACGGCATCGACCTTGCCCGTCCGCAGCGCTTCCGCGGCGTCGTTGATGCGGACGTACACGGGAGTGACGTCCTGCAGCGTCAGGCCGTTCTCTTCCAGCGCGCGCGTCAGGAAGAACATGTCGAGCGGCGAGAGCGTCACGCCGACGCGCTTGCCGCGCAGGCCGCGCATGTCCGCGATCTCGGGCCGCGCCATCACCAGGTCGGCGCCGTCGGAGAAATCGATCACCAGCGGCACCTGCATCTTGCGGGTCAGCTGGTCGCGGTTCTGCAGCACCTGGAACAGCGAGAACGTGCCGCCGTCGATCTTGTCGTGCTCGAAGGCGCGTTGCGTGTCGTTCACGGCGACGAATTCGATCAGGCGCACTTCGACGCCTTCCTCGGCGAAGAAGCCCTTCTCCTGCGCCAGGTGCAGGAACTCGAACGGCGGCCAGCGGATCAGCGCGATGCGCAACGGCGGCTCGTAGGAACTGCAGCTCGCAAGTCCCAGGAAGACCGTCGCGGCCAGCAGCACGCGCGCCAGGATTGAGATGGATTTCACAGGGTCTTTCATGGCCAGGACCATCGTCTCTTCGGGTATCGGCCTGGCGCGGCGAGTCTTGATGCCCCCTGTCGGGTATACTCCGCGCCCCGCGAAAGTGGCGGAACTGGTAGACGCGCTGGATTTAGGTTCCAGTGGGCAACCCCCGTGAGGGTTCGAGTCCCTCCTTTCGCACCAGCCGCGCGGGTCGGGCCTTGTGGCACAATCGCGCCATTCGGTCCAAAGACTAAGTCACTGATTCACATAAGCGAGTTTCGCGAAGAGGGGTCTTCGGTCCATGCAGGTTTCGGTAGAGTCGACCGGCACGTTGGAGCGCCGGATGGAAGTCCAGGTGCCCGCCGCCCAGATCGATAAGGCGGTGGATGAACGGCTGCAGCGGCTGAGCCGCACAGTGCGCATGAAGGGGTTCCGGCCGGGCAAGGTGCCGGTGAAAGTCGTGCGCCAGCAGTTCGGCCAGCAAGTGCGCCAGGAAGTGCTCGGCGACGTGATGCAGTCGAGCTTCGCCGAGGCGGTCGAACAGGAGAAGCTGACGCCGGCCGGCGGGCCGCGCATCGAGCCGATCAACATCGGCGAGGGCGATCTGAAGTATCGCGCCGTGTTCGAGATCGTGCCGCAGATCCAGCTGCAGGGCCTCGACACGCTGCCGGTCGAACGGCCGGTCGCGGACGTCTCGACGTCGGACATCGACGCGATGATCGAGAACCTGCGCGAGCAGAAGCCGACGTTCGCGAGCGTCGAGCGCGAAGCGCGCACCACCGATCGCGTCACCGTGGATTTCAACGGCACGATCGACGGCCAGCCGTTCGAAGGCGGCAGCGGCCAGGACATCCCGATCGTGCTCGGCGCGGGGCGCATGCTCGCCGACTTCGAGGCCGGCCTGGTCGGCGCGCGCAGCGGCGAGCAGCGCACGATCTCGCTGACGTTTCCGCAGAACTACGGCGCCCCGGCGCTGGCTGGCAAGCGCGCCGACTTCGCCATCGCGGTGAAATCGGTCGAGGAGCGCCATCTGCCCGAGCTCGACGATGAGTTCTGCAAGGCGTACGGCGTAGAGCAGGGCGGCATCACCCAGCTGCGCAGCGAAGTCGAAGAGAACATGCGTCGCGAGCTCAGCGACGCGATCCGCGCGCGCCTGAAGAAGCAGGTGCTGGACGGTCTTGCCGCTGCGAATCCGATCGAGCTGCCGAAGTCGATGATCGATGCGCAGGTGCGCGATCTGCAGATCGACGCCGGGCGCCGCATGGGCGCTCGCGACGCCTCGCAGCTTCCGCCGCCGGATGCGTTCCAGGATGCCGCGCGCCGCCGCGTGCAGCTGAGCCTGCTGGTCGGCGAAGTCATCAAGACCGCGAACATCCAGGTCAATCAGGCGCAAGTGCAGGCGCGCTTCCAGGAGCTCGCGCAGCAGTACCCGGACGCAGTGCAGGCTGTGGAGCAGTATCGGACCAATCCGCAGATGCGCCGGCAGATGGAAGCAGCGGTGCTCGAGGATCAGGTGGTCGACTGGCTGCTCGAACGCGCCCGCGTGACCGACAAACAGTCCTCGTTCAAGGAGCTGATGAATTTCGGCGCATAGCGCCGCAACCGGTTGGCCGGGTAGTCAAACCGACACTGCTTACGTAACCTTCTGCACTAACTGCCAACCGCCAACCGCTATCCGCACAGATGCCCACCATGATGAATCTCGTTCCGATGGTCGTCGAGCAGACTGCTCGCGGCGAGCGTGCTTATGACATCTACTCGCGCCTGCTGAAGGAGCGCGTGATCTTCATCGTCGGCCAGGTCGAGGATCACATGGCGAACCTGGTGGTGGCGCAGCTGCTGTTCCTGGAGTCGGAAAACCCGGACAAGGACATTGCGCTGTACATCAACTCCCCAGGCGGCTCGGTCAGCGCCGGGCTGTCGATTTATGACACGATGCAGTTCATCAAGCCCGACGTGAGCACGATGTGCGTCGGTCAGGCCGCGAGCATGGGCGCAGTGCTGCTGGCGGGCGGCGCGAAGGGCAAGCGCTACGCGCTGCCGCACTCGCGCATGATGATTCACCAGCCGCTTGCCGGCTTTCAGGGCCAGGCGTCGGATATCGACATCCACGCGCGCGAAGTGCTGGAGACGCGCGATCGCCTGAACCGGATTCTGTCGAAACATACCGGCCAGACGGTCGACAAGATCGCCCGCGACACCGAGCGCGACAACTTCATGGGCGGCGATGCAGCGGTCGCCTATGGCCTGATCGATCGCGTTATGGAGCGGCGTGGCGAGGCAGTGCCCAATCCTGCTAAGTAACTCAGCGATATCGGGTTTTCCCGCAGCTGACGGGCTGCGTTACACGCCGGACGGAGCGTCTTTGCAGCCTGATGGCAACGCATGCTATATACCCCGGCAACGCTTCCAATCCCTTGCGGATGCGCTTTACGAATGCGCCGCAATGACTGGTCTGCGCTGACCTGTTGAGGACGATCCATGTCAGACGATTCCCGCGGCAAACACGACGACGGCAAGCTGCTCTACTGCTCCTTCTGCGGCAAGAGCCAGCACGAAGTACGCAAGCTCATTGCCGGTCCGTCGGTGTTCGTCTGCGACGAGTGTGTCGAGCTCTGCAACGACATCATTCGCGAAGAGCTGGAAGAGCGCGCCGAGCGCACGCGCGACAAGCTGCCGCGTCCGCACGAGATCAAGAAGGTGCTCGACGAGTACGTGATCGGGCAGCAGCGCGCGAAGAAGGTGCTCTCGGTTGCCGTGTACAACCATTACAAGCGCCTGCAGACCAAGACCGGCGAGCAGCGCTCGAAGGACGAGGTCGAGCTCGCGAAGAGCAACATCCTGCTGATCGGCCCGACCGGCTGCGGCAAGACGCTGCTCGCCGAGACACTGGCGCGGCTGCTGAACGTGCCGTTCACGATCGCCGACGCAACGACGCTGACCGAAGCCGGCTACGTCGGCGAGGACGTCGAGAACATCATCCAGAAGCTGCTGCAGAAGTGCGACTACGACGTCGAGAAAGCGCAGACGGGCATCGTCTACATCGACGAGATCGACAAGATCTCGCGCAAGTCGGACAACCCGTCGATCACGCGCGACGTCTCCGGCGAGGGCGTGCAGCAGGCGCTGTTGAAACTGATCGAAGGCACGATCGCATCGGTGCCGCCGCAGGGCGGCCGCAAGCATCCGCAGCAGGAGTTCCTGCAGGTCGACACGACCAACATCCTGTTCATCTGCGGCGGTGCGTTCGCCGGCCTGGAGAAGATCATCCTCAACCGCACGCAGAAGACCGGCATCGGCTTCACCGCCGACGTGCGCCAGGCGAACGACCGGCCGCACGGCAGCGACGTGTTCCACGACGTCGAGCCGGAGGACCTGATCAAGTACGGTCTGATCCCGGAATTCGTCGGCCGCCTGCCGGTGGTCGCGACGCTCGATGAACTGGACGAAGCGGCGCTGGTCTCAATTCTGCTGGAGCCGAAGAACGCGCTCAGCAAACAGTACCGCAAGCTCTTCGACATGGAAGGCGTCGAGCTGGAGTTCCGTCAGGACGCGCTCAAGGCGGTCGCCAAGAAGGCGATGCAGCGCAAGACCGGCGCACGCGGCCTGCGCACGATCCTCGAGAACGTATTGCTGGAGACGATGTACGAGCTGCCTTCGCTGCGCAACGTGCAGAAGGTCGTCATCGACGAGCAGGTCATCCTCGGCGAGAGCAAGCCATACGTGCTGTATGGCACCTCCGACGACGCGCGGCTCTCTGCAGTGGAAGAGCGCCGTCCGACGGGCAGCGATCATCACTGAGCAAATCTTGCACCGCTCCACGAAGCAGGGCGCCCTTGCGGCGCCCTTCTTCTTTTCGGCAATGAGCGCAACCCTGAATTGTGCGCGAATCGGCGAAAGCCGTAGCAAAGTCCGTGCCTTCGACGGTGGCAGCGCCCCGCTGCTTCCGGTATTTTGCTTGCAACTCGACGTGCGCCGTGCGCAATCCCTGCACCGGCGACGATTCAACAGGAACCTCGCGTGAGCACCGACGACACACCAGAAAACGAGAGCACCGTCCCCGCCGCGCTGCCGGTGCTGCCGCTGCGCGACGTAGTCGTGTATCCGCACATGGTCATTCCGCTGTTCGTCGGCCGCGAGAAATCGATCCTCGCGCTCGATCAGGCGATGCGTTCCGGCAAGCAGATCCTGCTGGTTGCGCAAAAGCAGGCAGACGTCGACGACCCGGGCGCGCAGGACCTGTACCGCCTCGGCACGATCGCGACGATCCTGCAGCTGCTCAAGCTGCCGGACGGGACCGTGAAGGTGCTCGTGGAAGGCGCCGAGCGCGCCAAGATCGAGAAGCTGCATACCGGCCAGTACTTCTCGGCCGAAGTGTCGCCGTTCAAGGATGTCGAGCAGTACGACGAGCGCGAGATGGATGTACTGGCCCGCTCGGTCACCTCGCAGTTCGAGCAGTACGTCAAGCTCAATCGCAAGGTGCCGCCGGAAGTGCTGACCGCGCTTGCCGGGATCGAACAACCCGGTCGGCTCGCGGACAACGTCGCGGCGCACATGTCGCTCAAGCTGGATGCCAAGCAGAAGGTGCTGGAAATCCAGGATGTCCGCAAGCGGCTGGAGCACATCCTCGCGCTGATCGAAGGCGAGATGGACGTGCTGCAGATCGAGAAGCGCATCCGCGGCCGCGTCAAGCAGCAGATGGAGAAGAGCCAGCGCGAGTACTACCTCAACGAGCAGATGAAGGCGATCCAGAAG
>DATEML010000291.1:0-4701 GCA_035275585.1 Steroidobacteraceae bacterium | reverse complement strand
ATCGCGATGTGTTACACGTCCGGCACGACCGGCCGGCCGAAAGGCGTCGTGTACTCGCATCGCTCGATGGTGCTGCACACGCTGGTCGGCAATCAGCCCGACCATTGGAATCTCGCGTCCCACGACAGCGTCCTGCCAGTGACGCCGATGTTCCACGCAAACTGCTGGGGCATTCCGTACGGCGCCGCGATGATGGGCATCAAGCTGATCTTCCCCGGGCCGCATCTCGCCGCGGCCGATCTCATCGACCTGTTCATGCGAGAGAAGCCGACGTACTCGCTCGGCGTGCCGACGATCTGGATCTCGATCCTGCAATTGCTCGACTCGGAGCCGGAGCGCTATCGGATGCCGCCCGGCGTGCGCATGATCGTCGGCGGCTCCGCCGTGCCCGAGTCGCTGATCCGCGGGTTCGCGCGCCACGGCGTGAGCGTGCTGCAGGGTTGGGGCATGACGGAGACGAGCCCGCTTGCCAGCGGCGCGTTCGTCAAACCGGAGCTGCAGCACTACGACGCAGAGCAGCGCATCGCGCTCGCAACGACTGCAGGTGTATTAGCGCCGCTGGTCGATTTACGCATCGTCGGTGACGGCGACAAAGTGCAACCGTGGGACGGCCGCAGCATCGGCGAGATCCAGGTGCGCGGAAATTTCATCACGGGCAGCTATCACAACGTACCGAACCAGCCCGACAAGTTCACCGCGGACGGCTGGCTGCGCACCGGCGACGTCGCGAGCGTCGACGAGCACTGCTACATCCGCATCGTCGACCGCACCAAGGACCTGATCAAGTCCGGCGGCGAGTGGATCAGCTCGGTCGACATGGAGAATGAGCTGATGGGCCACGCGGCGGTTGCGGAAGCCGCAGTGATCGCGGTGCCCGACGAAAAGTGGTCCGAGCGCCCGCTCGCGTGCGTCGTGTTCCGTCCCGGCAAGACCGCGACCGCCGACGAGCTGCGCGCGCATCTCGCGCACAAGTTCGCGAAGTGGCAGCTGCCCGAGCGTTTCGAATTCCTCGACGCGATCCCACGCACCTCCACCGGCAAGTTCTGGAAGACCAAGCTGCGCGACCGGTTCAGGTAGGTCGGGTTTTAGCCGGACTCTGTAATCAACCTGCGTGAACCTTTTCCCGCGTAGCCATCACCTACGCGCACCGATCCCTTTCGATCGCCGCGGGCAAGGCCCGAGGTTCACGATGAAAAAGCTCGTTCAGCAACTCTTGGCAATTCTCGTTGTTCTTTCAATGGTCGGCTGCACCACGATTCAGCCGCTGACCGCCAGTCAGTCGCAGCTGTCGAGCACGCTCAAGCGCGGCGACCAGGTCGAAATCATGACTTCCAGCGGCAAGCAGCTGAAGTTCAAGGTCGACAGCGTCGACGCCAACGGCGTGCAGGGAGGCGGCCAGACTGTCGCGTACAACGACATTCAGAGCATCAACCGCAAGGAAGTCGACACGTCGAAGACCTTGTGGGTCGTGCTTGGCGTAGTCGCGGTGGGAGCAATCGCGGCCGCTGCCGGCGGCGGTGGTGGTGGCGGCGGCAACGGCTACTGAGAGTCGGTGCGCTCGATGCGGCAGTGGATGCTCTTCATGCCGCTGTCGTCCGGGTTGTAGTTCGGGTCGTCGGCCGGGAATGTTTCGGTCGTGATGCGCAGCGCCGTGATGTCGTCCACGGCCCAGAGCTTGCCGTAGCCGAACCCTCCGGAGTTGCTCGAGCCGCCGACCTGGACGGCTCGCAGCACTTCGACGCCGCGAGCGGAGATGCCGTGGCAATACGGTTCCACGACGCGGGGCAGTCCCCGATAGCGGAACTCGAGCAGCAGGCGTTTGCGGATGGCATCGCAGATGAGTGTTCTGTCCGTCATATGCCGCGGCCAGGGGAAATCCGGTGCCCCTCGAACAGCCACAGACTAGCCGCGCCCGCGGCGTCCGTCACTCAGTGGTGCCCTGAACATGAAGGCCCGATACACTGCCATGCATGAAAGGCATCGTGCTCGTGACGGCGCTGCTGGCAGCGCCGGCGACGTGGGGAGCCGCGGCGCCGGCTCCGGTCGCGCTCGATCATGTCTGGATCATGGTGAGTCCCGGCGCGTCGGAGCGTAAGGCGCTCGTCGACCACGGCTTCACCATCGCACGCGCCGAGAATCGTCACGAAGGGCAGGGCACTGCCTCGATCACCGCCGAGTTCCAGAATGGCTACCTGGAGCTGATATGGCTGGACGAGACCGTTCCCGTGTCGCCGGGGATGGAGGTCGCAGTCGACAAGTTCCGGCGGCGCATGCAGTGGCGCAGCACTGGCTGGTCACCGATCGGCGTCGGCCTGCACCGCACTGCGTCGACGGACGAGCCCTTGCCCTGGGCGATCTGGAAAGTGCCGGCGGCCGGTTGGCTCAAAGAAGGCAGCAATATCGAGATGCTCACGCCGCGCGAGAAAGGCAGCGCGCCGAGCGTCTTTGTCTCGCCCCGCTATCTGTATGTCGACGAGCGGCGCAACCTGGAGATCATCCGCGCAGGCGGAGCTGACGCCGCCGACTTCAAGCACGCGAACGGCACGCGGCGCATGAGCGCCGTCAAGGTGTTCGCGCCCAGCGTCGAGGCGCTCGAGGGTCCGCCGACGCAGGACCTCGATCGCATGAACGTGGTGCGCTTCGCGACCGGAAAGAACTGGCTGCTGCAGCTCACGCTCGACGAGCACGCACAGGGCAAGCGCGCGGATCTCCAGCCGACGCTGCCGCTGGTGATCGAATACTGATCGGCCACCGGACTCGCCATGAGCAAGTACGTCGGCGCCATCGACCAGGGAACGACCAGCACTCGTTTTATCGTGTTCGATGCGCAGGGCGCGATCGTCTCGGTCGCACAGAAGGAGCATCGGCAGATCTACCCGCAGCCGGGTTGGGTCGAGCACTCCCCAGCCGAGATCACCCGCAATACGGACGAGGTGATCGCGGCGGCTTTGCAGAACGCGAAGCTCACGGCACGCGACCTGGTCGCGGTCGGCATCACCAATCAACGCGAGACCACTGTCGTCTGGGATCGCAGCGGCCGTCCTATTCATAACGCGCTCGTGTGGCAGGACACGCGCGTCGATCCGCTCGTCGCGTTCTATGCCGGGCAGGGTGGCAAGGACCGCTTTCGCGCGAGCACGGGCTTGCCGCTTGCGAGCTACTTCAGCGGCCTGAAACTCAAGTGGCTGCTCGACAACGTTGCCGGCGCTCGCCAGCGTGCGCAGGCGGGCGAGCTGCTGTTCGGCACGATCGACAGCTGGGTTCTCTGGAATCTGACCGGCGGCGCGCAGGGTGGGCTGCACGTCACCGACGTGACGAACGCTAGCCGCACTCAGCTCATGCGACTGGACTCACTGGCATGGGATGACGAACTGCTGAGTGCGTTTTCGATTCCGCGCGAGGTATTGCCTCGTATCGTGTCGTCGAGCGAAGTTTACGCAGAGGTCGCAAACGGGCCGCTGCGCGGCGTGCCGATTGCCGGCATCCTCGGCGATCAGCAGGCAGCGCTCGTCGGACAGACCTGTTTCCGTCCCGGCGAAGCGAAGAACACGTACGGCACCGGCTGCTTTCTGCTGATGAACACCGGCCCGACGCCGGTCTCGTCAGTGGCCGGGCTCGTGACCACGGTCGCCTATCGGCTCGGCAAGCAACCCGCGCATTACGCGCTCGAAGGCTCGATCGCGATTGCCGGGGCGCTCGTGCAATGGCTGCGCGACAACCTCGGGATGATCGCGACGAGCAGCGACGTCGAGACTCTCGCATCAAGTGTTGCGGATAACGGCGACGTCTACATCGTGCCCGCGTTCTCAGGCCTCTACGCACCGTACTGGAAAGACAGCGCTCGCGGTGTGATCGCAGGACTGACGCGCTACGCAACGCGCGCGCACATCGCACGTGCCGTGCTCGAAGCCACGGCATACCAGACGCGCGACGTCGTGACGGCGATGGAGCAGGATTCCGGCATCAAGCTCAGCGAGCTGCGCGTCGACGGTGGCATGGTCGTGAACGAGCTGCTGATGCAGTTCCAGGCCGACATCCTCGATGTGACGGTCGTGCGCCCGAGAGTGACCGAGACGACGGCGTTGGGCGCAGCCTATGCCGCGGGTCTCGCGACGGGCTACTGGCGCAGCACCGACGAGCTCACGCAGAACTGGGGCGTCGAGAAGCGCTGGCGGCCCGCGATGTCGAAGGAGCAGCGTGGCCGGTTGTACGCGGCGTGGCAGAAGGCGGTGACTCGCTCCTTCGGTTGGATCGAGTGACATGGCCACCGCCCAGGATCAGCTCGACGGGTTCATCGCGAAATATGCGCCGGACGTCGCGAAGCTGGGCAGTGCAGCGATCGCCCGAATGCGCAAGACGCTGCCGGCAGCGCAGGTGCTCGTCTACGACAATTACAATGCGCTCGCCGTGGGCTTCGGACCGAACGAGCGCACTTCGGAGATCGTGTTCTCGATCGCGATGTATCCACGCTGGGTGAGCCTGTTCTTCGCGAAAGGCGTCGGTCTGCCGGATCCGCACAAGCGCCTGCAGGGCAGCGGCAACGTCGTGCGTCACGTAGTACTCACTGATATAGCAGTGCTCGACGATCCGCAGATCCGCGAGCTGATGCAGCAGGCACTCGCACGCTCCGGCGCCTCATTGCAGGCCGGCAAGCGCGGCGCTATCGTCATCAAGTCGATATCGGCGAGGCAGCGCCCGCGC
>DATEML010000290.1:0-26432 GCA_035275585.1 Steroidobacteraceae bacterium | reverse complement strand
CAAAACATCGCAGCGCTTCAACGTGCGCAGCATTCCGACCCTCATCCTCTTCAAGAACGGCCAGGTCGAAGGCCAGAAGGTCGGAGCCCCCCGTAAATCAGACCTGGTCGCATTTCTGGACAGCAAACTGTGAGAGGCTATTTAGGTAATCAGGCTCGTAACCGCCCGGGCAAAGGTGGCGGTGGCGGCGGTCGTCCGAACCGCGGCAACAACGACGGCAACCGCGATCGCGGCGGCAATCACCGGCAGATGCACGACGACCTGCCGCCGGATGATTTCGACGCCGACGACGTCGGCATCATCTCCCCCTCCGAGCTGGCCGCCTCGCGCCAGTCGATGAACCTGACTCAGCTGAAGCTGAAGCCGGTGTCGGAGCTGGTGGAGATCGCGACGCGCATGGGCCTGGAGAACCTGGCCCGCTCGCGCAAGCAGGACATCATCTTCTCGATCCTCAAGGCGCACGCGCGCAGCGGCGAGGACATCTACGGCGACGGCGTGCTGGAGATCCTGCAGGACGGCTTCGGCTTCCTGCGCTCCTCCGACAGCTCGTACCTGGCGGGCCCCGACGACATCTACGTCAGCCCGAGCCAGATCCGCCGCTTCAACCTGCGCACCGGCGACTCGATCTCCGGGCTGATCCGTCCGCCGAAGGACGGCGAGCGCTACTTCGCGCTGCTGAAGGTCGGCGAGATCAACTTCGACTCGCCCGAAGGCGCCAAGCACAAGGTGCTGTTCGAGAACCTGACGCCGCTGCATCCGACCAAGCGGCTCAAGCTCGAGCGCGGCAACGGCTCCAGCGAGGACCTGACCGCGCGCATCATCGACCTGGTCGCGCCGATCGGCAAAGGCCAGCGCGGCCTGATCATCTCGCCGCCGAAAGCCGGCAAGACGATGCTGCTGCAGAACATCGCCACTTCGATCACCGCAAATCATCCCGACGTGTACCTGATCGTGCTGCTGATCGACGAGCGTCCCGAGGAAGTGACCGAGATGGCGCGCACCGTGCGCGGCGAGGTCGTGTCCTCGACGTTCGACGAGCCGGCCACGCGCCACGTGCAGGTGGCCGAGATGGTGATCGAGAAGGCCAAGCGGCTGGTCGAGCACAAGCGCGACGTGGTGATCCTGCTGGATTCGATCACGCGCCTGGCGCGTGCTTACAACACCGTCGTGCCGAGCTCCGGCAAGGTGCTCACCGGCGGCGTCGACGCGAACGCCCTGCAGCGCCCGAAGCGCTTCTTCGGCGCCGCGCGCAACATCGAGGAAGGCGGCTCGCTGACGATCCTCGCGACCGCGCTGATCGACACCGGCTCGCGCATGGACGACGTCATCTACGAAGAGTTCAAGGGTACCGGTAACTCGGAAATCCACCTGGATCGCCGCGTGTCGGAGAAGCGCGTGTTCCCGGCCGTCAACATCAACCGCTCGGGCACACGCCGCGAAGAGCTCATCACCTCGCAGGAAGAGCTGCAGAAGATCTGGATCCTGCGCAAGCTCCTGCACCCGATGGACGAGCTGGCTTCGATCGAGTTCCTGATCGACAAGATGAAGGACACGAAGACCAACGCGGACTTCTTCGACGCGATGAAGCGGTAGGAGTCAGGCTGAAGCCTGACCCACCCCACGGGGAGCACAGTGGTTGGCGAAGGTGTGGGTCAGGCTTTAGCCTGACTCTCTTCGTGACCCCCGTCACATTCCCTCCGCGTACGCCCGACGTCCGTGTCAGGCTCCGCCTCAGTGTTGCGATGCGCATCTCGGACCGGCGCTGGCCAGGCGATTAACGTAATGCGCCTGAACCACCACCGGTCTCCTGGCGCATGTCCGAAGTCCGCCCCGACTCGCCGACCTTGCGATTGCGCAGGCTCGACGCCGCGACACACGAGCTCACCGAGCTCGTGCGCGAGGGGCGCATCTCGACTCTGTTTCAGCCGATCGTCGACCCGCGCTCGCGCGGCATCTGCGGTTTCGAGGCGCTGACCCGCGGCCCGTCGGACAGCTGGCTGCACTCGCCGCAGAATCTGTTCGAGGCGGCGCGCAAGAACGGGGTGAAGCTGCAGCTCGACTTCCTCTGCATCCAGAGCGCGTTCAAGCGTTTCGCAGCCCAGCGCGTCGCGGGCCTGCTGTTCGTCAACGTCTCGCCCGACACCATCTACGAAGAGCCGGGCTTCGCCGCGCGCTTCCTCGAATATGCCGCGCAGGCCAGCATGCCGCCCGACCGTTGCGTCATCGAGCTGACCGAGGAGAGCCTGCTCGACGACTACGCGCGCCTGCGCTCGACGCTGCAGCGGCTGCGCGAAGCAGGGTGTGCGATCGCGATCGACGATCTCGGCGCCGGCTCCTCCGGACTGCGCACGTGGTCCGAGCTGAAGCCCGACTACGTGAAGATCGACCGCTACTTCGTCAGCGGCATCGACGCCGACCAGACGAAGCTGGAGTTCGTGCGCTCGATGCTCGACATGGGCCGTGCCATGGGCTGCCGCGTGATCGCCGAAGGCGTGGAGACCGAGCGCGAGTGCCGCGAGCTGGTCGATCTCGGCATCGACCGCCTGCAGGGCAATCTGTTCGGCCGTCCCGACATCGCGCCGATGGCGGCGCTCCAGCAGCTGGAATCCCTCGACCGCTCGATCGTGACGCACACTGCGCTGTGCGCAGAGCACATCGCCACCTACGTGCGGCCGGTGGCGCCGGACATGCGCGTGCAGGAGCTCGCCGATCTGTTCCGCGACCAGCCGGATCACCTGACGCTGCCGGTCGTGCAGGAAGGGCGCCCGCTCGGCGTGGTCCGCCGCGAGCAGCTGTTCGATCTGCTGGCGAAGCCGCTGCATCCCGAGATCTACAACAAGAAGCCGATCACCTCGATCATGGAGTCGCCGACGCTGCTGGTCGATGGCCAGCTGCGCCTCGAACAGGTGAGCCGGCTCGTGACGCAGAAAGGCCGTCCGCGCCTGACCGAAGAGTTCGTGATCACCAAGGATGGGCGCTATCACGGGCTCGGCCAGACCATAGACGTGCTGCGGCTGATCACCGAGCAGCAGCTGCAGTCCGCCAAGCACTCCAATCCGCTGACGCTGCTGCCGGGCAACGCCGCGCTGCGCAGTTGTATCGACCGCTTGATCGAGAACCGCAAGCGTTTCGTCGTCGCGTATTTCGATCTCGATTCGTTCAAGCCCTACAACGACGTGTACGGCTATGCCCAGGGCGACCAGGTGATCCTGCACCTCGCGGGCCTGCTGAAGAACATGTTCTCGGCGCGGCTCGATTTCGTCGCGCACGTCGGCGGCGACGACTTCATCGTGGTAATGCGCTCGGCCGACTGGCGCGAGCGCGTCAATCGCATCATCCAGCGCTTCAGCGCGACGGTCGCCAACTTCTATTCGCCGGAGCATGCGGCGGCCGGCCACATCAGTGCTTCCGATCGCGACGAGAAGCAGCAGAAGTATCCGCTGCTGACGGTCTCTGTCGCTGCCCTGGACTCGCAGACGAGCGGCGCCGGCAGCGCCGATGCTGTCGCGCACTTGCTCGCGCACGTCAAGAAGCTGGCCAAGCAGCAGCCCGGCAACAGTTTCATCCTGCGCAGCGACGAGCGGGTCGTCGATCTGCTCGCGGCGCGCAAGCCCGACACCGAAGGCCAGCTCGCGGTGGGGCAGAGCCTGTATTGAGAGAATGTCAGGCTAAAGCCTGACTCTTTCGTCAACCTCGCCGCCGCCCGTCCGTTGTCTTTCTGCATGACGCTGGACGCAGTCGTTGCGGCAAATCGTTTCGGCCTCGGCGCCCGCCCGGGCGAGCTCGACCGGGCACGCGGCGCTGTGCGCGACTGGCTGCAGAAGCAGATCGCCGGCCCGCGCCCGCTGTCGGACGAAATCCGTCGCCTGCCGTCGTCGGCCGAGGTCTTCAAGACCTATTCCGAGCTGCGGCGCGATCGCAACCAGGCCAAGTCCGACTCGGCGGCGGCGAAGCGCCTCCTCGGAGCGTTGCGCTCGAAACTCGTGCCGTACTACCTCGATCAGGTTGCCGCGCGTTATCGCTTCGCTGTAGCGGCCGAAGAATCCTTCCGCGAGCGGCTGGTGCACTTCTGGACGAACCACTTCGCCGTCTCCGCCGACAAGCCGCAGGTGCTCGCGCTCGCCGGCACGCTCGAGAATGAAGCGATCCGGCCGCACGTGGCCGGACGCTTTGCCGACATGCTCGCGGCCGTTGAAGCGCATCCGGCGATGATCCTGTATCTGGACAACCAGGCTTCGATCGGGCCGGGCTCGCAGCTCGCGCAGCGTCGCGGCCGGCGTGCGCCGGCGAGTGAGCGCAAGCTCGGCATCAACGAGAACCTGGCGCGCGAGATTCTGGAGCTGCACACGCTCGGCGTCGACGGCGGCTATACGCAGCAGGACGTCACGACTTTCGCCAAGGCGCTGACCGGCTGGTCGCTCGGCGCTGACCGCCCGTTCGCCGGCGGCGACCTCGGCAAGTTTGCGTTTCACGATGCCGCGCACGAGCCTGGCGCGAAGACGATCCTGGGCACGCGTTACGACCAGTCGGGTGTTGCGCAGCCGCGCGCGGTGCTGGCCGATCTCGCGCGACATCCCGCGACCGCGCGTCACCTTGCGTTCAAGCTCGCGCGGCATTTCGTCGCCGACGAGCCGTCGGCCGATGCGGTCGAGGGCATCGCCAGAGCGTTCCGCGACAGCGATGGCGATCTGCCGGCGGTCTATCGCGCCGTGCTCGATACGCCCGCGGCGTGGGCCAGCCCCGCAGTGAAATTCAAAACGCCGCACGAACTGGTCGTATCGAGCTTGCGCATGCTCGACTTCGTACCGGCCGAGCCGCGCCAGATTGCCGCGCCCTTCGATCTGCTCGGACAGCGCCCGTACACGCCGGGCTCCCCCGCAGGGTGGCCTGACACGGCGACGCAGTGGGACGGGTCTGATGCTTTGTTGAAGCGCATCGAGTGGGCCGGCTCAGTTGCGGGGCGCGTCGCCAACCGCGAGCAGCCGCTGAGCCTGGGAGAGCGGTCGCTGGGCGCCGCGCTCAACGAACGCACGCGCCTTGCGATTACGCGCGCTGCGAGCGCAGAGCAGGGCATCACGCTGCTGCTCGCGAGCCCGGAATTTCAACGCAGGTGAGATCGTCCGTGACCAGTCGCCGCGCGTTCGTGAGTGGAACCCTCGCAGCTGGCGCGACCGCCCTGTTGCCGAGGTGCGTGTTCGCGGATGTCGCCACCGATGCGCGCTTCGTGCTCGTGCTGTTGAGGGGCGCTCTCGACGGACTCGCCGCCGTGCCTGCGTATGGTGACGGCAGCTACGCCGCGAAGCGCGGCGCACTCGCCATCACAGCGCCGCAACTCAAGCTCGACGGAATGTTCGCGCTGCATCCTTCGCTCACGCAGTTGCATGAGCGCTTCCAGGCCGGGGAGCTGATCGTTTTTCACGCAGTGGCGTCGCCGTATCGCGAGCGCTCGCATTTCGACGGCCAGGATCTGCTCGAGAACGGCACTACCACGCCGAAGGCCGCGCACGACGGCTGGCTGAACCGCGCGTTGCCGCTGCTGCCCGAAGCGAAGCAGCGTGCAACGGATCGGGTCGCATTGGCGCTCGCGCAGAATGTGCCGCTGGTGTTACGCGGCGACGCGCGCGTCGGCTCGTGGGCGCCGTCGCGACTGCCCGAGACGGATTCCGATACTTTGCAGCGCATCGCCGACCTGTATTCGACCGACCCCTACTTCGCGAGCCGGCTGCAATCCGCGCTGGTCGCCGACGAAGTCGCGGGCGAGGGCGGCGAGGGGATGAGCGCTGGCCGGCGCGATCCGCTCAATGCGCTTGGGCCGGTTGCGGCGGCGGCGGGGAAATTTCTGGCAGCCGCCGATGGCCCGCGCATTGCCGTTCTCGAAGCGAGTGGTTGGGACACGCATGCCAACCAGGGAGCCGAGCGCGGACAACTTGCGAACCGGCTGCGCGGTCTCGATCAGGCATTGAACAGCCTGCGCTCGTCGCTCGGTGCGGCGTGGGCGCGCAGCGCGGTTCTCGTCGTCACTGAATTTGGCAGGACGGTCGCAGTCAACGGCACGGCAGGAACGGATCACGGCACAGCGACGTGCGCATTCCTTGCGGGCGGTGCAGTTGCCGGTGGGCGCGTGGCCACGGACTGGCCCGGACTCGCGAACAGTGCGCTGTACGAAGGCCGCGATTTGCGGCCCACCACCGATCTGCGCTCGATCCTGAAAGGCGTGCTCGCCACGCATCTTGGCGCAGCCGAAAGCGGGCTCGAGGAGCAGGTCTTCCCCGGCAGCCGCGCAGCGCGGCCGCTCGAGCGCCTCATCAAGGCCTGAACGTCAGCGCTTCTCGAGACGCAGCAGCAGCACGGCCAGGCGCTGCGACTGAATCGGGAACGTGCGCAGGTCCGCCGTCTCTTCCGGCGTATGGTTGCCGCGGCCGAGCAGGCCCACGCCGTCGATCGCCATTTCCACGTAATCGGCGGCGTAGGAGATGTCCGCCGCGCCCGCCCGACGTGGATCGACTGCAGTCACGGCGCCGAACCCGAGGTCGCGGCTGACCGCGTCGTACATCGCCAGAAGCTTCTTGTTGCCTTCCGTCGGCGGCATCGGTGGGCCGCTGTCCGTGAACGTGATGGTCGCCGAGGTCTGCGGCAGGCTAGCCGCGACGATCTTGCGCATGCGCTCCTTGGTGCGTTCCAGCTGCTCGGACGAGATCGTGCGCAGGTCGCCGGTCGCGACCGCGACCGGCGCGACGATGTTGTCCTTGCCGAACGTTTCCGCGTGCAGCTTTTCCTGATCGAAGTTGAGTTGCGTGCTGCCGGCGATCAGGCCGGGGTTGAACGTCAGCAGCTCTTCGCCGTGCAGCTCGTCGTAGAACGTATGCAGGATGCGCGAGAGCTCGTAGATCGCGCCGGCGCCGACGTCATCCGTGAAGATCTGCGAGGAGTGCGCGCTGCGTGCTTTGGCATCGATCCGCCAGCCCGTGTAGCCGCGCCGCGCGGTGAGCGCAGTCTTTGGATCGTCCGCGCCGTTCTCCAGGCCGATCGCGACATCCGCGGCCTTCGCCGCTTCGACCAGCGCTGCGCGCGCCGCCGCGATCGGCTGGCCCGCATCTTCTTCGTCGCCCATCATCACCATCGTGATGTGCATGCCGTCGAGCGCTTTCGTCTCCTTCAGCGCGGTGAGCGCGGCCAGCGCGACGATCAGGCCGCCCTTCATGTCGGAGGTTCCCGGACCCCGGACGGTCTGCGCGTCGATACGCTCGAAGCGCTGGAACGGATGGCTCGGCTCGAACACGGTGTCGAGATGGCCGATCAGCAGCACGTGCCGGCCCGGTCCGGGGTGCTCGGCGATCAGGTGGCCGGCGCGGCCGAACGCTGCGCCATCTTCCCAGCGCACCTTGAAGCCGAGCGCTTCGAAATGGGGACGCAGCAGATCCGCGACCTGGCGCACGCCCGCGAAGTTCAGCGTGCCGCTGTTGACGTTGACGATCTGCTCCAGCAGCGCGACCGAGCTCTGCTCCTGCACTTGCACGCGCTTGACGAGCGCGCGCTCGGCTGCGGAGGGCTTGGCGATAGCGGTGCCGGCAAGGCAGAGCGTCAGCAGTACTGACTGAATCACGAGGGCCTGAACAGATCGCATGGCGGAATTTCACCTTTGGCAGTGTTTCACCGCATGATACGCGACCGAGGCCGCCGACACTTTCGATGACATCTGCACAGACCACTCCCGCCGTGACGGCGGAAGGCGAAACTTTTCCATCCGCACCGCGACGCCTGAAGTACGTGAGCGTCGCGGCGCCCGCGTCGGGATCGAGCGTCGAGATCGCACCGGGCGTGCGCTGGGCGCGCATCCCGCTGCCGATGGACCTGAACCACATCAATGTGTGGCTCGTCGCTGTCGAAGGCGGCTGCGTGATCGTCGACACCGGCATGGCCGTGGGGATGGGCAAGGACGCGTGGGAAGCGATCGAGCGCGAAACGTTCGCGACGCAGCCGGTGCGCGCGGTGTTCGTCACGCACATTCATCCCGACCACAGCGGTCTTGCCGCGTGGCTGCAGGAACGCTATCGCGTGCCCGTGCTGATGTCGGCGCGCACGTACGACATGCTGCATACGATGGCGACGGGGGAGGGCAGACCGCCAGCGGGACAGGTCGAGGAATTCTTCCGCTCGCATGGCCTGAACGACGTCGCGCAGGTCCAGCCGATGTTCAGGCCGGAGCGCTTCAGCCGCATGACCAGCGGGCTGCCGCAGGTCGAGCGCCACGTAGCCGACGGCGATACGCTGCGCTGGGGCGGCGGCGAATGGACGGCGCTGCAGACCGACGGACATGCGCAGGGCCATCTATGCTTGTCCAACGTTGCCGCACGCGTATTGATCAGCGGCGACCAGGTGTTGCCGTCGATCTCTTCCAATATCAGCTACGGCTTTCACATCGAGGATGCGAATCCGCTCGGCTCGTATCTCGATTCACTGCAACGGTTGCGTGCTCTGTCGCCGGATACACTGGTGCTGCCGTCGCACGGTGTGCCGTTCCATGGATTGCAGCAGCGCATCGACGACCTGACGATGCATCACGAGGAGCAACTGACGAAGGTCGCGGAGCGCTGCCGCGAGCCGCGGACCGCCGCGGAGCTGCTGCCGACGATGTTCCGCCGCGAGCTGAAAGGCATGCACCTGTTCCTCGCGTTCGGCGAAGCGCTGGCGCATCTGGAGTATCTCGTGCACGCGGGCCGGTTGCAGCGAGCAACCTCGGCAGGCGTCGTTCGCTACGCTGCTCAGTAGTCGATCCACTCCACCGGGAACGCCGGCTTCGCGCCGGTGATCCTGCGCAGCGTCGTCTCGATCGTCGACGCGTCGTTGTCGAAGCTTCCGTGGCACGCGCGGATGCGCCGGCCGAGCGTACCGGTCGAGACCTGCTTGGTGCTCACGACGTCGAGCCCATTGCCGCTTGCGCTCCAGAACTTCTGCCACCGCTTCACGCTCTCGAGCTCGTCCTCGTGCCACTTCGGATTGGCCTTGGCGTCGAACGCCTGCTCCAGCCCGAGGATCGGCATCTTGTGGCAGGTCTCCAGTGCGCGGCTGACGAGGTACAGCAGGGACTTGCGGTACGGACCGACCGTGTCGCAGATCTCGACCGCATCGGCCAGCAAGTGGATGTGGAAGCGCTTGCGCGGCAGCACCTGGTTCTCGATCGCAGGCACGTAGTGCTGGAGCGCGAAGCGCACCGTGCATGCCGGTGCATACAAGTGGCAGCTCGCCACATCGAGCCTGCGCGCCGGCAGCAGGTCGAGCAGGTAACCGAGGATGATCGAGCCGGCCGAATGACCGATGAGGTGAATCTCCAGCTGCGGCGCCTGCTGCTTGAGTTGCGCGAGCGCATCCGCGAGCAGCACGCAGCCGCGGCTCGGCTCGGCGGCGCTCGCCGCGTTCTGCTTCATCTGGCTCCAGATCGGCTTCGCTGCGGGACGCGCCAGCACTTCGACCGTGCGATCGAGCACTTCGGCGGCCGTCTCCTTGACGCGCTCGAACAGGTCGCCGATGTCGCCCTCGGGCCGCGGCACTTTTTTCAGCTCGTCTTCGAGGATGCTCGAGAGCGTTTCGGTCGGCCCGGTGCGCCAGGTGAGGAACACCGGGTAGACGCCGTTGGCTTTGAAATACGGCGCCAGCGTGCGAATGCGCTGCACCGATGCGTCTTCCGAGTTCAGCCCGCCGTGCGCGTAGATCGCGATGCGCCGCGGTTTCGCGCCGCCTTGCCAGAAGCGCAGCGGCGCGTCGCAGGCGAGATCGCGCACGCAGGCCGCGCCGTTCTCGTGCGTGACGATGCGATTGATCACCTCACCGTCGTTGCCCATCACGAGCGTGTGCCCGTACGCCTGCTCGGCGCTCCACCGCGCGACTTCCTTGTGCACCTTCGGCGCCGGCTCCGCAGCCGCGCTGGAGACGAACGTGATGGCGCCGGCTCGCGCCATGACAGTCTTCTCCTTGGTGCCCGCCGGCACTCCTGAAGACTTGGCCGCGTCGGCCGGCACGCCGAGCGCTGCGATCCAGGCGTCGGTACCGTATTTCACCCATTCCTCGTACGGCATCACGCCGAAGCCGCAGTTGCCCCACGGCAGGCCCCAGGAGTTCTGCACGACGAAGCCGATGCGATTGAAGCCGACCAGCGCGAACGCGTGTCCGCCGAGCGAGTCCGCCTTGTGAATGCCTTTGACCACCGGGAGCGAGGCATGCCCGGTGATGGACTTGTTGCGCACGGCAATGCCCCAGCCGTCGTGCACGTCCGCGGAGACGTAGATCGCGCCGATCTCGAGAATCGCCGCCTGCATGTCGACGATGGATGCGCGGTTGATGCGGTAGTACACACCGAGCCGTCGCTGCATGGCGTCTTCGGCCCATTTGTCGTGCGGCTTGAGGAAGCGCACGTGGCCTGCCGCATCCCGGTAGGGCCACAGCTCCTCCGAGCAGACGCCGTGCTTGTGCCATGCCTTGAGCGCGCCACGGCAACTCGAACCGTCGTAGTCTTCGCCGGGCCACTCGTCGTAGAAGCGTGCAAGGTGAAACAGCATGCGCGGGCTGACGGGAGGCTGCTTGACGCGCTTGCCACCGGCGTCGAGCGCCACGCGCCAGTGCAGATAGTTCACGACGCACGCCAGGCCGAACCCGGTGCACGCGCCTTCGGAGCCCTGATTCAGCACGAGCCCGGACTTGCAGTAGCGCGGCAGGAGGTGGCGGATCGTCGCGTCGTCCGGCCATTGCTGCGGCAGCGAGACCACCTTCGGCGTGAACTCGCGATCGCGCAGGTCGAGGCGGTCGGGGCGTGCGTCCAGCGTGCGGCCGATGCTCTTCACGAACTTGGCGGGCATGATCGTTCTCCTGCGTGACGCGGAACGTCTACCGAAACGAAGTGCGCTTTTCAATTGGCCGGGGGGTCCGGCGTTCGCGTGATCGCGAAGCGGATGAACGCGCTGAAGTTATTGAAACTTGCGCGCCGGCCCTATCATTGTCGTCGACGGCGGATGTAATAGCCGCAGAAGGAGACGGTAATGGGCGCCTTGCAGGCCATGGCAATCGCAATCGCAATCAGCGCATGCGTCAGCACCATCCTTGTCGCGGGTCTGATGACGCCGCTGCGCGGCGTGTTGCGTCGGGCGTGTCCTGGCCCGGAAGGCGAAAATTTCTGGGCCCGCTTCACCGTGCTCATGCTCTATCTGTCGCCGCTGCTGATCGCGCTCGTGTTCGGCGTGCCGTATACCGAGGTGCTGGAGCGGCTCGATACCGGGGAGCTCGCACAGCGGGTTCTGTCGTCGGCGCTGTTCGGCGCGTTCGCTGCGCTCGGCGGCATTGGGCTCAGGTTGGCAACTCTGCGGACTCCTCCCCGTGCGTGAGTTCGTCGAATTCGCCGTGCATCTCGCGGATCTGGCGGGCGAGCAGATCCTGCCGCGCTTTCGCACGAGCGTCGGGATGGAGAACAAGAGCAAGGGCGGGGGCTTCGACCCGGTGACGGTCGCGGACCGCGAGGCCGAAGCGGCGATCCGCCGTGAGATCCGCCGCGTGTATCCGGACCACGGCATCCTTGGCGAGGAGCACGGCTTCGACGCCGGCGCCAGTCCATACACCTGGGTCCTCGATCCAATCGACGGTACGCGCTCGTTCGTGCTGGGACAGCTGCACTGGGGCACGTTGATCGCGCTGAATGACGGCGCCGCGCCGATCGTCGGCCTGATGCGCCAGCCCTATACGGGCGAAACATTCATCGGATCCGCGGCAGGGTCCGAGCTGCGCCACGGGACTTCGACGGTGCGACTGACCGCGCGCGCAGCCTCACGACTGGCAGATGTAACCGTCTGTGCGACGGACCCGACGATGTTTGCCGGCGCCGCGCACGAGCAAGCGTTTGCACGGCTCGCGCCTCGAGCACGCTCGGTGCGCTTCGGCGGCGATTGCTACACGCCGTGCCTGGTCGCGGGCGGCTGGGCGGACCTGGTCGTGGAGGCCGGTCTGAAGCCGTGGGACGTGCAGGCGCTGATTCCGATCGTGCAGGGCGCGGGTGGCGTCATCACGGATTGGTCGGGCGGACCGGCCGACCGCGCGAGCGAGGTGATCATCGCCGCGAATCGCCCGCTGCACTCGGAAGTGGTGGCGGCGCTCGCCTGGTCGGTGCCGGGAGAAAAATAAAGGGAAAACTCAGCAGTGCAGCAATCGCAGTTGTTGCAGCGCTGAGTTTCCCCCGGTTCTTCTCTCCCGGCACCCGTCAGGGCTCGTCGCCCGAGAACGTGACCGCTTTCGCGCCTTCGACGTTGCCGATCTTGGCGCGATCGCTCACCAGCAGTTCCACCTCGTGCTCGAAGCGCAGCCGGCCTTCGACCACGGCGCCCGGACCGATGACGATGCGAGGGATGTGGCGCTTGCCGGTGGACCAGTTCTGGTTCGGCTTCTCGACATAGATACCGCCCTCGATGCGCGAGTCGGCCCCGACGTTGATGTCGCCGTTGACCGTCTTCAATCCACGGCCGACGTGCGCCCCGGCGATCGTCATCTTGCCGTTGACGTTCGACAGTTGGCCGTGGACGTCCGCACCCTTGGCGAGATCAGCTGAGCCGTTCACGGCGGAGACGTCACCGCTGACCTGCGCGCGTTCGGCGAGCTTCATCTTGCCGTTCACCGTTTCCACACTGGACGCTTTGGCGTCCTCACCCAGCGAGATCCCGCCGTTGACGCTCTCGACGCTCTTGACCGTCGTGTTGCGCTCGATGGTGATGGAGCCATTCACCGTGTCGACATCCTCGGCAGTGGCGCCTTCCTCGATCGTCACCGAGCCGTTGACGGTCGACACGTCGCCGGCGGTCTGGCCGGCCTCGACGCGCACCGAGCCGTTCACCTTGGAAAGGCCGCCAGCGAACGCCGCGAGCGGCAGGCAGGCCAGGAGCGCGAGACACAGGGTTTTCATCGAAAGTCCTCCATTCCCCATGCGATCTCATGGGGCCTTCATGCCCGATTGGATGCGGTCCGCCTGCCCAGGGTTGCAACGCTCGTGTAAGGTTTCCGCCATGGATGCTTCCTCGCATGTCGCCAGCATTGCACAGGTCATTCAGGCGGCCGTGGCGCCGGTGTTCCTGATCGCCGGTGTCGGAGCCACGCTGAATGTGCTGGCCAGCCGCATCGGCCGGATCATCGACCGCGCGCGCCTCATGGAAGATCGGCTGCTTACGGCGACGGCGGACCATTCACGCGAGCTGCATGCACGGCTGCGCGTGCTCTCGAGACGCGCCACGCTGATCAACCGTGCGATCGCCTTGTGCGTGCTGAGCGGCTTGCTCGTTTCCCTGGTGGTCGCGGCACTGTTCGTGAGCGCGTTGCTGCGCATCGAGCTCGCCGCGCCGATCGCAGTCACATTCGTGATCGCGCTGCTGAGCCTGGCGGCGGCGCTGCTGCTGTTTCTGCGCGAAGTGTTCATCGCGACACGCTCGCTCACCTTTGGTGGCACGCGTTCTGCGCCGACCGACGTCGCCAAACAATGACAGTGGCGGGCCAAAAATGTCAGGTCCGGGCAATCCACGGCTTTCCGGGCGATTCCGTGATGCGTTCCACACAATTGCTTTCGCCGGACCCGGCATCATCGCGGCTGCATGGTGCCAACCCCCCAAGAAATCGTGGTCGAGCCCGATGCTTTCCGCATCACCCGCGAACCGCTGTTGCTGGTCTCCGAGCTGCGAGCCGCGCTGGCCGTCTGCCTGTTCGATGACACGCAGGCGGTCGGCGGCCTACTGCATCTGCGCTATGTCGCGACCAGCGGCAGCGAGCCGATCGACCTGACGGACAACACGCTCAGCTCCGATCTGATGCTCATGGACCGCTTCTGCAAGGAGCTGCGCTCTGCGGGCGCACGCAAGCAGAGCTGGCGCGTCAGCATCTTCGGCCACACTCCGCAGCAGCCGGCAATGGAGGGTCCGGCGGCGACGGTGATCGATCTGGCGAAGGCGTATTTCTCCGATGCGCGCCTGCCGGTGGAGTGCAAAGAGTTTCGACGCGAGCTGGGTGTCGTCGTCCGCATGGACGCGCGCGAGGGCCGCATCTGGGTGAACGGCACGCCGGGCACCGCTGCGACCCGCCTGGCCGCTCCCGAGCGCGGCTGACCGCCCTGCAGATCGCCGCAGGTCGGGGCCCTCCAGCGCATCCTGCGCCCGGGCCATTCGCGCATCCTTGCGCAGCAGCTTTAGCCCGACTCTGATGCTAGCCTTGGCCTCGACGAAAACAACGATGCCGAGACCCCTTTCCGTGCAGTCAGCCGCCGCGCCGTCCGCGCCGCTCTACAAATCGCTCTACGTCCAGGTGCTGATCGCCATCGCGATCGGCATAGCGCTCGGCTATTTCGCGCCGGACACGGCGGCGCAGCTCAAGCCGCTCGGCGACGCCTTCATCAAGCTCATCAAAATGGTGATCGCGCCGATCATTTTCTGCACGGTCGTGACCGGCATCGCCGGCATGGAGAGCATGAAGGCCGTCGGCAAGACCGGCGTGCTCGCGCTCGTGTACTTCGAGGTCGTCAGCACGCTGTCGCTGATCGTCGGGCTGGTGATCGTCAATCTGGTGAAACCGGGCGTCGGCATGAACGTCGACGTCGGCACGCTCGATGCGAAGTCGATCGAGTCGTACGTGCACGCGGCCGAGCAGCAGAGCATCACGGACTTCCTGCTGAACGTCATCCCGACGACCGTCTTCGACGCGTTTGCCAAGGGCGACATCCTGCAGGTGCTGCTGATCTCACTGCTGTTCGGCTTTGCGCTGCACGCCGTAGGCGAGCGCGGGCGCCCGGTCTACGACTTCATCGATCGGCTGTCGCACGTGCTGTTCCGCATCGTCGGCGTGATCATGCTGCTCGCGCCGATCGGTGCGTTCGGCGCGATGGCCTTCGTGATCGGCAAGTACGGCTTCGGCGCGCTCAAGTCGCTCGGCCTGCTGATGGCGTGCTTCTACGCCACCTGTCTCATCTTCATCTTCGTCGTGCTCGGCAGCATCGCGCGCCTGCACGGCTTCAGCATTTTCCGCTTCGTGCGTTACCTGCGCGACGAGCTGCTGATCGTGCTCGGCACGTCGTCGTCGGAGTCGGTGCTGCCGCGCATGCTGGTGAAGATGGAGAACGCCGGCTGCGCCAAGCCGGTCGTCGGCCTGGTGATCCCGACCGGCTACTCGTTCAACCTCGACGGCACGTCGATCTACCTGACCATGGCGGCCGTGTTCATCGCCCAGGCGACCAATACGCCGCTGACGCTGCTCGACCAGCTCACGCTGCTGACGGTGCTGCTGCTGACCTCCAAGGGGGCGGCTGGCGTCACCGGCAGCGGTTTCATAGTTCTGGCGGCAACGCTGTCCGCCGTTGGTACATTGCCGGTGACCGCCGTAGCCCTCATCCTTGGCATCGACCGGTTCATGTCGGAGGCGCGCGCCCTGACGAACCTGGTCGGCAACGGCGTTGCGACCGTCGTCGTCGCGAAATGGTGCGGAGCGCTCGACGACCAGCGCCTGCAGCAGGAGCTCAGGAAATAACGTTGCCGAGGCGCGCCTTCGCGCAGAATGGCCGCGCCCGACCCCTATGAGCAGCCTCCTGCAATTCGTACCAGTCACGACGCCGGCGCAATTCGAGGTCGTCGCCGGGCTTGCGCGCGAGATCTGGGACGAGTACTACGTGCCGTTGATCGGCCGCGCCCAGGTCGACTACATGGTGTCGAAATTCCAAAGCAGCGGGGCCATGGCCGGGCAAGTGCGCGAAGGCTACGAGTACTTTCTGACCGAGCGCGACGGGCGCAGCATCGGCTACTGCGCCGTGCAGCCCCAGCCGGCGGACAACAGCCTGTTTCTCAGCAAGTTGTATCTGTTACGCGACGCCCGCGGTGCGGGAACCGGCAGGGTTTGCATGGAGTTCATTGAGCAGCTTGCCCGTCGCCGCGGTCTGAAGCTGCTATGGCTGACCGTAAACAAAGGAAACCCGGCTGTGCAGGCTTACGAGCGCCTGGGATTCCGGATCGCTGCGGACCTGGTGATCGACATCGGGGGCGGCTTCGTCATGGACGACTTCCGTATGGAAAAGCCGTTGCCCTGAGCCTGGCGCGCCATGCCGCAACCACTTGCCCGGAAATCAACCTACGGTCATGAGCGTGTCCATAGACAAGGAAACTGCTGACGACGGTGATGCGCGTCGCGTGCTCACCAGCTGGCTGGAGGACTATGCCAGCGGCCGCTGCGACCGCGCCGACATGCAGGAGTCCTTCCTGTCCGTCTGCCGCAGCAACCCGGACGCGCCCTGGGACGCGCTGGCGCTGCTCGACCAATACCAGCGCCGCGGGAAGATCGACAGCGCGCTGGCGCGCACGCTGAAGTCCGACATCGCGCAACTGGTGTTCGGCAACGCCAATCAGACTGGAGCGCCGCCGCGCGATCCGACCGAGGCGACGCTCGACACTACGGGCTCGCGCTGGCGCAAGCTCATCGCCGAGAACGAGCCGCAGACGGCGGACGTCGAGCCGTCGTTCGTCGATCCCACGCTGTTCCGCCGCGATTTCGACCCGCCGACGCGTCCGCCGACGCCGCAGGCGCGCGAGGAAGCGCAGCAGCAGGCGCCACGCAGGCCGCAACCGAGGGATGCAACGCCGAAGGACATCCTGCGTGATCGCTACGAGCTGCTGTCGGTGCTGGGCCGCGGCAACAGCGGCACCGTCTACAAGGCGCTCGATCGGCATCGCGCGCACCTTGCCGAAATGGCGCGCTACGTAGCGGTCAAGGTGCTCAAGCTCGACTACCAGAATCGTCCGGAGGCGCTGGCGGAGCTGGAGCGCGAATTCCACCAGGCCCAGTCGCTGTCGCATCCGAACATCGTCAGCGTGTTCGACCTGGACAAGGACGGCGGCACGAATTTCATCGTCATGGAATTGCTCCAGGGGGAGCTGCTCGCCGACATCATGTTGCGTCTGCGCGGGCCGATGCAGCGCAAGCACGCGATGGCAATCATCAGCAGCGTCGGCGCGGCGCTGGCACACGCGCACCGTCGCGACGTCGTCCATGCGGACCTCAAGCCGCGCAACATCATGATCACGTCGACGGGCGAAGTGCGCGTGCTGGACTTCGGCTTCGCGCGACACCGTCCGCTCGACCTGCACAGCGCTTCGCCGCTCGACGCTGTACCGGCCAGCGCGCCCGCCTATGCCAGCATCGAGCGCGTGAATGGCAGCGAGCCTCACCCGAGCGACGATGTCTACAGCCTCGCGTGCATCGCGTACGAGCTGCTGTCCGGCCAGCATCCGTTCGGCGGCCGGTCCGCGGTGCTCGCGCGCGCCAACGGGCGACGACCGCGCAACATTCCCGGTTTGACCCGCAAGCAGATGCAGACCCTCAATCGCGCACTGTTGTGGGGTCGCGGCGAGCGCAAGATCGATGTCGTCGACCTGCTCGCCGGGCTCGCATGCGGGGAAGAGCCCAACCGTCTCGTGCCGCCCGAAGCGCTGGTTGCCTACGACGGCCGCGGTCAGTGGCGTCGGCGCGCACTCGGACTCCTGGTGTTCCTGCTGATGGTCGCTGCAGCAGCTGCCGGATTCGTTTACCTGGAGCGCAACCCGCTGCCGACCCGTCCTGCATCCCCGACTGAGCACGCTCCCCAGCGCACCGCGCCGGAGAATGCGCCGGCGGCGGATGCGAGTGCGGACCAGGTCGAGAGCAGCAATGAAGCTCCTGCTGCCACGCCGCCGCCGCAGCCGCAATCGGCAGCATCGAAAGCGCAGAAGAAGCCCGTGGAGGCGCCAGCTACCAAGAAGCCGGCTGCCGGGGCGACCACGCAACGTCCGGCCCCGACGGCAGTCGGCCCGGTCGTGCTGGAGTTCGACAAGGACACGTACGTTGCGACCGAGAGTGACGGCTCGGTGCGGATCGTGGTCGAGCGCCACGGCTCGAAGGAGCAGGCCGTGAGATTCCGCTGGAGCCTGCGCAGCAACTCGGCGGAGCAGGGCACGGATTTCGCGGGCATCGGGCCGGGTACCGAAGAGATTCCCGCCGGCGCGAGCACGGCGACGCTGACGATCCCGCTCGTCTCCGACGCCGTCGTCGAGAACACCGAAGTGTTCCTGGTCGAGATCGAGCCCGCGCAGTCGGGCGTGACGCTCGGCGAGCGCTCGCACGCGGCCGTCATCGTCGTCGACGACGACTGATCGCTCGCGTCCGGCCCGGCGCCGAGGAATAATTCATCGCATGAACGTGCGGTTCTCGGAGCAGGCCATTCGCTGCCGCGCCACTGCGGCCGAGCTGCAGCAGCTGCTGACGGGACGCGCACTCGCGCTCGAGTTGTGCCTGCCGCGCGATCGCAGATTCCGCGTGAACGTGCGGCCCGCGGCGCTCGAGACGTGGCAGCTCGACAGCGACCCGACCGGCATCTGGATAGCGATTCCCCACTCACAGCTGCAAGCGCTGGCCGAGGCGGTGCCGAGCAAGGAGGGGATCGAGCACAGCTTCGAGACTGCGCAGGGCGGGCTCACGGTGACGTTCGAAGTGGATTTGAAGAGGAGTCAGGCTTCAGCCTGACATTCTTTCTCTCTCGATCGCCCGATACCCGATATCGCGGCGATATTGCACGCCGTCCCACCGGATCTGCTCGCACAGCGCATAAGCAGCGCGCTGCGCCTCGCTGACGTTCGCGCCCAGGCCGACCGCGCACAGTACGCGGCCGCCGTTCGTGACGACCTTACCGTTCGCGAGCTGCGTGCCGGCGTGGAAGACCTTGCCGGGCAGCCGGGCCGCCGCCTCCAGCCCGTGGATCTCGTCGCCCTTGCGAACCGAATCCGGATAGCCGCCCGCTGCCAGCACGACACCCAGCGACGCGCGTGCGTCCCACTTCGCATCGGTGCGATCCAGCCTGCCGTCGAGCGCGGCCTCGCACAGCAGCGTCAGGTCCGAGGCCAGCCGCATCATGATCGGCTGCGTCTCGGGATCGCCGAAGCGGCAATTGAACTCGAGGACGTTCGGCGTGCCGTCGGGCGCGATCATCAGGCCGGCGTACAGGAAGCCGATGTACGGAGTGCCGTCCGCGATCAGGCCGCGCACCGTGGGCTGCATGACTTCGCGCATCACGCGCCGGTGGATTTCCTCGGTGACGACCGGCGCCGGCGAATAGGCGCCCATGCCGCCGGTGTTCGGTCCGCGGTCGCCGTCGTCGCGACGCTTGTGATCCTGCGAAGTCGCGAGCGGCAGGATGTGTTCGCCGCTGACGACCGCTATGAAGCTCGCTTCCTCGCCGCGCAGGAACTCTTCGATCACGACCGTGCTGCCGGCGGCGCCGAACTGCCCGGAGAACATCGCCTGCGCCGAGCTGATCGCTTCGTCGGTCGTCTCGCAGATGATCACGCCCTTGCCGGCCGCGAGGCCGTCCGCTTTCACGACCAGCGGCGCGCGCTGCGCGCGCACCCACGCCGCGTCGAAGGTGTCTCGCGTGAACGTGGCGTAGGCAGCAGTCGGAATACGATGGCGGCTGAGGAACTCCTTGGTGAAGGCCTTCGAACCCTCCAGCCGCGCGGCGAGTCGTCGCGGGCCGAAGCAGCGCAGGCCAGCGGCCTCGAACGCGTCCGTGACGCCGATCACGAGCGGCGTTTCGGGTCCGACGATCGTCAGGTCGATCCGCTCGCCGCGTGCGAAGTCCACGAGCGCTGCAATGTCGTCGGCCGCGATTGCCACATTCGCAACGCGCGGCTCCAGTGCAGTGCCGGCGTTGCCGGGTGCGACGTAGACCTGCTCGACGCGTGGCGACTGCGCAGCCTTCCATGCGAGCGCATGCTCACGACCGCCGCCGCCAAGAATGAGAACCTTCATCAGTGCCTGAAATGCCGCATGCCGGTGAGCACCATGGCGATGCCGTGCTCGTCGGCCGCGGCGATGACTTCGTTGTCGCGCACCGAGCCGCCGGGCTGGATCACTGCCTTGATGCCGAACTCCGCGGCGACGTCGAGGCCGTCGCGGAACGGGAAGAACGCGTCCGAGGCCATCACCGCGCCGGCCACTGTCAGCCCCTCGTCCTTCGCTTTCATCGCGGCGATGCGGCTCGACACGACGCGGCTCATCTGGCCGGCGCCGACACCGATCGTCATGCGCTCCTTCGCGTAGACGATGGCGTTCGACTTGACGTACTTGCACACCTGCCACGCGAACAGCAGGTCGTCGAGCTCGGCCGCGGTGGGTTGGCGCTTCGTGACGACCTTGAGATCGCCCTTGCTCACCATACCCAGGTCGCGCGTCTGCACCAGCAGGCCGCCATCGACGCTGCGGTACTCGTATCGGCCGTTGCTCGGCGCCAGGCCGTCGGTTACCAGCACACGCACGTTCTCTTTGCGCGCGCACAGCTCGAGCGCGTCGGCATCGATCGCCGGAACGATGATCAGCTCGACGAACTGGCGCTCGATGATGGCGCGCGCCGTATCGGCCGTCAGCGCGCGGTTGAACGCGATGATGCCGCCATAGGCGGACGTGGGATCTGTCTTGAACGCCCGGTCATAGGCCGAGAGCGTGTCATTTGCGACTGCTACGCCGCACGGATTGGCGTGTTTGACGATGACGCAGGCCGGATCCGCGAACTGCCGCACGCATTCGAAGGCAGTGTCGCCGTCCGCGATGTTGTTGTACGACAGCGTGCGGCCCTGCAGCTGTTTCGCGGAGCCGATGCTCGCGCCCTGCGCATCCGCGACGCTGTAGAACGCCGCCGTCTGATGCGGATTCTCGCCGTAGCGCAGGTCCAGGCGCTTCTGGAAATGCAACGCCAGCGAGTGCGGAAAGTCGCCGCCGCCTGCGTTGACGCGCGCCAGGTAACTGGCAACCGCCGAGTCGTAACTCGCCGTGTGCGCGAACGCCTTCGCTGCAAGACGCTTGCGCGTCGGCTCCGACAGCGCGCCCGCGTTGCGCTCCAGCTCATCCAGCACCGCGGCATAGTCGAGCGGATCGACGATCACCGCGACGCGGTCGTGATTCTTCGCTGCAGCGCGCACCATCGCCGGGCCGCCGATGTCGATGTTCTCGATCGCGTCCTCGTAGGTGCAGTCTGCCCTGGCGACGGTAGCGGCGAACGGGTAGAGATTGACGACCAGCAGGTCGATCGGCTCGATGCCGTGCGCCTGCATGACCGCGTCGTCGATGTCGCGGCGCCCGAGCAAGCCGCCATGAATCTTCGGATGCAGCGTCTTGACGCGGCCGTCCATGATTTCGGGGAAGCCCGTGTGGCTGGAGACCTGCGTGACTGGGACGCCGCTGCGCTCGAGCAGCGTCGCCGTCCCGCCGGTGGAGAGCAGCGCTACGCCGCGGCGCTGCAGCGCCTGCGCAAGCTCGATGAGGCCGTCCTTGTTGGAAACGCTGAGCAGCGCTCGGCGGATCGGCCTCATTGCGCCAAACCGTAGGTCTTGAGCTTCTTGCGCAGCGTGCCGCGATTGATGCCTAGCACGTCGGCGGCGCGGCTCTGGTTGCCTTCGACGTATTCCAGCACCGCCTTGAACAGCGGCTCCTCCACTTCGCGCAGCACCAGGTCGTAGAGCTGCGCGGGCTTGTGCCCGTTCAAGGTCGCGAAGTAGGACTCGAGCGCCTCCGCGGCCATCGTGCGCAGCGGCAGGGCGCGCGGTGCGGGCCGTGCGATCGGCTCTCGACGAGCTCTAGTTTTTTTTCTCGGCGCCATAAAGTCTCACCAGCCAAGGTCGTGTCCGCCCGGTTCTGCCGATGAGTCAGGCTGCGTCTTCGAGCTGCGCTTGCTGTGCGTGCTCCAGCGCTTCGAAATACGCGCTGGCGCGTGCGAGCTGCGTCTGCGCGTCTTCAGCCTGCATCACGGCATGACGTAAAGCGTGTCCTGCGGCACGACCTCGCGCATACCAGTCGATGTGTTTGCGCGCGACCCTGACTCCGGCCTCTTCCCCATAAAAGGCATGCAGGTCGCGCAAATGGGCGAGCATGATATCACGTACTTCCGCGAGTGAAGGCGCGGCGCTCACGACGGACGTGCGCAGATATGCATCGATCTCGCGAAAGATCCACGGCCGACCTTGTGCGTTGCGTCCTACCATCAGTCCGTCTGCGCCCGTTTGTTCAAGTACGAGCTTCGCTTTGTACGGTGAGTCGATGTCGCCATTGGCGAAAATCGGAATCGACACACTTTGCTTGATCGTGCGGATCGTTTCGTACTCGGCCGCGCCGCGATACATGCACGCGCGCGTGCGGCCGTGAACCGCCAGCGCCTGGATGCCGATCGCTTCGGCCATCCGGGCGATCGCGACGCCGTTGCGATGCTCCGGGTCCCAGCCCGTGCGCATCTTCAGCGTCACTGGCACCGACACCGCATTGACAACTGCTTCGAGAATCTGCCGGACCAGCGGCTCGTCTCGCATCAGCGCGGAGCCCGCAGCCTTGTTGCAGACCTTCTTCGCGGGACAGCCCATGTTGATGTCGATGATCTGCGCGCCGGCGTCGGCGTTGCGCTGCGCGGCCTCCGCCATCATCTGCGGGTCGCCGCCCGCGATCTGCACGACGCGCGGTTCCGCTTCGCCGGTGTGATCCATGCGTCGTCGCGATTTTTCCGTGTGCCACAAGCGCACGTCGCTGGTGAGCATCTCGCCGGCCGCGATGCCTGCGCCCATGCGCCGGCACAGCAGGCGGAACGGCAGGTCGGTCACGCCGGCCATCGGCGCGAGCGCGAGATTGTTCGGCAATACGTAAGGTCCGATGCGCATGCAAGTCACTGGTGCCGGGCGCCGCTCACTTGCGTTCCGGCACGTCGGCCGCGCAGACGATGCCCTGCCGGCCGCGCAGGCACACGTCGAAGCGAAAGCCTTCGGCGTCGGGGCCGGGATCGACGATCGAGACTGTCGCGGTGGCCTGCTGCGAAGGCGCGAGCAGGCGATCCGGCGCCGTGGTCGGATCCAGATACTCGGTCGGCTCGAACTCGCGCTCGCGCACTCGCTCGCCCCAGCGATCTTCGAGCACCAGCTTCAGCAGCGGATACGGCTGCGCGAAGCCCGCGACGTTCTTGAGGCTGGCGCGCACCTTGAGCGTGCCGGGCATCGCTGGATCCGAACCGAGATGCCACTGCAGGATCTGGTACGCGTGCAGGTCCCAATCGGGCTGCAGGTTGGCGCCCATTGCACCGTACAGGCTGACGATCGCAGGTCCGAGGCGCGGATGGCGCGCCAGCGCGTGCCGGTAGGTGTGCATGAACTGAATCGCCAGCAGCAGCACGAGCGGTCCCGCGAGAATCTTCCACACGGGCGCGACTGCAGGCCGCGGCGGCGCTGCCAGCAGATCCATTTCAGGCTCGGGTTGGTCCGCAACTTCTTCGTAGACCTGCTCCGCTTCCTCTTCCTCGGACTCGTGCGCTTCGTACTCGTCGACTTCGATCTCGCCCGGCTCGGTCGCTGCTGCGTCGTCGGTGGCCTCGTCGATGTCGTCGATCTCGACCCACTCCTCGACCGTCTCCTCGCGGATCTGTGGCTCGCCGCGCAGGTTGTCGGGCAGGCGATAGCGCCCGCTGATCTCGATGTGACGGCCTTCGAGCGTGATGTCCTCCTGAGTGGCGGACTCTTCGACCTCGATGTCCCGCGGGGTCTCCCCAGGCAGCGCCGCTGCCGCCCGGTCACGTTCGGCCCGCTCCGCTCGACCTTGCGCAGCCTCGCGCTCGTCGATCAATCGTTCCAGTGCGTCGAACTGCGTCTGGCACCGGCCGCAGCGCACCTGTCCGTCGGCCACGCGGAGGATCTCCGTCGTGACCCGGAAGGTGGTCTGGCAGTTCGGACACTGAGTGAGCATCAGGAGCGTCGCACGCCGTACAAGAGCGCCCAGTCATCGCGCGTAGTCGCGGGACGCATATCAAACCATGCGGCATAGCGGCTTGCTACGGGCGCTGCCTGGCTCTGCAGAATGCCGGACAGCACTATGCTGCCGCCGACGGCTACGCGCTCCGCAAAGGCCGGCGCCAGCTCCACGAGCGGCTCAGCCAGGATGTTCGCCAGCAGAACGTCCGCAGGCGGGTGCTGCGCTCGGTCCGGAGCAGCCACGAGGAGACGCTCGGCGACCCCGTTGCGCGCAGCGTTGTCACGCGTGGCAAGCAGCGCCTGCGGGTCGATGTCGATGGCAAGCGCGCCAGCGGCGCCGAGTTTCAGTGCCGCGATCGCGAGCACCCCGGATCCGCAGCCGTAGTCGATTACGAACCTGCCCTGCAGCTGTGCGGCGTCGAGCCATTCGAGGCACAGCGCAGTCGTCGGATGTGTGCCGGTACCGAACGCCAGCCCCGGATCGAGCTCGATAAGGCACGGCGCGGCGACCGACTCGTCGAGCGGCGCACGCTGACCGCCGGGACAGATCCACAGCCGTTGCCCGAATCGCATCGGGCGGAAGTCTTTCAGCCATTCGCGCTCCCAGGCGCGATCGGCGATGTGCTCGAAAGTCGCGCCGGGGAAGGACGCGCGCAGCGCATCGGGATCGGCGCTCGCAGCGAACAGCGCCTTGATGCGAACGTGCGGCCACAGCGGCGTAGAACCGGGCGCCGGCTCCAGCACGGGATCGTCACCGGCATCCTCGAGCGTGATCGACTCCGCGCCCGCGTCCAGCAGCGCGTCCTCGAAGGGCGCGGGATCGGCCGAGCCGATGGGCAGCGTCAGTTGCAGGAACGGCATCGCGCCGTCACTTCACTTGATTCCGAGCCGGCGTTCCAGGTAGTGAATGTCCAGTCCGCCGGCCTTGAACGCCGCGTGGTTGAAGATCTCCTGGTGCAGCGGGATGTTGGTCTTGATGCCCTCGATGACCATTTCCGACAGCGCGTTCTTCATGCGCGCGATCGCCGTGTCGCGGTCCTCGCCGTAGGCGATGATTTTGCCGATCATCGAATCGTAGTACGGCGGCACGGTGTAGCCGCTGTACAGATGGCTGTCGACGCGGATGCCCGGGCCACCCGGCGCGTGGAACAGCTTCACCGGGCCGGGCGAAGGAATGAATCCCTTCGGATCCTCGGCGTTGATGCGGCACTCGATCGCGTGGCCGCGGATCACGATGTCGTTCTGCGTCCACTGCAGGCGCTCGCCGCCCGCGATGCGCAGCTGCGCCTTGACGATGTCGATGCCGGTGACCTGCTCGGTCACGGGATGCTCGACCTGCACGCGCGTGTTCATCTCGATGAAGTAGAACTCGCCGTCCTGATACAGAAATTCCAGCGTGCCCGCGCCGCGATAGCCCACCGCACGACAGGCCTCGATGCAGCGGTCGCCGATCGTCTTGCGCTGTTTCGGCGTGATGCCCGGCGCCGGCGCCTCTTCGATGACCTTCTGGTGACGGCGCTGCAGGGAGCAGTCGCGCTCGCCCAGGTGAATGACGTTGCCGTAGTGATCGGCGAGCACCTGGATCTCGATGTGGCGCGGCTTTTCCAGGAACTTCTCCATGTAGACCTCGGCGTTGCCGAAGGCCGCGAGCGCCTCGCCCTGCGTGACGTTGATGGCGTTCAGCAGCGTGGCGTCCGTGTGCACGACGCGCATGCCGCGGCCGCCGCCGCCGCCCGAGGCCTTGATGATCACGGGATAGCCGAGCTCGCGCGCAATGCGGAAGTTCTCTTCGGGCGCGTTGCCGAGCGGCCCGTCCGAGCCCGGCACGCAGGGCACGCCGGCAGCCTTCATGATCTTGATGGCCGAGACCTTGTCGCCCATCTGGCGGATCGTTTCCGGCTTCGGGCCGACGAAGATGAAGCCGCTCTTCTCGACGCGCTCGGCGAAATCGGCGTTCTCCGACAGGAAGCCGTAACCCGGATGGATCGCGACGGAATCGGTGACCTCGGCGGCGCTGATGATCGCCGGCATGTTGAGGTAGCTGTCCTTGGAGGGCGGCGGACCGATGCACACGCTCTCGTCCGCGAGCAGCACGTGCTTCTGGTTGAAGTCGGCCGTGGAGTGCACGGCGACGGTCTTGATGCCCAGCTCGCGGCACGCGCGCAGGATGCGAAGCGCGATTTCGCCGCGATTGGCGATGACTACTTTTTCCAGCATGGAGTGCTTGTTATTCGATGATGAACAACGGCTGGCCGAACTCGACCGGGTCGCCGTTCTTCACCAGGATCGCGGTGACGCGTCCCGATTTGTCCGATTCGATCTGGTTCATCATCTTCATGGCTTCGATGATGCACAGCGTGTCGCCGACGTTCACTTCGCTGCCGATGTCGACGAACGACTTGGCGCCCGGGGTCGCGGCGGCATAGAACGTGCCGACCATCGGCGCCGTGACGGTGTGATCCGCCTTCGCGGCAACAGCCGGTCCAGCCGTCGCGGGAGCTGCGGCGGCCGGCGCGGCCGCGGGTGCAGCCAGCGGTGCCGCTGCGACAGGCGCCATCGGCGCGGGCGCGTAATGCACGACCGGCGCGGCGTTGCCGCCGGCCGGATAGCGGCTGATGCGCACCGACTCCTCGCCCT